>NZ_JBYVYM010000023.1:0-117872 GCF_058148225.1 Pseudomonas sp. DF5
CCCCCATTGCCTGCACAGGCAATGGGGGCTTTTCAGTAATGCGGTGTGCTTACTTCTCGACGAATGCACGCTCGATCAGGTAATCACCCGGCTCGCGCATCCGCGGCGAAACGGTCAGGCCGAAGCTGTTCAACACTTCGCTGGTCTCGTCGAGCATGCTCGGGCTGCCGCACAGCATGGCGCGGTCGTCCTGCGGGTTGATCGGCGGCAGGCCGATGTCGCTGAACAGCTTGCCACTGCGCATCAGATCGGTCAGGCGGCCTTCGTTTTCGAACGGCTCGCGGGTCACGGTCGGGTAGTAGATCAACTTGTCACGCAGAGCCTCGCCGAAGAACTCGTTCTGCGGCAGGTGCTCGGTGATGAATTCGCGGTAAGCGACTTCATTGACGTAACGCACGCCGTGGCACAGGATCACTTTTTCGAAACGCTCGTAGGTTTCCGGGTCCTGGATGACGCTCATGAACGGCGCCAGACCGGTACCGGTGCTGAGCAGGTACAAATGTTTGCCAGGCTTCAAGTCATCCAGCACCAGAGTGCCGGTAGGCTTTTTGCTGATGATGATCTCGTCGCCTTCCTTCAGATGCTGCAACTGGGAAGTCAGCGGGCCATCAG
Organism: Pseudomonas sp. DF5; assembly: GCF_058148225.1. Taxonomy (NCBI): domain Bacteria; kingdom Pseudomonadati; phylum Pseudomonadota; class Gammaproteobacteria; order Pseudomonadales; family Pseudomonadaceae; genus Pseudomonas; species Pseudomonas sp. DF5. The sequence goes on from NZ_JBYVYM010000023.1 coordinate 613, forward strand.
GCACTTTGATGCTGAAAAACTCGAGATGCTCTTCCCAGTTCGGGCTGGCAATCGAGTAAGCACGCATGAGCGGCCGACCGTTGGGCTGTTGCAGGCCGATCATCACGAACTGACCGTTCTCGAAGCGCAGGCCCGGATCGCGGGTGCACTTGAAGCTGAACAGAGTGTCGTTCCAGTGATGAACACTGAGGACACGCTCGTGGTTCATGTTGCTCATGTACGTGGGACTCCTGGAGATTTTGCCTGCGCCAATGATGTGCACAATTGCATCGCATTCTAATGGCAGCGACAATATCTGTTAAATGGATTATTAAGATAAGGGTTATCGGTTATATCGATATGAGATTTACTCTCCGTCAACTTCAAGTATTCGTCGCCGTCGCCCAGCAGGAAAGCGTATCCCGTGCTGCGGGCCTGCTCAACCTCTCGCAATCGGCGGCGAGTACCTCGATCACCGAGCTAGAGCGCCAGTGCAGCTGTCAGCTGTTCGATCGCGCCGGCAAACGGCTGAGCCTCAACGCCCTCGGCAAACAGCTGTTGCCGCAGGCGGTGGCCCTGCTCGATCAGGCCAAGGAAATCGAAGACTTGCTCAACGGCAAGTCCGGTTTCGGCTCTCTGGCGGTCGGTGCGACCCTGACCATCGGCAATTACCTGGCTACCCTGCTGATCGGCAGCTTCATGCAGCGTCATCCGGAAAGCCAGGTGAAGCTGCATGTGCAGAACACTGCCAACATCGTGCAACAAGTGGCTCACTATGAAATTGATCTGGGTCTAATCGAAGGCGACTGCAGCCATCCGGACATCGAAGTGCAGAGCTGGGTCGAAGATGAACTGGTGGTGTTCTGCGCGCCCCAGCATCCGCTGGCTCAACGCGGTATTGCCACCATGGAGGAGCTGAGTCATGAGGCGTGGATTCTCCGAGAACAAGGCTCGGGCACGCGGCTGACCTTTGACCAGGCCATGCGTCACCACCGCAGCGCGCTGAACATTCGCCTGGAACTGGAACACACCGAAGCGATCAAGCGCGCGGTGGAGTCGGGTTTGGGGATTGGCTGCATTTCGCGCCTGGCGCTACGTGATGCTTTTCGTCGCGGCAGCCTGGTGCCGGTAGAAACACCGGACCTGGACCTGGCGCGGCAGTTCTATTTCATCTGGCACAAACAGAAATATCAGACATCGGCGATGCGCGAGTTCCTCGAACTGTGCCGCGCCTTCACCGCCGGGGTTCAGCGCAGCGACGAGATCGTTCTGCCTGCCATCGCTTAAAGCAGGATCACCGCCCATACCAGCGCGATCATGCTCAATGCCACGAGTTGAGCGGCACTGCCCATGTCCTTGGCGTTCTTGGACAGTGGGTGCCGCTCCAGGGAAATGCGGTCAATGGCCGCTTCGACCGCCGAGTTGAGCAATTCGACGATCAACGCCAACAGGCAGACTGCAATCAGCAGCGCCTGCTCGACACGGCTGACATTCAGGAAGAACGACAGCGGAATCAGGATGGCATTGAGCAACACCAGTTGCCGGAAGGCCGCCTCGCCAGTGAAGGCCGCGCGCAGGCCGTCAAAGGAATAGCCGGAGGCGTTGAGGATGCGTTTTAGGCCGGTCTGGCCTTTGAAAGGTGACATAGAGTAAGCAACTGACCAAAAAGGAGTGGGAAAGCTAGATTAAGCAAAGTCAAAAAAGCGTGAATACATAACACCTTAGTGGCTCGAAATTGACTCAAGTTGTTGCAAGAGCAGCGCCGCCTGAGTCCGGGTCCGTACATTCAGCTTACGGAAAATCGCGGTGACGTGGGCCTTGATCGTCGCTTCGGACACGCTCAATTCGTAAGCAATCTGCTTGTTCAGCAAACCCTCACAGACCATGGTCAACACCCGGAACTGCTGGGGCGTCAGGCTGGCAAGGCCTTCGCTGGCCGCCTTGGCTTCGTCGGAGACGCTGACCGCCTCGAAGGCCTGTGGCGGCCAGAAAACGTCACCATCGAGCACTGCGCGCACGGCTTTTTGAATGACGCTCAGGTCGCTGGACTTGGGAATGAAACCGCTTGCGCCGAACTCACGGGACTTCACCATGATCGACGCTTCTTCCTGCGCCGACACCATCACCACCGGAATCTGCGGGTACTGACCGCGCAACAGCACCAGCCCGGAAAAACCGTAAGCCCCTGGCATGTTCAGGTCCAGCAACACCAGGTCCCAATCGGCCTTTTCGGTCAGACGGCTTTCCAGCTCGGCAATGCTCGCCACCTCCACCAGCCGGACATCCGGGCCCAGGCCCAGGGTCAATGCTTGATGCAAGGCACTACGAAAAAGAGGGTGGTCATCGGCAATCAGGATTTCGTATGTGGCCATTTTTCAAATGATCCTGTTTTTTTGTGGGACGCCCGATGCATTCAGGCCTCGCCAAAACAACTCGAGGTGCCGCCACGCAGCGGCACCAACAGGGCACGTTCAACGCCAATCACGTGACTTTCACGTAAGAAATACGGCGTATCAAACCGTGGCCGCGCCCTAATCGGCGCCAAGCATGCCCAGCGAAGCCGGGGTGGTCAAGTTGCATGGCGCGGCCAACGGGTCTCGTTCCTTGCAGTATGGGCGACGTTCAGCCGACAACGGGCGCCGCGTGCTGTACGAAGGGCATCAGCTCGGCGTGGGCCGGTGTTTCAACATTCATATCCAGCTGATGTTTAGCGTCCAGGTAATGCTGGCTGAACACATCAAAATAGGCGTCCAGTGCCGATGCAGCGTCTGTATCGCCAGCAAGATCCAGGCACAGCGCGGCCACTTCGGCCGTGCACAGGTGCTCGCTGCGCGTGGACCTGCGCAATCGGTAGCGTGAAAGCTTCTCGGGGAGCAGGCTCAGAATCGGCAACCCATCAAAATAAGGGCTTTTTCGGAAAATCTTCCGGGCTTCGGTCCAGGTGGCGTCCAGCAGAATGAACAGCGGGCGCTTGGTGCTATCGACTGCGACACTGTGGGTAACTCGCTCGGGTTCGACGTATTCGCCCGGAAACACCAGGTACGGCTGCCATTGCGGATCGGCCAACAGCGCCAGCAGTTGCGCATCAATCTCGGTGCGCGACCAGATGAATGCATGATTGTCGCGCACCACATCGGCGATCAGCCAACCGGTATTGCTCGGCTTGAACACTTCTTTATTGGTCATGATCAGGCACACGCCGCTGCGGGTTTCGACCTGCGGGCGCCAGGCGCACAGACAATGGCTCTCGATCACGCGGCAGGCACGGCAACGGGTTGCCCGCCAGCCACGGGCCTGAATCGGCTTGATGCCCGCCTCTTCGCGCTCATCGCGCAAGCGGGCGACGGCGTTCTTCGAAAAATGCACAAGGGTCTGACTCATCGCTGGCGACGCCGACAGGTAAGGAAAATCGACACAAAAAACACTCGGCAAGGCAAAAAGTGCCGGCAGTTTACCAGAGGGTTCGGCGCAAGCCTGTACCGTCCGGGACTCCTCCCCTATAATTCGCCGCCACTGAACGCACAGTCATGTGCCTGGTCGAACCACCAGTCACTGAACCAGGAGAGTTTCATGCTGCGCCTTATCGTTCCCACCGCTGCCATTTTGCTGGCGTCGTCCTTTAGCGCTCAGGCTGCATCCTTGAGTGAGCAGAATCTCAACAGAGAGCTGCGAAACGTCGCCGTACAAAGCAGCGTTGGCACTCCACGGGCGATCAACGAAGACATTCTTGATCAGGGCTACACCGCTGAAGGAAAAGTGCTGATCAACCACTTGAGCGTACAAAGCAGCCACGCCGAAAAAATGCGCGCCGATCCCAAAGCGGTGTACTTCCAGCTTGGCGCTTCCGTATGCAGAAACCCAGGGTTCCGCAAGCTGATGGCCAAGGGCGCGATCATGCGTTACGACTTCACCGAGGTGAAAACCAACCGTCCGGTCGGCTCCGCAAGCTTCCAGGACTCGGATTGCCCGAAAGAGACTCCCGCGAAGAAGAAATAATTACTTGGCATTCGCGCGCCGCTGTTCATCCTCGGCGCGCAGCTCTGCCAACAGCGCCTGCAAGTAACGCGAGCGTCGCTCCCCACCCTCCAGACGTCGGCAACACTCTTCTTCGAAACTCAAATGATGGGTCTCGGCCGATGCTTTCAGCAATCGATACAGTTGCGCATCGATCTCCAGAGTCACTCTGGGCATGGTTTCCCGCCTCCCTGCATGCATTGATCGCCATTGATCATGCGATAAATCCCTGAATTGCTTGAATGTTGCGTCCTGCCGTTGACGCAAAATTGTCGTGTCACGCCTGTAACTTAGTAAATCAGAGCGCAGGACATGCGGCTTGCGTTCAGACGAGCGGTGAAAGCACCTTGCAAATCGTCAATAAGCGGTTGCCAGGAAAGACTTTGCGGCGCAATGATCAAGCCAGCGCAAATCGTTGCGAGGGTCTAAATTCAAAGTGTTCATGTTGTTTTTTTGAGGGCAGAAAAGGGGCTGCCCATTACGGTGTCTTATTGTGCGAACGTTTCTTTCATTCAAGGGATAAGCAGAGCCCGTATGGATGGCTCGATCGCAATCGAGTCAGGTAGAGCGCCCAGGCATGGGCTTGGGCAGACGGCGACACAAGGGGTGTCGCGGCGCCGACGATTGTTTTGTCGGGCCGAGGGTTCTGTGCAGAAGGAGAAGTTGAATGCCTTACCAACCGAATGACCTACTGAGCCGTCATTTTCAAGAAAGCGGCCACGACCTCACCAGCAAGGTCGAAGAACAACTCAACCTGGTTTCACCCAACAGCCCCAACATCCCGATTTACCGCGACATGATCCTGACCGTGCTGCGCATGGCTCAGGAAGATCACAACCGCTGGAATGCCAAGATCACCCTGCAAACCCTGCGTGAACTCGAACACTCTTTCCGTGTGCTGGAGCAGTTCAAGGGACGGCGCAAAGTTACCGTTTTCGGCTCGGCACGCACGCCGATAGAACACCCGCTATATGGTCTGGCCCGAGAACTGGGCGCCGCCCTGGCGCGCTCGGACCTGATGGTCATCACCGGTGCCGGCGGCGGCATCATGGCGGCGGCCCATGAAGGTGCCGGCCTGGAGCACAGCCTGGGATTCAATATCACCCTGCCCTTCGAGCAGCATGCCAATCCCACCGTCAACGGCACCACCAACCTGCTGTCCTTCCACTTCTTCTTTACCCGCAAGCTGTTCTTCGTCAAGGAGGCTGATGCGCTGGTCCTGTGCCCAGGCGGTTTCGGTACGCTGGACGAAGCACTGGAGGTGCTGACCCTGATCCAGACCGGTAAAAGCCCATTGGTGCCCGTGGTGCTTCTGGATGTGCCGGGAGGCAGGTTCTGGCAAGGCGCGCTGGATTTCATTCACCATCAACTGGAGGAAAATCGCTACATCCTGCCGACCGACATGAAGCTGCTGAGCCTGGTCTACAGCGTCGAAGAGGCCGTGGAGCAGATCAACCAGTTCTACAGTAACTTCCACTCCAGCCGCTGGCTCAAGCATCAATTCGTGATTCGAATGAATCACAAACTCAAGGATCGGGCACTCGAACACATGCAAGAAGCATTTGCCGACTTATGCCTGAGCGATCATTTCCATCAGCACGCCTACATCGGCGAAGAGCATGACGAAGCACAGTTCAGCCATCTGACGCGACTGTCCTTCACCTTCAACGCTCGTGATCATGGCCGTCTGCGGGAATTGGTGGATTACATCAACCTTCCAGAAAACTGGGCCCAATCCAACCCCCAGCCGCAACAACGCACGCGGGAACCGTCCAAGGTAACGTGAAGCAAAAAAACGGCCCGCTATCGAAATAGCGAGCCGTTCCAGTTAATCGTCCATCCCTCGGCCGCTGAACAAGCGGCTGATCATTTCCATGGAGTATCCCCGATAACTCAGGAACCTGCCCTGTTTGGCACGTTCCCGGGCGTCTATCGGTAAATGCCCGGAAAATTTGCGCCGCCAGGTGTCTTCCAGTTGCTCCTGCCAATCGATACCACTCTCGCGCAAGGCAAGCTCGATGTCGATACGTTGCAGGCCACGCTGGCTCAGCTCTTCGCGAATGCGCAAAGGGCCATAACCGGAACGGGCACGGTAGGAAACAAAGCTTTCGAGGTAACGGGATTCGGACAACAAGCCCTCTTCCGTCAAGCGGTCGAGTGCTGTGTCGATCATTTCAGGGGGGGCGCCGCGCTGACGCAGTTTACGCGTCAGCTCGACTCGACCGTGCTCGCGTCGCGCGAGCAGGTCCATTGCGGTTCGCCGCACCGCGACGAGTGTATCTAGTACGGCGGTCATCGGATCGATCAGATATCAGCGTCAGCCAAGTCGTCTTCGGTCTCTCTGACGGCCGAAGCCTTGACGTCCGGTGCTGGGGTCAGCAGCTTGTCGCGCAGCTGCTTCTCAAGGGTCGCGGCGATTTCCGGGTTATCTGCCAGGAACTTGGCCGAGTTGGCCTTGCCCTGACCGATCTTGGTGCCGTTGTAGGCGTACCAGGCACCGGACTTCTCGACGAAACCGTGCAGCACACCCAGGTCGATCATCTCACCGTTGAGGTAGATGCCCTTGCCGTAAAGAATCTGGAACTCGGCCTGACGGAACGGCGAAGCCACCTTGTTCTTCACGACTTTGACGCGGGTTTCACTACCGACGACTTCATCACCTTCTTTCACCGCGCCAGTACGACGGATGTCCAGACGAACCGATGCGTAGAACTTCAGCGCGTTACCACCGGTGGTGGTTTCCGGGCTGCCGAACATCACGCCGATTTTCATGCGGATCTGGTTGATGAAGATCACCAGGCAGTTGGCGTTCTTGATGTTACCGGTGATTTTACGCAGCGCCTGGGACATCAGACGGGCTTGCAGGCCCACGTGCATGTCGCCCATTTCGCCTTCGATTTCAGCCTTTGGCACCAGAGCGGCCACGGAGTCGACGATGATCACGTCAACGGCGTTGGAACGCACCAGCATATCGGTGATTTCCAGGGCCTGCTCGCCGGTGTCCGGCTGGGAAACCAGCAGGTCGTCGACGTTGACGCCCAGTTTGCCGGCGTACTCAGGGTCGAGGGCGTGTTCGGCGTCGACGAATGCGCAGGTCGCACCGGCTTTTTGAGCCTGGGCGATCACCGACAGTGTCAGGGTGGTTTTACCGGAGGATTCAGGACCGTAGATCTCAACGATACGGCCTTTTGGCAGACCGCCAATGCCGAGCGCGATGTCCAGACCCAGAGAGCCAGTGGAAATGGCCGGGATCGCCTGACGGTCCTGATCGCCCATACGCATTACGGCACCCTTGCCGAATTGACGTTCGATCTGACCCAGGGCCGCAGCCAAGGCTTTCTTCTTGTTGTCGTCCATTAAAGTCCTCACGTAATCAATAAGGCCTGACGGCCAACACCTGTATAAGTAGCCAGTATTATTCCACAGCGTTTCAGGATCGCCTACCCCTGATTTGAGATTTCTCCAGCGGCATGCCGCAGCAGCCCCTCTAGCGCGGCCTTCACCGTTTGTCGGCGGACCTCATCACGGTTACCGACAAAGTGCTGGACCTCGCTGAACACCTGCTCACCGACGCCCCAGGCCAGCCACACCGTGCCCACGGGCTTGTTCGGCGAACCGCCATCCGGCCCCGCCACACCGCTGACCGCCACGGCAAACCGCGCCCGGCTTTTTTCCTGTGCACCTCGGACCATGGCCTCGACCACCTCGCGACTGACCGCCCCGACGGTTGAAAACAACTCGGCCGGGACATTCAATTGCTGGGTTTTCTGACGGTTTGAGTAGGTGACATAACCGGCCTCGAACCACGCCGAGCTCCCCGGAATGCGGGTGATCGCCTCGGCAATCCCGCCCCCGGTGCAGGATTCGGCAGTGGTGACGTGGGCATTGAGAACCTGCAAGCGCCTGCCAAGTTCAGCGGCCAGCTGAGTAATATCTTTCACGGCTCTCTCCTGATCGAGCGGAATGAGCACTACCGTACACGAGCAGATCACGCTTGCAAGGTTCAGGATCGATCAAAATGTTAGCGAGCGAGGGCTCTGACGTAGGCCTGACAGGCCTGCAAGGCAATCAGTCCGCGATCACCGGCGTCGGTGATGGCGATAATTCGTTGAGCATGCGCCGGGTCAAGTCGGGCTCGCGCGGCGCCATGATCCACGCCGCCGGTGCCGGAGGCGGCTGGCACTGCACAGGTTGAGGCAGCGTCATGGGCATCGAGGAGGACTGACAGGCGCACATCAGCAGTGGCAAGACGATCGCGCAGGCGACCTTGATCACGTTCGGCATCGCTAAGCGCTCGATAATGGGTTTGTTCACTGGCCGACAATCGCTGCTCCAGGGCCAGACGCCTGTTTTGTTCGGCCTGTTGCTCGGTGGCGGTCGCCAGAGTCAGTTGATTCAGGGTCTCGGCCTGCAGCCTGGCCTGTTCCGCCAGTTGCCGGCCGTAGCGCCAATCCTGAAACTGCCAGGCCAGCGCCGCCGAACAACCGGCCAGCACCAGCAGACCGATCAATCGCCAACTGATCAGACCGAGGACTGGCATAGCACCGCCCTCGCCCGCGCCCAGATTTCCAGGCGATCCTGTAAACCGTTCAGCCCGCCGTTGATACGACGAGTGATGCTATTGAACTGGTCGCGATCGGCCAATTCATTCAGGCCATTCTGCTCCCAGAACCAGGCGGCTGACTCGGCCGCCCATTGCGGTTGCTCCAGCAATTCAGGCAACGCCAACAAACGTTCATCGCCAAACAGACCGAAACTGCATTGGCGGTAGTTGTTACGCCCGGTGATCTGGATCAGGCCTCGGCCACGGTATTCTTGACCATCGCCGTCGGGTTCCGGAGTGTTGCCCAAACGGGCGGCCAGGGTGCCGGTGTCGTATTTGCTCAGGTATTGCGTGCTGCCCAGTTCGCGTACGTACTGCAACTGTCCCGACTCATGGCCGACTTGCGCGAGAAAGGCGGCGATGCGCTTCGGGGTGTTGATGTTGCGGTGGGACATGGCGGTGTTGAGGGCGGAAATGAAAACGCCCGCTTGGGAGCGGGCGTCGGGCATGATGCTTTGTAGTTGCTGTTGTGTAACGGTCATATAGCTCCCCAAAAGGGTCGTCCCGTGCTGGCACCGACAAGTGCGTGGCTCATCTCAAAGATATCCACTCAGCCAAAGTGGCGCAGTGGGTCGATGTTCAGTGAAAGGAAAAAACGAATCTTGCGGCCAATCCCGAAGTGCACGGCGATAAGCCTGCAACTCGGCGTATTGTTCGGTGGTCAACGTCGTGCCGCCGCCGTCCTCCAGTTCGTCCCTGTCACGAGCGACCATGCTATCGGTGACCGATAACTGGCTATCACGCCAAAGGCGCTCGATTTTGGCCGCTTCGTCAGGCGCGAGCGGCGGCGGATCGACCAAGACTGGAAATCCGTTATCGGTATTTACCGCAATCATTTTCGGGGTGACTGCCAGTTGCTGGAGCAGCGATACCCAGTACGCCTGTGGAATCTCGATGACATCGTCGGGGATGTCCGAAGTGTTGATACCCGGCACATAGACGCCCCGGGTATTGGCGCTAAACAAAACATTGAACGCGTTCATTCAATAGCCCTTCGCAAAATAATTCACACTCCATCCCGCCTGCGACTGACCGGAAAAATTCCGGACTTTCAGGCGACAGCCCTGTTTGGTCCCGGTACCCCCAACCAGGATGACCATCGCACCGTCGCCCCCCACATGGGTGGCCACGAGCGAAGAAAAAGACGTCGGGAACGAGATCGGGAAAGTGACATAGACATCGCCATTGGCATCCGTGGTGCCAACGCCCCATTGTTCAATGTTGCCACTGGGATACTTCTGGTAACCGACGTTGCCGTAGACGCCGGAGAAGGACGAAGCGTACTTATCGCTGACCGAGCCCCCATACAGGCGCCACTCGCTACTCAGCTTGATGAAGTGCGCGGAATCACCGAGGCCAAGCTTGACCGGCCCGAATGTGCCGTTACAGGTCTCGATGACTTCGGCGCCAGCCGGGTTGATGGTCAGCACACCGTTTCCGGCGTTGATGACATGGATCGTGCTGGCATGGGCAAGCCCATTGATGGATGGCAACGTCGCCGTGATCGGCGTGGCACTGGCAAAACTCGCCACCCCACCCACGCTGGCTGCGGTCAACGTTGCGCTCGCGGGAAAGGCGTTGAAACCTGAAAACTGTAGACCGCTGCGGGTCACGAATTCAGTGGTGGCGACCGACTGATCACTGTCGAACTGTGGCGCGGTCACAAACAGCTTGTTACTGCGCAACGCCGTTAAGAGTTGATCGTTACTCGCCTCTGATGGATTGATGCCGGCAGCCTCGATGACTTTCAACAACTCCAGAGTGACACCATTGCCCCAGCTGGCAGGGATCAAAGAGCCCGGAGTCCCCGTGATCAGGTTTTCATCGACAAACTTGCCGTCCACCAGTCCGGCGCTGGGGACGCTATTGGGATAGTCCACGGTATATCCTTCCGTTGGTATTTTGCAGGCAGCCGCGTGCTGGCAACACAAGGCAGCACTTCCAGTTATTAGTAAGTTTGGGGGCTTATACGACTACGATGCTGACAGGCGAAGCCGGCCATTCAATGATCCGTGGAAAATCCGGTTGCTGTTCAATGTTCATCAACTTGAGCGTATAGCGTTTCCATTCTTGCAGAGTAGCCAGTTGAACATTAGTAGCCTCACCCAGTTCATAGGCGTATTGCAGCGGTGCAACGCGAATAACCACCTCACGTAGACGATTGTCTCGCTCGACGCCGGCTTGAGCGGTTTTGCCTGCTCGTTCGGCAGCCAAGTCCAGCGCCCAGTCATCATTCAGCCAAACATAGTATTCGCCGGGGCGAGGCTTGATAGTCAGATAGTCAGGCAACGGACCCAATTCGTACCAATATTGAGGACCGCCTGTGTCTTTGCGATACACCAGGCGGTTGCGTAAATCGATAAATTGCAAAGCGACACCGTTACGCCAAACCCATACGTAACCCGCTTCGGCGGCCGGCAATGCTTCCGGCAACTCTATGGCATTGCCTGGCAAGACAACGCCCATACCGGGGATCTCCGGCAACTCCACCGGACCGACAATTTCCTGCGTTGTTTCATTTACATAATAATAAAACATAAATACCTCTATTGAAAAACTTTGAACATCCATTAACAAACTCAGACCAAAATTGATTTCAGATGAGTTTTATTCTGCCAGGGTAGGCGATATTTCGCGGGCGTGTTTCAACACCACCGGTAACTTCGGTAAAACCAAGACTGCTCGAACCTTGATTGAATAGAGCATCGGGAGCGACTGACCCGGCACCTGAGGGAACACCCAACATGTCGCTTTTTAGTTCATGTCTGTGTGACTTCAATGTATCAACTTGCCAACTACCAGCCATTCGACCTGGGTCAACACTGCGACCCTCGTCAACAACTCTGATGAATTCTCCGCGCCCTTCCGGGCCGCGGAATGTCAGTATTCCATCACCGCTGGTCCAGCCTCCTTCAGATCCGACCCTAGCCGCCTCCGTCGTTATGAATCCGGATTGCTGCGCGTGATCCCATAACCAAGGCCAATCCGTACGAGCGAAGACAGTGCTGCTCAAAGGTCCGTAGCCACCCGGATTCAACAGGGACGTTGTCTCAAAGACCGGACGACCAAGCGGCGTGCTATCGAAGCGTCCTATAGGCCACCAGCTTCCAGCGCCGTCACTGCGCAGGTGCCACCAGTCTCCAGCGCCCATCAGCACCAGAAATTGATATCCCCCTTGAGACAAGTGCGTGTGAAACTTGATTTTGTCCGTTCCGCTGGCCTGTACAACAAGGCGCGCGCTGGTGTTATCGACCCGTCGGACAATGACATCACGGATACCAAGTGCCGCGTTGGCCGTAGGCAAACTGACTGTCGTAGCTCCGACTGCAGCGTTGACCAGTACGAGCCCAAGATCGTCGCCGGTCAATGCCTTGGAAGCCGATAAATTGATGATCGATGAACGCATAGGGCTTGCCATCGCCATCAGTACCTGCAGAGCCTTGAGCAACTGCCCGTTGTTCCCTTCCATCGGCGCCAAACCTGCACCGGTGATAACGCCAAGTACCTCCTCGGTAACGGCATTTCCCCAGACCGCCGGGATCAATGAACCGGGTGTTCCGGCCACCGGATTTTCATCCACAAACCGCCCGTCTACCAAGCCAACGCTGGGGACACTTTTTGGATAATCCATATCGTTCCTCTGACATAACAAATGGTCCGTGTCGACGCGGTTTAGTGGTGCAATCGCGTCCACAATTTTTTTTTGCAAGAAAAACCCACGAGTACGAGGGCCTGAACAGGGGAATTGAATGGTTCTCGCCTAGTCAGCCGGGTCGCTGATGAATTCGCGAATAGCCACCAACGCTTCATCGCCCACGCTGCGGGCCTGATCCATCTTGCCCTTGGCCGCGTGCGCGCGGATTTGCGTTTTGGCCTTGAGGCGCAGTGTGCGCAGGGTCAGCAATTGGTCGCTGAGCTCTGCGGCTTTACTCAAGATCTGCTCGGCGGCCTGCTTGGCCGTCCGGCCTTTAACAACCCAAGCAGACACAGCCAGCGGCACGTCCTTTTTCGGGTAGCCGGCGTCCTGAAAGGCTTGGGCGTCAGCGGCCGCCTGGGCATATTCCATGGCTTTGAGTGGATCACCGGCCAGAGCGGTGCGAGCACTGTCTGCGGCGGCATCGACTTTGGCGCACAGGCGTTCGGCTTCCTGCTGTTCCAGCTGAGCAACTTTCGCGGCGTCCAGCAGCCATTTTTCACCGTCCCAGTCATGGGCGGCAGAAGGTTGTGCGGGACGCAGACCGTCCTCGAACTGATGAAGCTCTTGAATAACGTTCATCGAATCAACTCCCAAGACACAAGTACGTTAACCGCCGCCGCAAAGTTGATCGCAATACCGTTTGCATAGTCAGCTTGAGAAAAGGCCTTGAGACCCATACCAAAAAGCAACTCATCACTGCTCGCATTACTGGCGCCGTACGTATGCTCGGCTTGATAAACCTGCCAAAGCGAGCGCAGCTCCGAGTGATCGAAACTTGCGGTCAGTGAAGAAACCGTCGTGTCGTTAACGACGTTGCTGGTAAAGATGCCAACAGAAGCCCCTGCCGTTCCCCAGCCATCCCAGTTATTGGAATAGTTGACGGTTGGATTCAGATAGCAATAGTTGCCGCCTAGCCATCCGCCCGGCGCAAAGGACACACTGGTAATAGCTGTGGGATGGGGAGTCGGGTTACCCACCACCAGACGTGCTGCACGCGCATGAGGGTCCAGCGGCAGATAAACCACGCCGCTACCATTCACCGTCTGAGTCCATGACAACCGGTTGCGGTTATACATCTGTCGTATTGTTGGCGTCGTACCAGGGGCTCCGGTCGCGATCCAGGCGATGCAAATATCCAGCGGCGTAGACTGAAAGCCTCCACCAGCCCCACCATTGACAGTACCTTTCAATCCTTCGGGAGCAGCGTCATAGATTGTTCCTCGCTGCGTATAGAACGTCAGCACTCCCCCTATCACTTGCGCTCTCAGGAAGTAACCCGCGTTAGCCAACAAATCCAGGCTGCTCCAGGCTGTGGTCACAAATGTACGAGAACGCCCCAACTGCCCGGCCACGACTTCCTGACCGAGACTGATGTACACACCAGCCGGAATCGAAACCTTGCCACCGCCGGTCGAAACCGCAGCCGGCGTTACCGGCAAGCGGGCATCAGATGTCGCCACCGTCGGCAATGGCAAGGCCGTTAGGGGCAGAGCCAGATCCTGATTCCAGCCCTTGGCGGTGACCGTTTGAATTGCTTGCAGCAACTGGTCGCTTTTCGCCTCATCCGGGGTCAATTCCCCTGCCTTGATGACGTTCACAATCTCCTGCGTCACCCCATTCCCCCATTCCGCCGGAATCAACGACCCCGGCGTCCCGGTCAGCGGGTTCTCATCCACAAACTTCCCATTCACCAACCCGGCGCTGGGCACACTCTTCGGATAGTCCATCCCTCTACTCCCTAGTCATAATTGATGTGCACCTTGGTATGTGCCGGTGCGCTGCGGTGGATCAAACACTCCAGTGCCGAGCCCGGATTCACGCCGAAACGCTCGCCCCAGTAACTCGCCCCAAAACGTCGTCCCAACAGCAATCGCCCACCGGTATTCAGCGTCCACATGAACTGCGCTTCCCAAGTGCCCCAGTGGGCCGCACCGAAACGCGAGCGGCCCATGCGCGGGGCTTCGAGTTCGGTGATGGTGGCGCTCGGGTAACCCTGGCTTTTCGCGATCTCGAGGTAGTAACCGACGGCTTGACTGCCGACCGCGAGCAGTCGCCGGCGCACGGCCAGGCGGCGGTCATCGAACAGTGGCGTGGCGCCCAGGCATGGGTCGGGAAGGTTCATTACCCGCTCCCAATCGGGCACCAGTTCGCTGACCCCAGCCGGGTCCATTTCGTTGAGCAGGTCGGCGGCGCGGGCGTCGAGGCGGGCCAGCTCCTGTGCCACGCCTTCGAGCACTTCTTCGAGTTCAGGAACTTGTTCAGGGTCCCAGGCCGGCCCACTGGGCAGCAGGCTGCGCAGTTGGGCGTGGTATTGCGCGGCGGTTCTTATGCCCCCCATACGCAACCTCCAAACGTCAGCAATTCGTTTTTGTTGGCAGGGACATCGGCGACGGGCGAGGTGAGTGAGTGGTCGTATTCACCACTGGCGCTGCTGATGGCTTCACGGATGTGACTGATCAACAATTTCTGGCCGAGGTCGGCTTCACGGTTATGCAGGTCACGTAATTGCGCCTCGACTGCCGCACGGACTGCCGTGGTGTCGGGACTCACGCTGAGGTGATAGACGACCGGTACCTGAACCGGCCGCTGTACATGCACCTCGGCGGTGACCGGGCGCAGAGGCTCGATGTAGGCCTGGACTTCGGCCAGTTGTTCGTCATTCGGCACCGGCTGCGGATCGTCGTCACGCATGATGAACAGGCTGACCGTGCCCGGCCCCAACAAACCGCCACGGCACCAGGCGCGGGTCACACCAGGGCATTCCAGGGCCCAGGTTTCATAGTCCTGGGCCGAACCGCCGTGGGGGATGATGCGGTAGGAGCGAATCACCCGCGAGCGCAGTGACTCCAGGCTTTCCCGCGCCACACCACCGTTGAGCCCCGGCGCCAGTACGGTAAAGCTATTGCCGACGATCCCCGCAATCGGCTGCACCGGTATCAACGTCAAGCCGGCCTCGGCATTGCCCAGGCTACCGGCTTCGAGCGCGGCGATGGTGGTGCTGTTGAGGCCGTTGTTGGTGGTGCGCGCGGCGGTCACTTTGTAGGTGCGACCGTCGCTTGATTGCAGCAGGGTGTCGACATCCAGCACGGCACCGGCGCTGGCGGTAAAGCTGACGCTGCCGCTGGCCGCTTGTGCGGATTTGCGCGGCTGGTTCAAACGCAGTGCGGCGATCCGTTCCAGGGTCGACTCATCCGCCTTGTCCGGGAGGATCTGCTCGGCGATCCAGTCCAGGTAGCCATACAGGCCGTAGGCGGCGCCACCGAGGGTGCGGGCCAGCACTTGCGCATCGGACTGGCGCAGCGAATCGCTGGCCAGGTCGCTTTGGGTGCGCTTGATCAGCACCGGCAGCGAAGGGGTTTCAAACGGCATAGATCACCTGCCAACTGTTATCGGGGTTGATGTCCAGGCGTTCGCCGTCGGCCAGGGTCAGGACCGTGCGCAGGTTCAGGCGCTGGGCGTCGAGGCGTTCGCTGATGATGTCGATGGCGCTGCAATGGCCGTCGTCGATCAGCCATTGCAGGGCTTCGCGGGCGTAGAACTCGGCGTCCATCTGGGTCTGGCGGGTCAGCTTGACCCGGCGCAGCAGCCACAGCCGCGAACCGATGCGGTCGTCGGCCACCGTAGGAAAGCTGTCGCCCCACCAACCGAAACGCTCTTCGTCGTCGAGGGCATCGTCATCGGCAGCACGGCGCCAGGTGAACAGGCTGATCAACACTGCGCGAGTCAGTGCGGCGTGGAGGTTCTGGCTGATCAACATCACTGCCCTCCCGCCGGTGCGCCGCTCTGGCCGTTGCCCGCTTGCACGCCGACGTGCACGTGTTTGATCTGGCTGATGCCGCCGGCAACTTGATCGCCGGTGGAAACGATTTTTCCGCTCTGGTTGATCACGGGTGTGTCGAAGTTGACTGCACTGCTGGCGCGGATATTCAGGGTGGCGGTTTCGATGTCGATGATCCGCCCGCGCTTGAAGTGGATCTTGTCGCCTTCGTCGGTGTAGATCGCCACTTCTCCCGCGGCCAGGGACTGGAGGCGATAGCGACGGTCGGCGACCACCAGCACGATGGCGTGGGAGCGATCACCGCCCAGAAACGTGGCGATACCTTCGGCGCCGGCCAGCGGGTTACTGGTGAAACCGTAGGGTTCGAAGTGCTCCATGTCGTCGTTCACTTCGCCGGCGGTGAGGCGCATTTGCAGCGATTGAAGCTTGGTGGCCGAGTTGGCGAGCACGACAGTGCCGCGCGCCAGGAGTCGTGTCAGTAGGCTCATGTTGAATTCCTTGGAGGAGCGAGGCCGAAGGCTGCGATCTTTTAAGGGGCTATCAGGTTTTCTTCGGGGGCTCGGGGTTGGCGTCGAAGGTATGCGGCGGTGCAACTTGCAGGGTGGTGACCGAGCCTTGCGCCGACAGCGAGTAGGTCACCTTGGAAATCAGCATGTCGTCATCGAACCCCAGTACCGGATCCTTGACCCGCACCAACGTGTTATGACGCCACAGATCGCCGTTCGATTGCCGCCAACCCTGCACCTGATAGGTGGTGGTTTTGGCCTTGCCGACGCGGGTAGCGCTTTCCCAGTTGGCCCGTTGCAAGGCGAGATCGGGATTGATCTGCATGCCTTCATTGATCACCGTGACCCGCCGACGCTTGTAGCTCAGGTCGGCGGACACCGATTCAACTTCGCTGACTGCCGCCCCGCTCTTCTTGTCCGTGCCCTTTTGCTGACCGATGACCCGGTATTCGGAAAACACCTGGCTGTAATCCATCGGCGCGTTGGCCGACAGAATATTCTTGCCCAACTCCAGCGCATCGCTGGCTCGGCCACCACTGCCAGGCCGGGCCAACACCAACCGGCCCTGGGCATCATCGGTAGAAAACACCCGGAATAACGTCAGCAAGCGGTCGATGGATTGAAACACCGTTTCCCCCGGCACGATGGTGTGACTGCTGAGCCGGGCGGTCTCGGGAATTTCACTGACCACAAAGACCTTGTAGGTGATCGCCAGCGCTTCGACGATGCTCAACAGCGATTGCTCATGCCATTGATTCGGGCGGTTGGTCGCGGCGCAATCCACCAGGTCCTGAGTACAAGAACTGCCTTCGATGTTCAGGCTGATCTGTCGCCCGTCATAGCTGATCGGGGCCTTGAACACATACCCGGTCAGTACCAGATCCTGGCCGATGCGCACTTCACAGGCGTCTCCGGGCTGGATCCGCTTGTCCACGGTCTGCCCCGGCCATTGCCAGGTGATGTTGAGTTTAAAGGTGCGGAACTGACGCTCCAGATCCGCCGTGATTTCCACGCTTTTCCAGCCACCGTATTCCAGGCCGCCGACCGTCAACGTGACGCGGTTATCCATCTCGTTCATGGTTCACTTCCCGGAGACTTTCACATCGTTAGGCGCGTACCCCGGATGGGCAATCCCGTTGCGCTGAATCACTTCGGTGACCCGCGTTGCATCGGCAAATTGCTTGTACGCCACGACCAGCGCCGGAAGGCTTTCCTGAAAAGACTTGCTGACCTGTCGTACACCCGACGACGCCACTGCCTTGAGATGCGCAAGCAGCGCCTGCTTCACATCGTCGATGGCCTGATAATGCGCGGGACCGGCCTTGTCCAGCATCGGGTTGGTCGCCTCTACCAGCGCCTTTTGCAGTGCTTTCAAATCGTCGGTGACCGGCACTTCCTGCCGGGTGACCGGCAGGTTCGCCTGCTGCTCCAGCGATGGTGTCGACGACAGTTTCACCGGTGTCGACGCGACCGGCATCGAGGCGACCCATTGCGCCACTTTGACCAGCAGCGTGTCCTGCACCAGATCGGCCATGGCTTGCGCTGCAGCTGTGGTGTCCTTGCCGGTGGTGAGCTTCGGCGCATCGGCCTTGCGGATGGCTTCGAGCTGTTGGGACACGTCGGCAATCACGCCACGATAACCCTCCTTCGCGAAGTCCTTGAGCGATTTGATATCGCCGAGCAAGCCCTTGAATTCCGCCGCCACTTCCTTGGGCAATTCCTTGACCGCTTTGACCAGCTCGGTGATCTGCCGATATTGCTCGATCAACGGTTTGAGCTGTTCCTTGATTACGTCATACACCCCGGTCAGGCTGTTGCGCAGATTGGCGATGCCGATTCGCGCGGCCTTGATCAGGGTCATGGCCTGTTCGAAACGCGCCACCGCCGAGCCCAGCAAGGTATCGGCCTTGGCCAGCAGCACCTTCTGCGTGCTGACCGTGGCCGTCGGAAACGGCAGCGGCTCATCGGGGTAAAACTTCAGCGTAAAGGTCACCAGCCCGCCGTCCTGGCGGGTATGGGTCATGTCGCATTCGCCGACCTTGACCTGTATCCGCCCCAGCCACGGGTGCACCAGTTCACCACTGCCCTGCTCCAGCGCCTTGAGCAGCTTGTCGCGCTGCTCCAGGCAATCGGGGCCGACGATGAACGCCGTCAGATCGTGGATCTTTGCCTGCTGGCCAAGGCCCTCGAAAAACGGCAGGTCCCGCTGCGGATACTCGTGCAACTGGCCCTTTTTACCGACCGGGGTTTTCGCCTGATCGACCCAGAAACCGACACCGCGAAAGGACGCCGGCAACAAACGGTCACGCCAACTCATTGGAGCCTCCCATGGAAAGTGAGCGGTAGCCGATGCGCGAGTTGAGCGACAGCCCCGGTTGATTGGTTTGCGGTTGATCGGTGCGCAGCCCGGCCGGCGCGTTTTCGAAGCGAACCGTCAGGCCGCCTTCGAGTTGCGTGCGATTGTTGGCGGCGCTTTGTTGGATCAAGGCGTTGGAGTTTTGAGTCAGAGAACCGGGCTGCAACAACGACGACTTGAGCGGCAAACTGCCGGGAGTCGCCAGTGGGTTTGAAGACTGCGCGGAAGCGGCATTGATGAACGCCGCCGCCGGCGCAAACTCACCCTTGCCTTCAGCATTGGTTTTCTTTTGCACCTCGGTGAAGCTTTCGACCTTGCCGGTAATTTGGGCGATAAAACCACCAAAGCTACCGCCAAGCATCTCCTGGATGGGCGCCAGAATGGCCCGGAGCTTTTCCGCTTTTTCACTGAAAAACTGAACCACAGATGCCCATGTTTCGCTCAGTGCATCCAAGGGCGACCAAGTGAACAGCCCGCTGAGGTAGGAAAAGAACGCCTGCGCTCCAAGCTTGATCGACTCCCAGTAGCCCGAGAACATGGCAGGGACCTGATCCCAAGCGGCGGCAATGGCGTCCAGCGGCACCCAGTCGAACAGGCTGCGCAGTTTCTCCTTCACCGGCACAGTCAGTGCCACAAGCAGATCCCAGATCGCCGCAAACAAACCGACAACGGCCCCCCAGTTGTTCAGGATCATTCCGTAGGGCGTCCAGGCAAACCACGCCTTGAGGAAGTCGAATCCTGCACTCACGACTGCTTTTACTTGATCAAAAATTGCCGCAAACACTCCGCTGATCGGCGCCCAGAAACTGACAACCTTTTGCCAGAGCCCGGCGAAAAACGTCGAAATCGGCTCCCAGTTGGCAATGATCACACCGGCCGCCAGGGCAATGCCCATGGCAATCAGCATGATCGGATTGGTCTTGAGCACCATGCTCATCAGATCGAACACTTGCGTCGCGCCAGTCACGGCCGTTTGCATTGCCGAAAATGCGATGGCACCTGCCGCCAACCCTTCGACCAATTTCGGGTTGTCATCAAGCAGGCTGCCAAATCCAGCCAACAACGGTTGAAGACCTGCCGTTACGGTCGCGACAGCAGGCTGCAAGGCCGTGTTGGCCGCGATCGATACCTGCTCCATCGAGCGACTGAACACATTCATGTTTTGCGTAGCGCTCACCGGCGCTTTCGGCAAATCAACGCCTTCGGCAGCTTCACCGACTTCGGTCAATTTGCCCTTGAACGCGTCGGACACCTTGATTGCATCCACGAACGGCGTGATCACGCTACCGCCCTTGAACAGACCGCTGATGTCCAGTTTGCCGAGGCCGGTCTGCTCCAGGTTTTTCTTGAAGCTCTCGACTTTTTCCCGAAGGGCGCCGAGTTTGGGTGACAGTTCATCGATGCCCGTGAGCAGCACCGATGTTTTCCCTTTCGTTTGTGTGTCTGCCATCACTGCACCTGCTGCACCGCATTGATCCGTTGCGCGTGCTCCAGCGATTCGCGGAGCACATCCAGTGGCCTGGCCATCATCTGTTCGGGGTCAACCTTCCAGAACCAGGCCAGGTCATAGGCGACTGCGATCAGGTCGGTGATGGCTCCGATGCCGCACTCATGAAAAAACTCGCGACGGCCCAACTCAGCGTATTGAGGTCAGCCAGATCCAGCTGGTTGACCGACGACGGCGGGATGCCGGCGCACACGGCGATGTATTTGGCCGCGACGTCCATGTCCAGGCTGACCTCTTCGCTCTTGTCGATCTTGTACGGCAGCGCCTTGATCGCTCGCACTTCCTGCACCGTCGGGCGGCGCAGGTTGAGCTCGGTCAAGGGCTCGCCGTGGGCTTCGATCGCAACTTGAAGCTTCACGGCGTTGCTCATTGCCAAGTCCCCTTGATGCCTTCGAATTTCAGTTCGATGGTGGCGTCATCGCCTTTGGATACCGGCTCCTCCACCAGATAAGCGCCGGCTAGTACATAGACTTTGCCGTTGCTGAATTCGCAGGTGACGGTCATGTCGGAGCCTGCGATCAGTTGCTTGAGCGGGAAGTCCGCAGTGTGCAGCGCCGTCACTTTGAACGACGGCGCGATGTCGGTTTCCTTGTAGAAGCCCGGCACGACGGTTTCCCGTTTAACGGCCATCAATGGTGCTTCGCAGCCACCGTTGATGGTCAGTTGAGCGCCGTCCACTTTGACGTAGCAGGTGCCCGCAATCAGTTGACCCATGGTGTTTCTCCCTTCAAATAAAAAGCCCACGCGCGGTGGGCCGAATTCATACAGTCAAAGGCAGCGATCAGGCTGCGTCGTCGTACTGCAGACGGAACTGGTTGAGCAGCGCGAACACGCGCAGACCGTTGATGTAGTCCGGCGGGAACAGCACGTTGACCCGGCTCGGGTCCTGGGTGTCGCGCTCGACGATCAGGTGTTCGGCAAACAGCTCGGCGTTTTCCACATGGCCTTCCAGTTCGAGCTTGGCGTACTGGGCGATCAGCTCACCGCGAAGGGTGCTCGGGGTAACGATTGGCTGGCCGGCGCCGAAACGGGTGCCGTCGGAGGCCAGTTTGTGGCGGCCGTATTTGCTGGTGATCACGCTTTGCAGACGACGCACGATGAACGCCGACTGGTGCATGGTTTCGCTGTCCAGGTAGGAGTTGTCTGCCTGGCCGTAGGCGTTCTTCTGATAGGTGGTGATCGAACGCTGAATGCGCACGTAGCCGCCTTCGTAGTACGCGGTGGCGATGCCGTAGTTGAGCAGCGACTGACGCTCGGTCAGGGTGAACCGCTCGCTCGCCGGAGCCGGGTCGAGACCTGGCAGGCTGCCGCTTTGGGTCGGACGGCTGGCGTCGGCCGAGATGAACACCGAGGTGCGCGCAGCCAGGGCCGCGGCCTGTACCCAAAACGGTTGCGGTACGCCCGGTTCCAGCGCCTGAATGGTCATGTGCTGGTCGTTACGCGCCTGACCGGCCGCCACCAGAGTGCCGACGGTGCCGCGTTTGGCACTGTAGACGTGACCGAACAATTGCTTGGCCCAGGACCAACGACCGGTGCTGTCATCCATGACGGCTTGCCAGGTGTTGAGCGTCGACAGATCCGACCACGGCATGCAGATGAACTCGAACGGTTCATCGCCCAGCGCAGCCACGGCAGCCACTTGATCCGGCACACCGGCGCCGCCAGTCATGGCGGTGATCGCCGAGGTCAGGCCGGCCGGGGTTTCTTCGCCGTTGCTCTTGCCCAGGCGATTGAATTGCAGGCTGATGTCGTTGCCGCTGTCGCCAGTCCATTTGGCGCTCAGGGTGACCACACCTTCGACCGCTGCGGCAGTGACCGGCAGATCGGCGCTGGCGTTGATTTTCAGTGCCAGGGCGGTGGCCGCTTGCGCCGCGGTGGCGCCGTTGACGATGGCCGCCTGAACGCGAACGCCGCCGACGTACAGGTTGAGCACGCCGCTTTGGGTCGCCGCACCCGTCAGGGTCAGCACGCCTTTGGCAATGCTGCCTTCGGTGTTGTGCAGCGGCAGGCACCAGATCTCGCCGATCGGGTCGGTCTTGCGCCAGGTTTCGTACATCGAGGCGAGCATCGAGCCTTGGCCGCCAATGCTTTTGGCCAACGCCACGCTGGACACCAGCACCAGCTTGCCGACATCGGCCGGCGCGATGTTGTCGTTGACCTGAGCGACGATCAGGCGGCGCATCGCCGACGACGCGCTATTGGCGGCCGAGTTGTCCATTTCGGCATAGAACAGCGGAACACGAATGTCCGCGGGGATGTTGCTGAATCCGATCGCCATTATTTGGCTCCCTGTGGTTTCGCCGCTTTCACGGCTTTGGTAGTGATATCGCCATCGGCCAGACGTCGACGCCACCAGGCGTTGTCCGGCACTTCACGGCCTTCGAGGGGCAACAGATCGCCCGCTTCCGGGTCCGGCACGGCACGGCCCGGGGCCGGCAGCACGGTGATGCGTTTGCTCATGGGGTTACGTCTCCAGAGAAAGTCAGTTCCAGGCGCCCGTCGGGGCCTGGGCGTTGCAGATTGGGGTCCGCCGGGTCGATCGCATCGACCCGCACGGTGACCCCGGTAAAGGACGACAAGCCGTCCAGTTCACGCTCGTGCCAGCTCTGCGCCGGTTGCCCCGGCAAATTGCGGCCGAGCTGGAATTCGGTGAAAAAGCGCAGGCGATAGAGCACACGGCTGCTGTTGATGGAAACCAGTTCGCCGCCGTCGTAGGCGATGGCGCTGTAGTCGTTACCAGGCTTGAAACCCACCAGTGCGCGCCACAGTTCGGCGCGCAGGTCGTGCAGTTGATCCAGCGCTGCAACGGCGTCCGTGGTGTCGAGCACCAGGGTGACTTCGACGCGGTCGCGGATCGGTTGCAGCATCAGGTTTTGCGCCACGCTTTTGCTGGCCAGATCGGCAATCGGCACCACATAGGCGCAAGGCGTTTGCAACGGGGTGTTGGCTTGCAGCGTGGCGAGGTCGATGCCGGCGGCCACACGATTGGCCAGGGTTGGGCATTGCTCACGCAGTTGCGTGATCAGGGCTGTGATCTTCATGGTTCTTCACCGGGCAATAAAAAACCCGCCGTGGCGGGTTTGAGTGAACAGTACTGGCCGTGGTAAACCCGCGTCCTTGCGGGTCAGTGCGGTATGCACAGTGGATGAAGCTCCTTAAGATTGAAGGCTCAATGATCCTGAGACGGATCGCGCGGTGGCACTTCACAAACGCCAATTCGCTTGGCGGCCCAGCGTTCGTAAAGCCCGATGGCCACGTCCGCCCCGGCCATCGCCGTCAGGCAGCCAAAGGCGCCAGCGGCCCAGATCGACAGGCCCGCGGCGTACAACAGCATGATCGCCGAGACGCCGCAGATCATGCAGGCCCCGGACCGCAGGGCCAGGCGCCGCAGCAGTGACCAGCCACGGGCGCCCTCCTTGTCGGCGCGCCACATTTCGCCGGACACCCCGCCCGCTACCGCGAGGAGGATGACGAGCCAGATCGGCATGTCCAGCAACGCTTGTTGCTCGTTTGTCATGTCCCGCCTCCTTGGGATCGATGAGATGGGCCTCTCGAAAATGAGCCGCCTGGTTTTGATCGATGAAGAACTACAGCTTTTCAACGATCACGTTGTCGATGAAAGCGAAGTTGACGTACGGGTTCTGCTCATTGGAGAAGGCCAGAGTGGTTTGGGCCGTGGTCGCTGTGAAGTCATAAGTCACAGTGTTCCACTCGACAACGCTACCCTTGACCGTTGGCGTGTTGAAGGTGACGGTCTGACCGGCGACCTTCACTTGCACGACACCATCACCGGAGCGGCTGGCGTACACCGAGTTGCCCAGGCTGAAGGTCAATCGATACTTGGCCCCTACTACGGTGGCGAAGTTCTGCTGAATGCCGCCGCCGTTGCCATAAACATTGTTAGCCAGATCGACAATCACCGCGCCTTCCGCTGCGGCGGAGCCAGGAATCGAGGCGCGCACGTTGAAGTATTCGGCGCCCGACAGAAAGGTCGTCCAGCCGGTGATGAAGTTGGCTTTCGCCGTCGTGTCCAGAATGCAACTGTCGCTGCAACCCGGTTGTTCAAAGCTGCCGTTGACCAGGAGGTTTGCGGCAGTAGCGCTGCCCGCAGCGCCGGACAGAGCCATGACCAGCATCAGCGGGCCAACGATTTTGTTGAATACGTCCATGTTTTACCTATTGAGTCGAATGAATGGATTACGCAGCGGTTTGCTGCAATGACGGTCCAGGATGAGGGTTGATATGCCTGATGTAGGCAGGCATTCCAAAAAGCCCGGTCGCCCAGGCTTTTCAGTAATGCGCTTGCATGATCTTTCGGCGCTACTGGCGCGGTACGGATCGATTCAAATTGTTTTTCCGACCGCGGTCCCTGCCCGCCGGATAACTGCTTCTGGTGCTTTACGCTGCACACCCGGGTCAGTTGCCAACCCTCTGAACCGTTGAGGCCGGTTCATCGCTGCCTTTGTGGTGGAACTAAAGAGCTTCGTTTCGAGCCGCTTTGTTGAGCGGCTTGAGACAAAGAATATGCATTGATGCATATACAGTCAATGCATAAATGCATTTATTTATGCACTACAAATGCACAGATGCATGAACCCCCCACAGACAAAGGCGTTGGCGGTTTTTGGCAGGCGAAAAAAAACCCGTCGGCGACGGGTTTTATCTGACAGTGGTGAGGTTAGCGGGCGTACATGCCCCACCAGAAGACGTGACCAAGGATGACGATTTGCTCTTCCTGGATTTCCTGGAAGCTGTAGTCCTCGTCAGGATGCTCATCGCGATTGAAGCTGCGCAGGCGAATCCCGGTCGGCAGGCGATAAAGCTGTTTCACCCGCAACTGGCCATTGTGATTGATGGCGTACAGGTCGCCGTCGATGATGTCGCCAATCCCGCATTTACCGGCATTCACCCCCACCGTGGCACCATCGCGCAGCACTGGCAACATGCTGTTGCCGCGCACGGTCACGCATTTAGCCTGGTCGAACTGCACGCCGTTGTGGCGCAAGCTACGCTTGCCGAAGCGCAGGCTAGAGCGCTCGCTCTCTTCGATGACGAATCTTCCTGATCCAGCAGCCAATTCAACCTCACGAAGAAAGGGGACCGACACCTCGTCGTCATCGACAGGCGTATCGTCGTCCCACAGGCTTATGTCCTTGAGTTCCGAATGCAATTCATCGCGCCCGGCGCCAGCGGCCGGCGCAACATCCGCGCGGCCCCGCAACTGATCGGTGCTCACAGAAAAGTATTCGGCAATCTTCGAGATATGTTTATCCGAAGGATCGACGATCTTCCCGCTGAGGATGCGCGAGAGAGTGGATTGAGGCACGCCGGTGCGACGGTGAAGCTCCGTGGGGGAGATCCCGTGCTGATCGAGCAGTGCTCTTAAGACGGTAGAAACATTGCGTTTTTGCATAACGCGAATAGTGCTTGATCTTTTTTCGGAAGACAAATGCCAAATTGCATAATTTGTGCATAGACCCACGAAAAATAGCGTTGAGGCTTTCATGCCTGCGTCGGGCGGACCGCCCATGGTAACCTTGCGCCCATCGCGGAAAAGCCGGGCCGATGCCCCTCCTTTGCCCCACACCTTTCAACGAATTTGCCTATATCCGATGAATAAAGCCGTCTCCGATCTGTCCTCCCACACGCCAATGATGCAGCAATACTGGCGCCTGAAGAATCAGCACCCCGACCAGCTGATGTTCTATCGTATGGGCGACTTCTACGAGATCTTCTATGAAGACGCGAAGAAGGCCGCCAAGTTGCTGGACATCACCCTGACAGCTCGTGGGCAATCGGCGGGTCAGGCGATTCCGATGTGTGGGATTCCTTACCACGCTGCGGAAGGTTACCTGGCGAAACTGGTAAAGCTCGGCGAATCGGTGGTGATTTGTGAGCAGGTCGGCGACCCGGCCACCAGCAAAGGCCCGGTGGATCGTCAGGTGGTGCGTATTATCACGCCCGGCACGGTCAGCGATGAAGCGCTGCTGGATGAGCGTCGGGACAACCTGATCGCGGCGGTGCTGGGTGACGAGCGTCTGTTCGGTCTGGCGGTGCTCGATATCACCAGCGGCAACTTTACGGTGCTGGAGATCAAAGGCTGGGAAAACCTGCTGGCGGAGCTGGAGCGGGTCAACCCGGTGGAGCTGATGATCCCGGATGACTGGCCGAAGGATTTGCCGGCGGAAAAACGCCGTGGGGTTCGTCGCCGTGCGCCGTGGGATTTCGAGCGTGACTCGGCGTTGAAAAGTCTTTGCCAGCAGTTTTCCACCCAGGATCTGAAAGGTTTCGGCTGCGAGAACCTGACCCTGGCCATCGGCGCTGCTGGCTGCCTGCTCAGCTACGCCAAGGAAACTCAGCGCACCGCCCTGCCGCACTTGCGCAGCCTGCGTCATGAGCGCCTGGACGACACCGTGGTGCTGGACGGCGCGAGCCGGCGCAACCTGGAACTGGACACCAACCTGGCCGGTGGTCGCGACAACACGTTGCAATCGGTGGTCGACCGCTGCCAGACCGCCATGGGCAGCCGTTTGCTGACCCGCTGGCTGAACCGTCCGCTGCGGGATTTGACCGTACTGCTGGCACGCCAGACGTCGATCACCTGCCTGCTGGACCGTTATCGTTTCGAGAAACTGCAACCGCAGCTCAAGGAAATCGGTGACATCGAGCGGATTCTGGCGCGGATCGGCCTGCGCAATGCCCGCCCTCGCGACCTGGCGCGTCTGCGCGATGCCCTCGGCGCACTGCCAGAGTTGCAGGTGGCGATGGCCGAGCTTGAAGCTCCGCACATCATTCAACTGGCGACGACCACCAGCACCTATCCGGAACTCGCGGCGCTGCTGGAAAAAGCCATCATCGACAACCCGCCAGCGGTGATCCGTGACGGCGGCGTGTTGAAAACCGGTTACGACAGCGAACTCGACGAACTGCAATCGCTCAGCGAAAACGCCGGGCAGTTCCTCATCGATCTGGAAGCCCGCGAAAAGGCCCGCACCGGCCTGGCCAACCTCAAGGTCGGCTACAACCGCATTCACGGCTACTTCATTGAGCTGCCGAGCAAACAGGCCGAATCGGCACCGGCGGACTATATCCGTCGCCAGACCCTCAAGGGTGCCGAGCGTTTCATCACCCCGGAACTGAAAGCGTTCGA
Source organism: Pseudomonas sp. DF5 (assembly GCF_058148225.1). Classification (NCBI taxonomy): domain Bacteria; kingdom Pseudomonadati; phylum Pseudomonadota; class Gammaproteobacteria; order Pseudomonadales; family Pseudomonadaceae; genus Pseudomonas; species Pseudomonas sp. DF5. Next base: position 28,203 of record NZ_JBYVYM010000023.1, read on the forward strand.
AGACAAGGCGCTGTCGGCCAAGAGCCGCGCCCTGGCGCGCGAGAAGATGCTCTATGAAGCACTGCTCGAAGACCTGATCGCTCAATTGCCGCCCTTGCAGGACACCGCCGCCGCACTGGCCGAACTGGACGTGCTGAGCAACCTCGCCGAGCGTGCGCTGAACCTGGACCTGAACTGCCCACGCTTCGTCAGCGAGCCATGCATGCGCATCAGCCAGGGCCGTCACCCGGTGGTCGAGCAAGTACTCACCACGCCGTTCGTGGCCAACGACCTGAGCCTCGACGACAGCACCCGCATGCTGGTAATCACCGGTCCGAACATGGGCGGTAAATCCACCTACATGCGTCAGACCGCATTGATCGTGCTGCTGGCGCACATTGGCAGCTTCGTGCCGGCGGCCAGTTGCGAATTGTCCCTGGTCGACCGGATCTTCACCCGGATCGGTTCCAGCGACGACCTGGCGGGCGGACGTTCGACCTTCATGGTCGAAATGAGCGAAACCGCGAACATCCTGCACAACGCCACCGAGCGCAGCCTGGTGCTGATGGACGAAGTCGGTCGCGGCACCAGCACCTTCGACGGCCTGTCCCTGGCGTGGGCCGCGGCTGAGCGTCTGGCGCAACTGCGGGCTTATACACTGTTCGCCACTCACTATTTCGAGCTGACGGTGCTGCCGGAAGCCCAACCGCTAGTAGCCAACGTGCACCTCAATGCCACCGAGCACAACGAACGCATCGTGTTCCTGCACCACGTGCTGCCCGGGCCTGCCAGCCAGAGCTATGGCCTGGCGGTTGCACAATTGGCCGGGGTGCCGAGCGAAGTGATCGTGCGTGCCCGTGAACACTTGAGCCGGCTGGAATCCACAGCGCTGCCCCATGAAGTGCCGACGCCGGCCAAAGGCAAATCCGTTGCGCCACAGCAGAGCGACATGTTCGCCAGCCTGCCGCACCCGGTGCTGGATGAACTGGCCAAACTTGATCTGGATGACCTGACACCGCGCAGGGCTTTGGAAATGCTCTATACATTAAAGACACGGATCTAACGCACTTGCCTGCAAGCTGTTAGAATCTCGCGCGGTTTGGGATGCTGCAGGCTCATAGCCTGGCCTGCAGACTATCGCTCCCGAACCTGGCGACCCCGTCCTGAAGGGGCTCCGCTGCCGCCGCCTGAGGAGAAAATTAGAAATGACCTTCGTCGTCACCGACAACTGCATCAAGTGCAAGTACACCGACTGCGTAGAAGTCTGTCCGGTGGACTGCTTTTACGAAGGCCCGAACTTCCTGGTGATTCACCCGGATGAGTGCATCGACTGCGCACTGTGCGAACCCGAATGCCCTGCCGTGGCCATCTTCTCTGAAGATGAAGTTCCCGCCGGCATGGAAAACTTCATTCAGCTGAACATGGAGTTGGCCGAGATATGGCCGAACATCACTGAACGGAAAGATCCATTGCCCGATTCCGCTGAATGGGATGGCAAGCCAGGCAAGATCGAACACCTCGAACGCTGATTCCCACCGCGTTCCCTAAAAGGCCCTTGCGGGCCTTTTTGCTTTTCTGCAGGCAAAAAAAGGGGCGGTGTGACCCGCCCACATTTTTTCCCTATTCCATGTAGTCCTTTTCATCGTCCTGATGAACCGCTTCCTGCGATGTCCATTCCCCTCTTCCTTGAAGGGCGTGTCTATCCGTCGACACAGTTCAAATACTAGACAGTTCCCCACTAAGAGCAATCGGTCTTCCTGGCTTAAATCGATTGTAACATGTCGTTAATTTAAAAAAATATTCATATAAATCAATAAGATATAACAGATACATAGATTCAATAGACGACTACTGGGGTGTAAAGATAGTGAACACTTACGAAAGAGTAAGCCAAGTCTTACACTCCGAGACTACAAACCTGAGATGGCGCCAAAATAATGCGCCTCTCATATTCCCGACAGCAAAAAGCCCCGAACCAGTCGGGGCTTTTTGTTGCCGGTTGTGCGAATGGCTTATTGGAACAGCGACTCGCTCGACAGGCCATTTTTCTCGAGAATCTCCCTAAGACGCTTGAGGCCTTCAACCTGAATTTGCCTGACCCGCTCCCGGGTAAGACCGATTTCCAGGCCAACATCTTCAAGCGTGCTGCTTTCGTGACCTCGCAAACCGAAGCGGCGTACGACCACCTCGCGTTGCTTGTCGGTCAGCTCCGAGAGCCACTGATCGATGCTCTGCGACAGGTCGTCATCCTGCAACAGCTCACATGGATCGGTCGGGCGGTCATCGGTCAGGGTGTCCAGCAGGGTTTTATCCGAATCCGGACCCAGCGAGACGTCGACCGAAGAAACCCGTTCGTTCAGGCCGAGCATGCGCTTGACCTCGCCTACCGGTTTCTCCAGCAGGTTGGCAATTTCTTCGGGTGAGGGTTCATGGTCGAGCTTTTGAGTCAGCTCCCGTGCAGCCCGCAAGTACACGTTGAGCTCTTTGACCACATGAATAGGTAGCCGGATGGTCCGGGTCTGATTCATGATCGCGCGTTCGATGGTCTGACGAATCCACCAGGTGGCGTAGGTCGAAAAGCGGAAGCCGCGTTCTGGATCGAACTTTTCCACTGCCCGGATAAGGCCGAGGTTACCCTCTTCGATCAGGTCCAGCAGCGACAGCCCACGATTGACATAACGCCGGGCGATTTTCACCACCAGCCGCAGGTTGCTTTCAATCATGCGCTTGCGCCCGGCCGGATCACCACTTTGCGACAAGCGCGCAAAATGGACTTCTTCCTCCGGGGAGAGCAATGGGGAAAAACCGATTTCGTTGAGGTACAGCTGCGTGGCATCGAGTGCCCGGGTGTAGTCGATGTACTTGTGTTGCTTTAGTGAAGTGGAGTGTCTGGATTTGGCACGAACGGAAGGCGATGCGTCCCCTTCATCATTCGACATCGAATCCATAGCGATGCCGGTCTCCATAAGGAGAACCTCATCGTCGATGTCAAACTCCGGCACTTCTTTACTGAGAGCCATTGTTATAGTCCTTTGGTGAGTTCGACCTCAAGCTCAAGCGGCGCCTAGATCCCTGGCAACGCTGGAGCCTGTTCCCTCTACGTGACGGAACAGGCTGGTGAACAAATCAACGACGTGGCAGGAACTGCAGCGGATCTACAGGTTTACCTTGTCGGCGAATCTCAAAATGCAGTTTCACCCGGTCTGTACCCGTTGACCCCATTTCGGCAATTGTCTGTCCGACCTTGACCTGCTGCCCCTCCCGAACCAACAGCCTGCGGTTATGACCGTAGGCACTGACGTAGGTATCGCTGTGTTTGATGATGACTAATTCGCCGTAGCCCCTTAAGCCACTCCCGGCGTATACCACCGTCCCATCAGACGCAGCTAAAACAGGCTGTCCCAAATCTCCGGCGATATCAATTCCTTTATTCAAACTACCGTTTGAAGAGAATTTTCCAATCAGAATGCCATTAGAAGGCCACCCCCAGCCTGTCGGGGCCGGACCGGCAGGAGGCAGTGGCGCGGGTGCCGGCTTGCTGGCGACGGACGGCGCAAGCACCGTTGTGCTGGTCGTCGTGCCATTTGCCTGGCGCCGAATTACCGTGGTTTTACTCGACGACGAAGGCGAGGAACTGGACGAACTCACGACCGAAGTCGGCGTTGAATCGTTGCGACCGTCGAAGCGAATCGTCTGACCCGGATGGATCGTGTAAGGCGTAGGAATGTTGTTCCTTGCCGCTAGGGCTTTGTAGTCCCAGCCGTAGCGAAAGGCGATGGAGAACAACGTGTCCTTGGGTCGTACAACGTACTGGCCGGTGGTGACGGCCGGACGCTGGGCGACCGCGTTGTTGCGTTCGACAACGCCCACGCTACTCGATTTGGTGCTGGAGCAACCGACCAGCAAGGTACTCAAGACAAGACCAGTCACCAGACGCTGAAAGCTCGTTATACCCATTCGCTGCGCAACGACTGTGAGACTCACCCGCCGCTCCCTTTGTGGTGGCTGAAAATATGAATTGCCGTGTGTCGGCACGAAATGTCGCAAGTATAACGGGCCGAACAGGCTTTACCTTTAATGAAGCGGATTCGCCTCACGCACACGTTTGCGGTCTGACGATGAATTCCGTTTAACCCATCGATGCCGCTGTAAGACCCGGGCAAACGAAGAGAATTCAGCGCGCTGAAACAAATGCTCAGGCCAGCGGCCCGTTGAGCAATGGCACAAAGCGCACCGCCCCCAGAACACGCCTGGAAAAGCCCTGTTCTTCACGGATGATCAGCATCAATTGTTGAACTTCACCGGAGCCGACCGGAATCACCAATCGCCCTCCCGGCGCCAACTGATCGAGCAGCGCCTGAGGCACGTCGGTGGCCACGGCGGTAACAATGATGCCGTTGTAAGGCGCCAGCGCCGGCCATCCTTCCCAGCCATCGCCCCAGCGAAATACCACGTTGCGCAGGTTCAGCTCCACCAGGCGCTCCTTGGCCCGGTCTTGCAGAACCTTGATGCGCTCGACGGAGAAAACCCGCTCGACCAACTGCGATAGCACCGCCGTCTGGTAACCCGAACCGGTGCCGATTTCCATTACCTTATCCAGCGGCCCCGCTTCGAGCAGCAGCTCGCTCATGCGCGCCACCATATAAGGCTGGGAGATGGTCTGGTTATGCCCGATCGGCAGCGCCGTATCTTCATAGGCGCGGTGGGCCAGCGCCTCATCGACGAACAGGTGACGCGGTGTGCGGCGGATGACTTCCAACACCTTGGCGTTGGACACTCCTTCTTCATAGAGGCGCTGAATCAGGCGCTCGCGGGTCCGTTGGGAGGTCATCCCAATGCCCCGATGCAGAATATCGTCTTGTTCACGAGCCATTAGCGCAGCCCCTCCAGCCAGCCATCGAGACTTCTGAAGGCATCATTAAAGGTGCGATCCAGTTGCAATGGCGTGATTGAAACATAGCCTTGCATCACCGCATGGAAATCGGTGCCCGGGCCGCCATCTTCGGCGTCCCCCGCAGCCGCGATCCAGTAACCGGATTTCCCGCGCGGATCGACCACTTTTATCGGCGCAGCGGCCCGGGCGCGATGGCCCAGGCGGGTCAGCTGAATCCCGCGGATATGCTCCAGCGGCAAGTTGGGAATGTTCACGTTCAGTACCGTGCGCGGTGGCAGATCGAGGTCCGCGTGGGCCTCTACCAGTTTGCGCGCAAAATAGGCCGCCGTGGGAAGGTTCTCCACTTGCCGTGAGACGAACGAAAAGGCAAACGAAGGACGCTCCAGAAAACGTCCCTCAAGGGCCGCCGCCACTGTACCGGAATACAGCACGTCATCCCCCAGGTTCGCACCCAGGTTAATTCCGGAAACCACCATGTCCGGCTCAAACTCCAGCAAGCCGTTAAGGCCCAGGTGCACGCAATCGGTGGGCGTGCCGTTGAGGCTGATAAAGCCGTTGTCCAAGGTATGCGGGTGCAACGGACGGTCGAGCGTCAGCGAGCTGCTGGCGCCGCTTTTGTCCTGGTCCGGGGCGATAACCACACATTCGGTGTAATCCGCCAGCGCAGCATAAAGCGCGGCGAGACCGGGTGCGGTTACCCCATCGTCGTTAGAAATCAGAATACGCATGGGCTGTCCGTCTGCCCCACCGGCACCAGATCGACGAGTTCACGCACCAATACGGTGGCGAAGCATCCGGCCGGGAGGACGAATTCCAGTTGCAGAATGTCAGGCTCGGGATAATGCCACGTCAACCCACCAATGGGCAGCCGCAGGATGCGACGTTCGTGGCTCATTCCGGCGTTAATCAACCAATCGCGCAGATCCGCTTCGCGCGCGGCGATTGCCTGCTCCAGTTCATGGACAGCCCCCGACGCCGGCGAGTCACCTTCGCCCCACTGCGGGCCGGTCGGGTGCAGGTCGAGAATATCCAGACGCGGGTCGCTGCATTCGGCCTCACCTGCCGGGAAAAAACTGCGGCTGTCGGTGAACGCCAGCAGATCGCCGACCAGGGCACGCTGCCAGGTACCATCGGCTACGCGCGCTGCCAACACCTGATTGAACAGAAAACTGCGCGCGGTGGAGAGCAACCGAGAACGCACATTGCGTTGTTCCGGCAGGGCCTTGCGCGCCGCCCAGGCACGGGCGTCGACGACGTTGCCGCCATCATGTCCGAAACGCTGGGCGCCGAAATAATTGGGAATACCTTGCCTGGCGATCAGTTGCAGACGCTCTTCGATCGCCGCCTTGTCGCCTGCGAACTGGGTCAAGCGCAAGGTGAAGCCGTTGGCCGAATGGGCGCCGCGTTGCAGCTTGCGTCTGTGTCGACCGGTCTTGAGGATTTTCAGCGTGTCGTTTTCCGCCGCCGCCAGATCAGGATCGGCCTTGCCAGGCAGTTGCACGCTGAACCACTGGCGAGTCAGCGCCTGACGGTCCTTGAGGCCGGCGTAGCTGACAGTGCGCAACGGCACGCCCGCAGCCTTGGCTATCCGCCGCGCCGCCTCTTCGGTATTCAGACCGCGCTTTTCCACCCAGATCCATAGGTGTTCGCCATCGCCGCTCAGGGGAATATCGAGGACTTCATCGACCTGGAAATCTTCCGCCGTGGCTTTCAGCACCGCGCTGCCGAGAGCGTCACCATAGGCCCGCGGGCCGAGCAATTGCGCCTCGTTCATGCGCGCAGCAACAAGGCAACGGAGTGCACGGCAATACCTTCTTCGCGACCGACAAAGCCAAGCTTTTCGGTGGTGGTTGCTTTCACGTTCACTTGATCCAACTCAACTTGAAGATCCGCGGCAATCAGCGCGCGCATCGATTCGATATGCGGGGCCATTTTTGGGGCCTGGGCGACGATGGTGTTATCGACGTTGCCGACTTTCCAGCCCTTGGCGTGGATCAGTGCGACGACATGACGCAACAGCGCACGGCTATCGGCGCCCTTGTATTGCGGGTCGGTGTCCGGAAAATGCTTGCCGATATCACCCAGCGCGGCAGCGCCGAGCAACGCATCGCTCAAGGCGTGCAGCAGGACATCACCGTCGGAATGGGCAAGCAGCCCGAAGCTGTGTGCAATCCGCACACCGCCCAGCGTGATGAAATCGCCTTCACCGAAACGGTGCACATCATAGCCGTGGCCAATACGCATAAAAAAACGCCCCGATTTTTGTCAGGGCGTGATTCTACCTGCATTAGGCGCTTAGAGCGCGCGCGTGATGCTGTAAGTGGTCGTCGATAAAACTGGCGATGAAGAAATAGCTGTGGTCGTAGCCCGGTTGCAAGCGCAACGTCAGCGGATGACCAGCCTGTTTGGTCGCCTGTTGCAGGGCTTCAGGCTTGAGCTGGGTGGCGAGAAAATCATCGCGATCGCCCTGATCCACCAGCAGCGGCAGCTTCTCTTCGGCCTCGGCAATCAATGCACAGGCATCCCACTCGCGCCATTTCGACCGGTCTTCACCCAAGTAACGGGAAAAGGCTTTCTGTCCCCATGGGCAATCGATCGGATTGTTGATCGGCGAGAACGCCGACACCGACTGATAACGCCCCGGATTGCGCAAGGCGCAGACCAACGCGCCATGACCGCCCATGGAATGGCCGCTGATGCCTCGTTTGTCCGATGCCGGGAAATGCGCTTCGACCAATGCCGGCAATTCCTGCACGACATAATCATGCATCCGATAGTGCCGCGACCACGGTTCCTGCGTGGCATTCAGATAAAAACCGGCACCGAGACCGAAGTCCCAGGCACCATCCGGATCGCCCGGCACTTCGGGACCGCGTGGGCTGGTGTCCGGTGCGACGATAATCAGCCCCAGCTCGGCAGCCATGCGCATGGCACCGGCCTTCTGCATGAAGTTCTCGTCGGTACAGGTCAGGCCAGACAACCAGTACAACACTGGCAGTTTACCGCCCTGCTCCGCTTGCGGCGGCAGGTACACGGCAAACACCATGTCGCAACCGAGCACGTCGGAGCGGTGCCGGTAACGCTTGTGCCAGCCGCCGAAGCTTTTCTGGCAGGAGATATTTTCCAGGCTCATAAGCGACCTCAGAAATGAATGACGCTACGGATGCTTTTGCCTTCATGCATCAGGTCAAACGCCTTGTTGATATCTTCCAGGCCCATGGTGTGGGTGATGAAGGTATCCAACGGGATCTCGCCGGTCTGGGCCATTTCGACATAGCTTGGCAACTCGGTACGGCCACGCACGCCACCGAACGCCGAACCGCGCCAGACGCGACCGGTGACCAACTGGAATGGACGGGTGGAGATTTCCTGGCCTGCGCCGGCCACACCGATGATGACCGACTCGCCCCAACCTTTGTGGCAGCACTCAAGTGCGGCACGCATCAACTGCACGTTGCCGATGCATTCGAACGAGAAGTCGACGCCGCCATCGGTCATGTCGACGATCACTTCCTGAATCGGACGATCGAAGTCTTTCGGGTTCACGCAGTCCGTGGCGCCCAATTGCTTGGCGATTTCGAACTTGGCCGGGTTGATGTCAATGGCGATGATCCGGCCAGCCTTGGCTTTGACCGCGCCGATCACGGCAGACAGTCCGATGCCACCCAGGCCGAAGATGGCAACGGTGTCACCCGGTTTGACCTTGGCAGTGTTGATCACCGCACCGATGCCGGTGGTGACGCCACAGCCCAGCAGGCAGACTTTTTCCAGCGGTGCTTCTTTAGGAATTTTGGCGACGGAGATTTCCGGCAGCACGGTGTACTCGGAAAACGTCGAGGTGCCCATGTAGTGGAAAATCGTTTCGCCCTTGTAGGAAAAGCGCGAAGTGCCGTCCGGCATCAGGCCTTTACCCTGGGTTGCACGAATCGCCTGGCAGAGGTTGGTTTTGCCCGACAGACAGAATTTGCACTTGCCACATTCCGGGGTGTACAGCGGGATCACATGATCGCCCACCGCAACCGAGGTCACGCCCTCGCCGATCGCTTCGACCACCGCGCCACCTTCGTGGCCCAGGATCGACGGGAAGATACCTTCCGGGTCCGCGCCCGAGAGGGTGTAGGCATCGGTATGGCAGACACCGGAAGCGACGACGCGCAGCAGGACTTCGCCCGCCTTGGGCATGGCGACATCGACTTCAACGATCTCGAGGGGCTTCTTGGCCTCGAAGGCAACGGCGGCGCGCGACTTGATCATGCTGACTCTCCAGTGAATAAAAACGAGACAGGGAGTGTAATACAGCGGCATACGATGAATAATCGGGACAAAAGCAAAACATTATTGCCATGCAGGGATAATCCTGATGTCCGAAAACCGCTGGGAAGGCATCGACGAGTTCGTCGCCGTCGCAGAGTGCAACCAATTCACCGCCGCGGCTGAACGCCTTGGGGTGTCTTCCTCCCACATCAGTCGCCAAATCGTACGACTGGAAGAGCGACTGCAAACCCGCTTGCTCTATCGCAGCACCCGCCGGGTCACGCTGACCGAAGCCGGGCAAACCTTTCTGCAACATTGCCAACGGTTGCAGGACGGCCGCGAAGAAGCGTTGCGCGCTGTCGGCGACCTGACCAGCGAACCCAAGGGCATGCTGCGCATGACCTGTGCCGTGGCCTACGGCGAACGATTCATTGTGCCGCTGGTGACTCGTTTCATGGGGCTGTATCCGCAACTGCGTGTCGACATCGAACTGAGCAACCGCCCGCTCGATCTGGTGCACGAAGGGCTGGACCTGGCCATCCGCCTCGGCCGCCTGCAGGATTCAAGATTGGTCGCGACTCGTTTGGCACCACGGCGCATGTACCTGTGCGCCTCGCCGTCCTACCTGGAACGGTATGGTCGCCCACACAGTTTGTCGGAACTGAGCCGCCACAACTGCCTCATCGGCAGCTCGGATATCTGGCAACTGGAACAGAACGGGCGAGAATTTTCCCAGCGAGTACAGGGAAACTGGCGCTGCAACAGTGGGCAAGCGGTGCTGGATGCCGCGCTACAAGGGGTTGGGTTGTGTCAGTTGCCGGACTACTACGTGCTGGAGCACCTGAAAAACGGCGAGTTGATTTCACTGCTGGAAGCCCATCAACCGCCGAACACAGCGGTTTGGGCGCTTTATCCGCAGCAGCGGCATCTGTCGCCGAAGGTGCGCAAGTTGGTGGATTATTTGAAGAAAGGGTTGGCCGAACGGCCGGAGTATCGGGTTTAAGAGCAAAAGATCACAGCCTGCATAGGCTGCGATCTTTTAACGGCGGTTAGCCCAACGCTGGCGCAACCACTCCAGGTCTTCGGGGCGCGTGACTTTGATGTTATCGGATCGACCTTCGATCAAACGGGGCGCCATACCTGCCCACTCCATGGCCGAGGCTTCATCGGTAATGACAACATCCGCCACCAGGCTATCCGCCAACGCCCGATGCAATGCGCCAAGGCGAAACATCTGCGGCGTATAAGCCTGCCAGATCACACTGCGATCCACCGTTTCCAACACACGCCCATGCTTGTCGACCCGTTTGAGGGTGTCGCGCGCTGGCACCGCCAACAGACCGCCCACCGGATCATCAGCCAGTTCACTGAGCAATTTATCAAGATCATCACGCGCCAGATTCGGTCGCGCGGCATCGTGAACCAACACCCAATCCTCATCGTCAGCGCCCTGGGCATGCAGATGCAGCAAGGCGTTGAGCACTGACCCGGAACGCTCGGCACCGCCTTCAACCCGCTGAATACGCGGATCGGCAGCACAGGCCAGGTTCGGCCAGTAAGGATCGTCGATAGCAAGACTGACCACCAACCCTTTCAGGGCGGGATGATCGAGGAAACAGCCGAGGCTGTGTTCAAGAATAGTGCGCCCGCCCAGTTGCAAATATTGCTTGGGACGGTCCGCGGCCATACGGGCACCGACGCCCGCGGCAGGAATCACGGCCCAGAAGGCCGGTAACGACTCAATCATTGGGCCAACTGGTAAAGGGTTTCACCATCCTTGACCATGCCCAACTCATGGCGAGCCCGCTCTTCAACGGTCTCCATGCCCTTTTTCAATTCACTGACTTCAGCGTCCATCACCCGATTACGCTCCAGCAACGTCTCGTTCTCGGCGTGTTGATCCGCAATCTGCTGCTTCAGTTCGGCCACTTGCGCCAGGCTGCCATTACCCACCCACAGGCGGTACTGCAGACCGGCCAGCAGCAAGAGCAAGACGAGGAACAACCAATTGGGACTGCGCATCGAATATCAGGTATCCAGTGAAAAAAGACAGCCATGCCAAACTTTGAAGCTTCTGATAGCACGAAGCCTGGAAGAACCAGGCTTGTGCTCTTAAGGCATCAGATTAGTGGCAAATCCGTCGCTGTCGCGATTTTTCCGACACAATCCGGTGTCTTTTTACCATCTACAGCTTAGCCGCGGAACTCGCTGCGACCGTTGTACTTGGCTTTGCCATTCAACTGCTCTTCGATACGCAGCAGTTGGTTGTACTTGGAAACGCGGTCGGAACGGCACAGCGAACCGGTCTTGATCTGGCCAGCCGAGGTGCCCACGGCCAGGTCGGCAATGGTCGAATCTTCGGTTTCGCCGGAGCGGTGCGAGATCACAGCAGTGTAACCAGCGGCCTTGGCCATCTGGATGGCTTCCAGGGTTTCGGTCAGGGTGCCGATCTGGTTGAACTTGATCAGGATCGAGTTGGCGATCTTTTTGTCGATGCCTTCTTTCAGGATCTTGGTGTTGGTTACGAACAAGTCGTCGCCTACCAGCTGGGTCTTCTCGCCGATCTTGTCGGTGAGGATTTTCCAGCCAGCCCAGTCGGACTCGTCCAGACCGTCTTCGATGGAGATGATCGGGTAACGCTCGGTCAGGCCTTTCAGGTAGTCGGCGAAACCTTCAGCAGTGAACACCTGGCCTTCGCCGGACAGGTTGTACTTGCCATCTTCATAGAATTCGCTGGCCGCGCAGTCCAGTGCCAGGGTCACGTCGGTACCCAGCTTGTAACCGGCGTTGGCCACGGCTTCGGAGATCACTTTCAAGGCGTCTTCGTTGGAAGCCAGGTTCGGCGCGAAACCACCTTCGTCACCGACGGCAGTGCTCAGGCCACGGGCCTTCAGAACGGCTTTGAGGTGATGGAAAATCTCGGTGCCCATGCGCAGACCTTCCGAGAAAGACTTGGCGCCAACCGGCTGAACCATGAATTCCTGGATGTCGACGTTGTTATCGGCGTGCTCGCCACCGTTGATGATGTTCATCATCGGAACCGGCATCGAGTAAACACCCGGGGTGCCGTTCAGGTTGGCAATGTGAGCGTACAGCGGCAGGTCCTGGTCCTGTGCTGCTGCCTTGGCCGCGGCCAGGGAAACGGCGAGGATCGCGTTAGCGCCCAGGGTCGCTTTGTTTTCGGTACCGTCGAGCTTGATCATCGCGTGATCCAGCGCTTTCTGATCGCTTGGGTCTTTGCCCAGCAACAGGTCACGGATCGGACCGTTGATGTTGGCTACGGCCTTGAGCACGCCTTTACCCAGGTAACGGCTCTTGTCGCCATCACGCAGCTCGAGCGCTTCGCGCGAGCCAGTGGAAGCACCGGATGGCGCGCAAGCGCTGCCGATGATGCCGTTATCGAGAAGCACGTCTGCTTCCACAGTGGGATTGCCACGGGAGTCGAGAACTTCACGACCTTTGATGTCGACGATTTTTGCCATTGTTGTAAACACTCCAAAGTTGACGAAAACGACGCAGCTGAAGGAAATCTTTTATCGTCGGCAAGCGACAGACAACGGGCAGGCTTGCGGACGATAAGGCTCAAGCCCGAGGGCTTGAGCATTTATACCGTGCGGTACTTTACCGGAGAAATGAGGTTTACGCGGTTTCTACCGTCGGAAAACTCTTCACCAGTTCGTCCAATGCTTTGAGTTGGGCCAGGAAAGGCTCCAGTTTGTCCAGACGCAAGGCGCAAGGGCCGTCGCATTTGGCATTGTCCGGGTCCGGGTGCGCTTCGAGGAACAACCCGGCCAGCGATTGGCTCATGCCGGCCTTGGCGAGGTCAGTGACCTGAGCACGACGACCGCCGGCGGAATCGGAGCGACCGCCGGGCATTTGCAGCGCGTGGGTCACGTCGAAGAACACCGGATATTCGAACTGCTTCATGATGCCGAAACCGAGCATGTCGACCACGAGATTGTTGTAGCCGAAACTCGAACCACGTTCGCAGAGGATCAACTGATCGTTACCGGCTTCCACGCATTTGTTCAGGATGTGTTTCATTTCCTGAGGTGCGAGGAACTGGGCTTTCTTGATGTTGATCACCGCGCCGGTCTTGGCCATCGCGACCACAAGGTCGGTCTGGCGCGACAAAAAGGCTGGCAACTGGATAATGTCGCAGACTTCAGCGACGACCGCGGCCTGATCAGGCTCATGGACATCAGTAATGATCGGCACGCCGAAGGCTTGCTTGATGTCCTGGAAAATCCGCATGCCCTCTTCCAGGCCTGGGCCACGGTAAGAGGTCACAGAAGAACGGTTCGCCTTGTCGAAACTGGCCTTGAACACGTAAGGGATACCGAGCTTTTCGGTGACCTTTACGTACTCTTCGCAGACCTGCATCGCCATGTCGCGGCTTTCCAGCACGTTAATGCCACCGAACAGCACCATTGGCTTGTCGTTGGCAATCTCGATATCGCCTACACGGATGATCTTCTGCGCCATCAGGTTTACGCCTTCTTCTGGTGTTGAGCCAAAGCGGCTTTAACGAAACCGCTGAACAACGGGTGACCGTCACGTGGCGTCGAGGTGAACTCGGGGTGGAACTGGCAAGCGACGAACCATGGGTGATCCGGTGCTTCAACCACTTCAACCAGCGCGCCATCACCGGAGCGACCGGAGATTTTCAGGCCGGCATCGATGATTTGCGGCAGCAAGTTGTTGTTCACTTCGTAGCGATGACGGTGACGCTCAACGATCACATCCTTGGCGTAGCAATCGTGCACCAGGGAACCTGGCTCAAGCAGGCAGTCCTGAGCGCCAAGGCGCATGGTGCCGCCCAGGTCGGACGATTCGGTACGGGTTTCGACGGCGCCGGTGGCATCTTCCCACTCGGTGATCAGGCCCACTACCGGGTGACCGCTGGTGCGATCGAACTCAGTGGAGTTGGCATCTTTCCAGCCCATGACGTTACGAGCGAACTCGATAACGGCCACTTGCATGCCCAGGCAGATACCCAGGTAAGGAACCTTGTTTTCGCGAGCGTATTGAACGGCAGTGATCTTGCCTTCAACACCACGCAGACCGAAGCCGCCCGGTACCAGAATCGCGTCGACGCCTTCCAGCAGAGCAGTGCCCTGGTTTTCGATGTCTTCGGAATCGATGTAGCGCAGGTTGACCTTGGTGCGGTTGCTGATGCCGGCGTGACTCATCGCTTCGATCAGCGACTTGTAGGCGTCCAGCAGTTCCATGTACTTACCGACCATGGCGATGGTGACTTCGTGCTCCGGGTTCAGCTTGGCATCAACCACCGCTTCCCACTCGGACAGATCGGCGCTGTCGCATTGCAGGCCGAAACGCTCGACAACGAAATCATCCAGGCCCTGGGAGTGCAGAATGCCCGGGATCTTGTAGATGGTGTCGGCGTCTTCCAGCGCGATCACTGCACGTTCTTCAACGTTGGTGAACTGCGCGATCTTGCGACGCGACGAGATGTCGATCGGGTGATCGGAGCGGCACACCAGCACGTCAGGCTGCAGGCCGATGGAACGCAGTTCCTTGACTGAGTGCTGGGTTGGCTTGGTTTTGGTTTCGCCGGCAGTGGCGATGTACGGCACCAGTGTCAGGTGCATCAGCATCGCGCGCTTGGCGCCGACTTCGAAACGCAATTGACGGATCGCTTCGAGGAACGGTTGCGACTCGATGTCACCCACGGTGCCACCGATCTCGACCATGGCCACGTCGGCATCGCCGGCGCCCTTGATGATCCGGCGCTTGATTTCGTCGGTGATGTGCGGGATCACCTGAATGGTTGCGCCCAGGTAATCACCACGGCGCTCTTTGCGCAGGACGTGTTCGTAGACACGGCCAGTGGTGAAGTTGTTGTTCTGGGTCATGGTCGTGCGGATGAACCGCTCGTAGTGGCCCAGGTCCAGGTCGGTCTCGGCGCCGTCGTGGGTGACGAACACTTCACCGTGCTGGAACGGGCTCATGGTGCCCGGGTCAACGTTGATGTACGGGTCCAGCTTCAGCATGGTGACCTTAAGTCCCCGCGCCTCCAGGATGGCCGCCAATGAAGCCGAGGCAATGCCTTTCCCCAATGAAGAAACAACACCGCCCGTGACGAATATGTAGCGCGTCATGAAAAACCCTAGAAGTCTGCGTTAAAGCGGTCCGAGCCGCCGGGGAAAGCGAAGGAAGGCCGAAGCCCCCGATCACCTGCATTAATCACAGTGCACCTTTCAAAAAAACCGCCGCGTTGGGACAGACCGGAAGATGAAACACCGGTAGGTTGCTCGCTACACATTTTTTGGAATCGCCCAGCAAAGACTGCTTGGTAATCGGCAACTGCTGCGATTCAGGAGAATCCACAGAAGTTGTATCAAGAAGGGAGCGTAGTCTACCGGAAAGCCCCTTTCAGCTCAAACCTTGATCTTCGATCGGCGGCTGCCAATGCAAATACCAGCCACTGCACTCACTGCCATTCAGCCCCCGCAGGTTCGCCACCGCCAGCAATTGCTGGCCCCTGTAGACCAGCGGCAATCTGCCACGGGCGAAGCCCGGCACACCGCTTTCGTTGAGCAAACGCTTCAAGTCACGGTGACCACGACCTGGCAGACTCATGATCTCGCCGCCTTCACGATAGCGGATCTGTAACGGGCCATCAGGGATCTGGCCGGTGAACGTGAGCGCACCATTACCCGGCAACTCCAGTGATACCGAGGGATCAGCCCAACACACAGTGGATGGCGGAGTGCGCAACCAGCCACCTGACAACCACCAGAGACGCCCACCAGCCCGATGCAGTTCGCCCGCCGCCAATCGCCAGACCGGACGTGCATCGCCAGTCGCATCGCGCAAATCCTGCCAACCCGACCAATGGTCACTGTCCGGCAAAGACGTCAGTGGTTTGAGCCAATGACTCAGGGCATTGCGCTGGCGTGCATCAGAGAGCTTTTCCAGGGGCGCCAGTTCCAGCGACGGCAACCCCAGCCAATCGAAATCACTGACGGTGCCGGCCTGGGCCAGATCAATTTGCGCCAGGTCGTCGAGCAACCCCTGCGCCTCACTCAGATGCGCAGCGCTGCGAGCTATGGTCGCCACTGCTTGCGGCCAGCGCGCGGTCAACACCGGGAACACCTGATGACGCAAGTAATTGCGCGAGAACTGCCGGTCCTGATTCGACGGATCTTCGATCCAGTTCAGCTGATATTCAGTGGCGTAGGCCTCAAGCTCGGCGCGAGTGACATCAAGCAGTGGTCGCAGCAGATGCCCACGACCTAACGGACGCTCGCTCGGCATCCCCGACAAACCTCTCACCCCTGCCCCGCGCATCAGCCGAAACAACAGGGTTTCCGCTTGATCGTCACGGTGCTGACCTGTGAGCAGTACTTCACCGGCGTGAGTTGCCGCAATGAAGGCGCCGTAACGCGCATCCCGCGCCGCACGCTCAAGGCTCGCGCCACGCTCAACCTGAACACGCACAACCTCCAGCGGCACACCCAACGCATCACAGACCGACTGACAATGTTCCGGCCACGCATCAGCCGCAGCCTGCAGGCCGTGGTGGATGTGAATGGCGGTCAACGCCGGCAAGGATTCGGTTTTTGCGAGGTGTGCGAGAAGGTGCAGCAGGACGGTGGAATCGAGACCACCGGAGAAGGCGATGCGCCAGGTTGTGGCGTTACGCCAAGGTGCAAGACTCAGCAGGAGCCTGGTAGACAAATCAATCTTGGGCTGGCTCATATCGATCACTTCGCACAAATCAAATGTGGGAGCGGGCTTGCTCGCGAAGGAGGCTCAACATTCAACGTCTGAGTTGACTGTTATACCTCTTTCGCGAGCAAGCCCGCTCCCACATTGGGTATCCCGCGCTTGCCGAAGCGCGATCAGATCAGAGACCGTAGCTCATCAGACGCTCGTAACGACGGGTCAGCAGCGCGTCGTTGTCGAACTTCTTCAACATCGCCAGTTGCGAGCTCAGCTCGGCGCGGATCGAGGCAGCGGCAGCCGCCGGATCACGATGAGCGCCACCCAACGGCTCGCCGATCACTTTATCGACAATGCCCAGGCCCTTCAGACGCTCGGCAGTGATGCCCATCGCTTCAGCGGCATCCGGGGCTTTCTCGGAAGTTTTCCACAGAATCGAGGCGCAACCTTCCGGCGAAATCACCGCGTAGGTCGAATATTGCAGCATGTTCAGCTGATCGCAGACGCCAATGGCCAGCGCACCACCGGAACCACCCTCACCGATCACGGTGGCGATGATTGGGGTTTTCAGGCGAGCCATGACGCGCAGGTTCCAGGCAATCGCTTCGCTCTGGTTGCGCTCTTCGGCATCGATGCCAGGGTAAGCGCCCGGGGTGTCGATGAAGGTCAGGATCGGCATTTTGAAACGCTCGGCCATTTCCATCAGGCGACACGCCTTGCGGTAGCCCTCAGGGCGCGGCATGCCGAAGTTGCGGCGAACCTTCTCGCGCACTTCGCGACCTTTCTGGTGACCGATAACCATCACCGGCTGGTCGTCCAGACGAGCAACACCGCCAACGATGGCAGCGTCGTCGGAGAAGTGACGGTCGCCGTGCAACTCATCGAACTCGGTGAAGATGTGTTCGATGTAGTCCAGGGTGTACGGACGTTTAGGGTGACGCGCCAGACGCGCGATCTGCCAGCTGGTCAGCTTGCCGAAGATGTCTTCGGTCAGCGTGCTGCTCTTGTCCTGTAGGCGGGAGATCTCATCGCCGATATTCAGCGAATTGTCATTACCGACCAAGCGCAACTCTTCGATCTTGGCTTGCAGGTCGGCGATCGGCTGTTCGAAATCTAGAAAATTCGGGTTCATAGGCGTCCGTCTAGGGTCGCGTCCAAGAGAGCTTGGGCCGGCCGGTTGTCTATTCGCGCCCTACCTTAAGGGACAGGCGCGTTCAGGTCGAGATTAAAAATTCGGGTCGGGATCAGGCGCGTTCCCATGGTAAGGAATGACGCCTGACCGTCAACGGTATTGGAGGAAGACGTTGTCTCGCCCGAACTGGTCACGCAGGGCTTGAATCAAGGCATCCGCCGGGTCGATCCGCCAGGTCTCGCCAAACTGCAACAAGGCCTTCGCATCGGGGCTGGTGTAGTCCATGGTGATCGGGCACGCACCGCGATGACGCTTCAACAACTCGCCCAACCAGCGTAGCTGATCGCCCTTGAGGTCCTTGGCATGCAACTTCAGGCGCAGGCTTTCCGCCAGGTTGGTGCGCGCATCTTCCATGCTCATCACCCGCTTGACCCGCAACCGCAGGCCACCGGAGAAATCGTCGTTGCTGACTTCGCCTTCGACCACCACCATCGCATCGGTCTGCAACAGCGACTGCGCGGAGTGGAATGCATCGGCGAACAACGAGGCTTCGATCCGCCCGGAGCGGTCGTCGAGGGTGATGAAGCCCATCTTGTCGCCCTTTTTGTTCTTCATCACTCGTAGGGCGATGATCATGCCCGCGACCGTTTGCGTGTCGCGAGCCGGCTTCAGGTCGATGATGCGCTGACGGGCGAAGCGACGGATCTCGCCTTCGTATTCGTCGATCGGGTGGCCGGTGAGGTACAGGCCCAAGGTGTCTTTCTCGCCTTTCAGGCGTTCCTTGAGGGTCAGTTCCTTGGCCTTGCGGTGATTGGCGTAGACGTCGGCGTCTTCTTCAACGAACAGACCGCCAAACAGATCGGCATGGCCACTGTCGTGGGTCCGCGCGGTCTGCTCGGCCGCCTTGATCGCCTCTTCCATGGCCGTCAACAACACCGCGCGGTTGCGATCGATGTTGGCCTGATAGGCTTTCTGCTCATCGTGGAAATACGGGCCAAGGCGGTCCAGGGCACCACTGCGGATCAAGCCGTCGAGGGTGCGCTTATTGATGCGCTTGAGATCGACCCGCGCGCAAAAATCGAACAGGTCCTTGAACGGCCCGTCTTGCCGGGCCTCGGTAATCGCTTCGACCGGACCTTCGCCCACGCCCTTGATCGCGCCCAGACCGTAAATGATGCGGCCTTCGTCGTTCACCGTGAACTTGAACTCCGAGGTGTTCACGTCCGGCGCGTCGAGGCGCAGCTTCATGGTCCGCACTTCTTCGATCAAGGTCACGACCTTGTCGGTGTTGTGCATATCCGCCGACAGTACCGCGGCCATGAACGGCGCCGGATAGTGGGCTTTCAGCCACGCGGTCTGGTACGACACCAGGCCGTAGGCAGCGGAGTGGGATTTGTTGAAGCCGTAACCGGCGAATTTTTCTACGAGGTCGAAAATGTTACCGGCAAGGTCAGCGTCGATATTGTTGGTGGCGCAACCTTCAATGAAACCGCCGCGCTGCTTGGCCATTTCTTCGGGTTTTTTCTTACCCATGGCTCGACGCAGCATGTCCGCGCCGCCAAGGGTGTAACCGGCCATGACCTGGGCAATCTGCATCACCTGTTCCTGATACAGGATGATGCCGTAAGTCGGCGCCAATACCGGCTTGAGGCCTTCGTACTGGTAGTCCGAGTGCGGGTACGCGAGTTCGGCGCGACCGTGCTTACGGTTGATGAAGTCGTCCACCATGCCCGATTGCAGTGGCCCCGGACGGAACAGGGCCACCAGTGCGATCAAGTCTTCCAGGCAGTCGGGCTTGAGCTTTTTGATCAGCTCTTTCATGCCGCGCGACTCGAGCTGGAACACCGCGGTGGTTTCGGCTTTTTGCAGCAGCGTGTAAGTCGGTTTGTCATCCAGCGGGATGAACGCGATGTCCAGCGGCGGTTCGTTGACCTTGGCGCGGTCGCGGTTGATGGTTTTCAGCGCCCAGTCGATGATCGTCAGGGTCCGAAGCCCCAGGAAGTCGAACTTCACCAGACCGGCAGCCTCAACGTCATCCTTGTCGAACTGGGTTACCAGACCGTCGCCCGCTTCGTCGCAATAGATCGGCGAGAAGTCGGTCAGCTTGGTCGGCGCGATGACCACACCACCGGCGTGCTTGCCGACGTTACGCACAACGCCTTCGAGCTTGCGCGCCATCTCCCAGATTTCCGCGGCTTCTTCATCGACCTTGATGAAGTCGCGCAGGATTTCTTCCTGCTCGTAGGCTTTTTCCAGGGTCATGCCGACTTCGAACGGAATCATCTTCGACAGACGATCTGCCAGACCGTAGGACTTGCCCTGCACCCGCGCCACGTCACGGACCACAGCCTTGGCCGCCATGGAACCGAAGGTGATGATTTGGCTTACCGCGTTGCGGCCGTATTTTTCGGCCACGTAATCGATCACGCGGTCGCGACCGTCCATGCAGAAGTCGACGTCGAAGTCGGGCATGGAAACCCGTTCCGGGTTAAGGAAACGTTCGAACAGCAGGTCATATTCCAGCGGGTCGAGGTCGGTGATCTTCTGCACATAGGCCACCAGCGACCCGGCACCCGACCCACGGCCAGGCCCCACCGGTACGCCGTTGTTCTTGGCCCACTGGATAAAGTCCATCACGATCAGGAAGTAACCGGGGAACCCCATCTGGATGATGATATCCAGCTCGAAATTCAGCCGGTCGACATAAACCTGACGCTTGGCTTCGTAGTCTTCGGTGGTGTCTTTGGGCAGCAGAACGCTGAGGCGCTCTTCCAGACCGTCGAAGGAAACCTTGCGGAAATACTCGTCGATGGTCATGCCATCGGGAATCGGGAAGTTGGGCAGGAAGTGCTTGCCCAGCTTCACTTCGATGTTGCAGCGCTTGGCGATCTCGACCGTGTTCTCCAGCGCCTCAGGCAGGTCGCTGAACAGCTCGGCCATTTCCTCGGCGCTTTTGAGGTATTGCTGATCGCTGTAATTCTTCGAACGCCGCGGATCGTCGAGGGCGCGGCCTTCACCGATGCAAACGCGGGTTTCGTGGGCTTCGAAGTCTTCCTGCTTGATGAAGCGCACGTCGTTGGTCGCCACCAGCGGCGCGCCGATTTTCTCGGCCAGGGCCACGGCGCCGTGCAGATGTTCTTCGTCGTTGGGGCGGTTGGTGCGCTGGATTTCCAGATAGAAACGATCCGGGAACACCGCCATCCACTCGCGAGCCAGGGTTTCGGCTTCGTCCGGGTTGCCGCCGAGCATCGCCAGACCGATTTCGCCCTCTTTCGCCGCCGACAGCATGATCAAGCCTTCGCTGGCTTCGGCCACCCACTCGCGCTCGATGATGATCGAACCATTGCGCTGGCCGTCGATGAAACCACGGGAGATCAGTTCGGTGAGGTTGCGATAACCTGTGGCGTTCATCGCCAGCAGGCTGATCCGGCTCAAGGGGTTGTCCGGATCCTTGTTCGACAGCCACAGGTCGGCGCCACAGATCGGCTTGATCCCGGCGCCCATGGCGGCTTTATAGAATTTGACCAGGGAACACATGTTGTTCTGGTCGGTGACCGCCACGGCAGGCATGTTCATACCGACCAGGGTCTTGACCAGCGGTTTGATCCGCACCAGACCGTCGACCAGGGAATATTCAGTGTGCAGGCGTAGATGAACGAATGAAGCCGGCATAGTGATCCTGTCTAGAAACTAGAAACGTGAAGACAACAAGGCCCGGATTGTACCGGGCCTCGAGAAAAACATCAGCCTGCGACTAACCCTCGATCAGGTTTTCCCGCGCTTCATACGCCAGGCGTACCGGGGCGAACGAGCGGCGGTGAATCGGTGTCGGCCCCAGACGCGTCAGCGCCTCCAGATGAACAGGCGTCGGGTAGCCTTTGTGGCCACCGATACCGTAACCGGGGTAAATCAGTTCGAACGCCGCCATTTCACGGTCACGGCTGACCTTGGCCAGAATTGACGCCGCTGCAATGGCCGGGACCTTGCCATCACCCTGGATCACCGCTTCGGCGCGCATCGAAAGCTTCGGGCACCGGTTGCCATCAATCATCGCCAGTTTCGGCTGAATGTGTAGCCCTTCGACCGCACGCTGCATAGCCAGCATGGTGGCATGGAGAATGTTCAACTCGTCGATTTCTTCGACTTCGGCACGAGCGATGCACCAGCTCAGGGCTTTTTCGCAGATTTCATCGTAAAGCGCTTCGCGGCGAGCTTCCGTGAGCTTTTTCGAGTCATTGAGGCCGAGGATGGGTCGGCTTGGATCGAGGATCACCGCCGCCGTCACCACGGCACCGCACAGCGGGCCGCGACCGACTTCATCGACCCCTGCGACCAGATCTTCAACTTCATCGACCAACATAAAATCCAGGCCCAGCTGCTTGCTTGCTTTGCTCATTATGCTCCGCCAATCAGGCTCAGTACCGCGTCCGCTGCCTGATTGGAGGCGTCCAGTCGCAGGGTTCGGTGGATTTGGTCAAAACCTCGGGTCTGCTCCTCGCCACCTTCGATCAGTGGCGACAGAGTCTGGGCCAAGGCTTCGACAGTCGCATCGTCCTGCAACAACTCTGGCACCAGCAGGCGCTGGGCCAGCAGATTCGGCAACGAGACGTAGGGACTCTTCACCATCCGTTTGAGAATCCAGAACGTCAGCGGTGCCAGGCGATAAGCGACCACCATCGGCCGCTTGTACAGCAATGCTTCCAGGGTGGCGGTGCCCGAAGCGATCAACACCGCGTCGCACGCCGCCAGCGCCAGATGGGATTTGCCGTCGAGCAAAGTCAGCGGCAGATCGCGACCAGCCAGCAGCTCTTCCAACTGGGCCCGACGCTCCGGACTGGCGCACGGCATGACGAATCGCACGCCCGGACGCATGGCCCGCAGGCGCTGAGCAGTGTCGAGGAACAACGCACCGAGGCGCCCGACTTCACCGCCACGACTGCCCGGCATCAGGGCAACCAACGGCCCGTCCGGCAAACCGAGTTCGGCCCGCGCGGCGGCGCGATCGGCCTCAAGCGGGATCGCATCGGCCAGGGAATGCCCGACAAACCGTACCGGCACGCCCTTCTCTTCATAAAATTTAGCTTCGAACGGGAACAGCGTCAGCATCAGGTCGCAACCTTCGCGAATCTTCAGCACTCGCTTCTGTCGCCAGGCCCAGACCGACGGGCTGACGTAATGCACGGTCTTGATCCCGGCCTGACGCAGCTTGAGTTCGATATTGAGATTGAAGTCCGGGGCATCGATACCGATGAACACGTCCGGCTTCTCGGCGATCAGGTCCGCAACCAGTTTCTTGCGACGGGCCAACAGCTCGCGCAAACGGCCCAGCACTTCGACCAGCCCCATGACAGAAAGGCGTTCCATCGGGAAATACGAGGTCAGGCCTTCGGCTTGCATCAGCGGACCGCCGACACCAATGAACTCGACCGCCGGATGCTGTGCCTTGAGCGCACGCATGAGACCCGCGCCCAGAATGTCACCGGAAGCCTCACCCGCCACCAGCGCTATACGCAGATTGGCCATGATTAGCGGGTGATGCCGCGGGTCGAAGACTGGATGGAATCACGGAACACCGCGACTTCCGGGAACTGCAGCGAGGGTTCGGCCAGCTCGGCGAGCGCTTGCTCGACTGTCAGGCCCTGACGGTAAACCACCTTGTAGGCACGACGCAGTGCGTGGATCGCTTCCTCGCTGAAACCGCGACGACGCATGCCTTCGAAGTTCATGCTGCGGGCTTCGGCCGGGTTGCCGAATACCGTGACGTAGGCTGGAACGTCCTTGCCGATGGCAGTGCCCATGCCGGAAAAGCTGTGAGCGCCAATGTGGCAATACTGATGAACCAGGGTGAAACCGGACAGGATCGCCCAGTCTTCAACGTGCACATGGCCGGCCAACGCGGTGTTGTTGACCAGGATGCAGTGGTTGCCGATAACGCTGTCGTGACCGATATGGGCATAGGCCATGATCAGGTTGTGATCGCCCAGGGTCGTTTCCGAACGGTCCTGAATGGTCCCTCGGTGAATCGTCACGCCTTCACGGATGACATTGTGGTCACCGATGACCAGACGGGTTTCTTCGCCCTTGTATTTCAGATCAGGCGTGTCCTCGCCTACCGAAGAAAACTGATAGATGCGGTTGTGCTTACCGATTCGGGTCGGGCCCTTGAGAATCACATGCGGCCCGATCACTGTTCCCTCGCCGATTTCCACACCTGCGCCGATGATCGACCAAGGGCCGACTTCGACGTCGTCGGCCAGGACGGCCGTCGGATCGATGATTGCGCGAGGGTCAATCAAACTCATAGTTTGCGTTCCGCACAGATGATTTCAGCAGAGCAGACTGGCTTGCCATCGACCGAAGCCTGGCACTCGAACTTCCAGATCTGACGCTTGCAGCTGATGAACTTGGCTTCAAGGATCAATTGATCGCCCGGCAGCACAGGCTGACGGAAGCGCAGTTTGTCGGAGCCGACAAAGTAGTAAAGGGTGCCGTCGGCCGGTTTCACGTCAAGCATTTTGAAACCAAGGATCCCGGCAGCCTGAGCCATTGCTTCGATGATCAGTACGCCCGGCATGATTGGATGCGCGGGGAAGTGACCATTGAAGAACGGTTCGTTGATGCTGACATTCTTGTAGGCGCGAATGCGCTTGCCTTCCACATCCAGATCCACGACCCGGTCCACCAGCAGGAACGGGTAACGGTGAGGCAGGTATTCGCGAATCTCGTTGATGTCCATCATTTCGGGGGGAAGCCTATGTAAAGATTGGGAGCGCGCGACTGACGCGCACTCCTCTAGCAAATCAAGGGAGGCAGTCTAGCGGCTGTGCACACTTGATATGGAAATGGTATCAGCCATCTGATGAAGCATTACCGTCAGGGGTCACGTCCCCTACACGCTTTTCCAGCTGTCGCAGACGTCGCGCGATGTCATCGAGCTGACGGATACGTGCCGCGCTTTTGCGCCATTCGGCTGCCGGTTGCATCGCCGTACCGGAAGAATAGGACCCCGGCTCGGTAATCGAGTGGGTCACCATGGTCATCCCGGTCAGGAAAACGTTGTCGCAAATGTCGATATGCCCTACCAGCCCTACGCCACCGGCGAGCATGCAATGCTTGCCGATTTTGGTGCTGCCGGAAATTCCCACGCACGCGGCCATGGCAGTGTGATCACCGACCTGGACGTTGTGGGCAATCTGAATCTGGTTGTCGAGCTTTACACCATTACCAATGACGGTATCGGCCAACGCGCCGCGATCGATAGCGGTATTTACGCCTATTTCCACGTCGTCTCCGATCGAGACGCCACCGATCTGGGCAATTTTCTGCCAGACACCTTTCTCGTTGGCAAAACCGAAGCCTTCACCACCGAGCACGGCACCGGATTGAATCACTACCCGTTTGCCGATGCGTACATCGTGATACAGCGTGACGCGCGGGGCCAACCAACCGCCCTCGCCGATTTCGCTGCGTGCACCGATGAAGCAATGCGCACCAACGGTCACACCGGCACCAATACGCGCTGCACTTTCGATGACTGCAAAAGCACCGATGCTCGCCGCGGGATCGACCACCGCATCCGCTGCCACGACCGCTGTCGGATGGATACCGGCCGGCGCCTTGGGCTTGGGATCGAACAGATGGGAAATGCGCGCATAAGCCAAATATGGATCAGCCACCACCAGCGCATCACCGGCAAAACCTTCAGCGTCGGCGGCCTTCAGCAACACAGCTGCGGCCTCGCTGTCAGCCAGGTATTTACGGTATTGAGGATTTGCCAGAAAGCTCAACTGAGCTGGGCCAGCCTCTTGCAAAGTGGCCAGCCCAGTAATTTCTTTCTCCGGGTCGCCACGCAAGGTGGCGCCGAGGAACTCGGCCAGCTGGCCGAGCTTTATGGTCGCTGTCATGGGTTACTTCAGCTGATTCATGCGCTCGATAACCTGGCGAGTGATGTCGTACTGAGGCTTGACATCAATCACTGCGCCACGCTCGAAGACCAGGTCATAAGCACCTTTCTTGATGACTTCTTCCACAGCGCTGTCCAGTTTCGGCTTGAGCTGCTTCAGCATTTCACGGTCGGCAACGGCTTTGGCTTCGTTCAATTCCTTGGACTGGAACTGGAAATCACGGGCCTTTTGCTTGAACTCGAGTTCCAGGCGCTCACGCTCGCCTTGCTGCATCTTGTCGCCACCGGCCATCAGACGGTCCTGGATACCCTTGGCGCTGCTTTCCAGGCTCTTGAGCTTGGTCAGTTGCGGGCCGAATTTTTTCTCGGCATCCACGGCGTATTTCTTCGCCGCGTCGGATTCCAGCAGCGCCATCTGATAGTTCAGAACGGCGATTTTCATATCGGCAAAAGCCGGACCTGCTACCAGTACGGTCGCCAGGAGAACCAATTGAGTCAACTTACGCACGATGCACTCCTACAAAATCCATTGTCGTTATCTTGGGTCAGACGCTTAGAACGTCTGGCCGAGGGAGAATTGGAACACTTGAGTCTCGGCATTGCTGTCCGGTTTCTTGACTGGCATAGCCAAGGCAAAGCTCAACGGACCAAGGGCAGTAACCCATGTCACACCGACACCCACCGAACTGGCCATATTGCTCAGGCTGACGTCGTTACACTGAGTGTTGGACTTGGAACCATCGGCGTTAGTGCTCTGCTTGCAAGTCGAATCGAACACATTACCCACGTCCCAGAATACCGAAGTGCGCAAGGAACGCTGATCTTTCACGAACGGCAGAGGGAATAGAACTTCTACACCACCCTGAATCAGGACGTTACCACCAAACGGTAGTGGATCCTGGTCCGGGTCGGTTGCGGTGCCCGGGTTCACGCCCCGGCTCGGCGTACTACGAGGCCCCAGGGTGCTGTCCTTGAAGCCACGAACCGAGTTGAAACCACCGGCGTAATAGTTCTCATAGAACGGCAAGCCGTCGGTCGAACCATAGCCATCGCCATAGCCCAGCTCGGTGTGGAGGCGCATGGTGTAGTTTTCAGACAACGGCTGGAACAATTGACCGCGATAATCGAGCTTGAAGAACGACAAGTCGCTGCCTGGTGTCGTGGCTTCCGCGGTAAAGCTCTGGGAGTGGCCACGGGTCGCCAGTACCCCTTTGTTCAAAGTAGATTCAGACCAACCGGCCGATGCCTTGAAGTTGAGGTACTGATCACCTTCCTTGTTAACGAAGTCGAAGATTTCGTCGACGGTGTAAAGACCCGTCTTGATCTTGTCTTGTTGTGCAGACAAACCAAACGTCAGACGGGAAGTCTCGCTGATCGGGTAACCAACGTTGACACCTGCGCCCAGGCTGTCTACGGCGTAGCTGGCTACGTTGACATCGAGGTCTTTGTAGTCGGTCGTACGATAGAAAGCGTTGTAACCCAGGCTCACACCGTCAGCTGTCCAGTAGGGGTCGACATAACCGAAGTTATAACGGCTTTGGTACTGACTGCGAGTCAAGCCGATGCTGACCTTGTTACCGGTACCCAGGAAGTTGTTCTGGGTGATCGAACCACCGAGGATCAGACCGGCGCTCTGTGCGAAACCGACGCTGGCGGTAATCGAACCGGAGGCCTGCTCTTCGACGCTGTAGTTCACGTCAACCTGGTCATCGACGCCCGGTACAGCCGGCGTTTCGACGTTGACTTCCTTGAAGAAGCCCAGACGCTCAAGACGGGTCTTGGACTGGTCGATCAGGTAGGTCGAAGCCCAGCCGCCTTCCATCTGACGCATTTCACGGCGCAGCACTTCGTCTTCGGACTTGGTGTTACCACGGAAGTTGATGCGGTTCACATAAGCCCGCTTACCCGGATCGACAGCGAACGTGATATCGACCGTGTGATCTTCATCATGAGGCTGAGGCACGCCGTTGACGTTGGCGAAAGTGTAGCCCTCGTTACCCAGGCGGCGGGTGATCAGTTCGGAGGTGGTGGTCATCAGCTTGCGCGAGAACACCTGGCCTTTCTGAACCAGCAGCAGGGACTTGACCTGGTCTTCAGGCACTTTCAGGTCGCCGCTGAGTTTCACGTCACGAACGGTGTACTTCTCGCCTTCGTTGACGTTGACGGTGATATAGACGTGTTTCTTGTCCGGGGTGATCGACACCTGGGTCGAAGCGATATCCATATTGATATAGCCACGGTCCAGGTAATAGGAGCGCAGACGCTCCAGGTCACCGGAGAGCTTTTCACGGGCGTACTTGTCATCGTTCTTGAAGAACGACAGCCAGTTGCTGGTCTTGAGTTCGAACAGGTCGATCAGGTCTTCGTCAGGAAAGACCGTGTTGCCCACCACGTTGATGTGCTGGATCGCCGCTACGGTGCCTTCGTTGATGTTGACTTTCAGGGCTACGCGGTTTCGCGGCTGTGGCACCACTTCGGTGTCGACGGTAGCCGAGTAGCGGCCCTGAGCGACGTATTGGCGCTGCAGTTCGTTACGTACACCTTCGAGGGTGGCGCGCTGGAAGATCTCACCTTCGGCCAGACCGGATTGCTTGAGGCCCTTCATCAGGTCTTCAGTGGAGATCGCCTTGTTGCCTTCGATCTCGATACTGGCGACCGACGGACGCTCGACTACAGTGATGACCAGGACGTTGCCATCGCGGCCCAGCTGGATATCTTGAAAGAACCCGGTTTTGAACAGCGCACGAGTGGATTCCACCAGGCGACGATCATCCGCCTGCTCGCCGACGTTCAACGGCAAGGCACCAAAGACACTACCCGCGGAGACCCGCTGGAGGCCATTGACGCGAATATCAGAGATAGTGAAGGACTCGGCGTGAACTTCGGCGATCATCAATACGGTGAGAACCGCAGTTAGCAGCAGACGTTTCATGAAGTCCTTTCTTATTCCAACTGGCAATAAAAACTGCCGCAAAATGCGGCAGATTCGCAATTCAGCGAAGCGTTACAGTCGACCCAGATCATTGACCAGAGCAAGCAACATCACCCCGACCACCAAACTGATACCGATCTGTATCCCCCAACTTTGCACCCGATCTGACAAGGGACGACCACGCGCCCACTCGATCAGATAAAACAACAAATGCCCCCCATCCAGTACAGGAATGGGCAGCAAATTCAGAACACCCAGGCTAATACTCAGATAAGCAAGGAAATTCAGGAAATCAGCGACGCCCGACTGGGCAGAAGCGCCCGCCACTTTAGCAATGGTTATCGGTCCACTCAAGTTTTTTACCGAGAGCTCGCCGAACAACATTTTCTTGAGCGAATCGAGGGTCAGCACACTCATGGTCCAGGTGCGCCGGGCACCCTCCCCAATCGCAGCCACCGGACCGTAACTGACCTCGCGAATCATCTCTGGCGGCCAATCAACCGCTTTCACCCCAGCCCCCAGGTAACCACTGGGCGCTTTGCTCTCGCCGCGTGCGGCCAGCGTCACAGGGACGTCGATTTGAGCACCATCGCGCTCAACGCGCAGCATGATTTTGTTACCCGGATGCATGCGGACGATATCGACCACCTGCTGCCAGTCATCCAGCGCCTTGCCATCAAGGGCCAACAGGCGGTCACCGGCTTTCAGGCCCGCAGCCTTCGCTGGCCCTTTCGGATCAATTTCGGCCAGCACCGGTGGCAATACCGGACGCCACGGACGAATACCCAGGGAGTGAATCGGATCCGGCTCATCAGCGCCCTTGAGCCACTTGTCCAGCACCAGCTCACGGGGCGAATCGACCGTGGAGCCCTGTTCGCGGACCAGTAACTGAAGGGAACCGCTCTCGCCCAGACGACGGACCAGTTGCAGGTTCACTGCAGCCCAGCCGGAAGTTGGCTCGCCATCGATGGCAATAATTTCCTGTCCCGGGCTTAAACCTGCCCTGGAGGCGATACTGCCGGACTCGACCGCGCCGATAACCGGGCGCACCTGCTCGCTGCCCAGCATTGCCAATGCCCAGAAAAACACCATCGCCAGTAGAAAGTTGGCGATCGGGCCGGCCGCCACGATGGCAATACGCTGACGGACGGACTTGCGATTGAAAGCGTGATCGAGCTGATCGGTCGGAACTTCGCCTTCGCGCTCGTCGAGCATTTTCACGTAGCCACCCAGCGGGATGGCGGCGACCACGAATTCGGTGCCTTTGCTGTCATGCCAGCGCAGCAGCGGCATGCCGAAGCCCACGGAGAAACGCAGCACTTTGACCCCACAGCGACGTGCGACCCAGAAATGGCCGAATTCGTGGAAGGTGACCAGCACGCCCAGTGCTACCAGGGTGCCGACAATCATATAGAGCGCGCTCATCTACTTTCTCCCGCAATCCTATCAGTGCTGCATGGGCCAACGTGTTGCAACACTTATCGCCCGTGACGACTCAACCATTGCCCGGCCAGTACCCGTGCTTTCGCATCGGCCGTAAACACTGCCTCGAGATCATCAACCGCAACTACAGGCTCGAGGTTCAATACTTCCTCGATAATACTCGCGATTTCCAGATAGCGAACCCGTCCGTCGAGAAAGGCTGCCACAGCCACTTCATTCGCAGCATTGAGCATGGCCGGCGCGCTGTTACCAGCCTCGGCAGCTTGACGCGCAAGGCGCAGACAAGGGAAACGCTCTTCATCAGGCGCCTGGAAATCCAGGCGAGCGATGGCAAACAGATCCAACGGTGCAACACCCGAGTCGATCCGCTCTGGCCAGGCCAGGGCATTGGCAATCGGCGTGCGCATATCCGGATTGCCTAACTGCGCCAGCACCGAACCATCGATATAGTCGACCAGTGAATGAATCACGCTTTGTGGATGAACCACTACTTCGACCTGAGAGGGGGTGGCGTCGAACAGCCAGCAGGCCTCGATCAGCTCGAGCCCTTTGTTCATCATGCTGGCCGAATCCACCGAAATCTTGCGCCCCATGGACCAATTCGGGTGGGCACACGCTTGCTCGGGGGTAACATGCGCCAGTTCGGCCAGGGGTGTCTGTCGGAACGGACCGCCAGAGGCTGTCAGTAAAATCCGGCGGACACCGACCGCGCCCAACCCACGAGAGAAATCCTGTGGCATGCACTGGAAAATCGCGTTGTGTTCGCTGTCGATCGGCAGCAATACCGAACCGCTTTTACGCACGGCCTGCATGAACAGCGCACCAGACATCACCAGCGCTTCTTTATTGGCCAAAAGAATCTTTTTGCCGGCCTCGACCGCCGCCAGGGTCGGACGCAAACCCGCCGCCCCGACGATCGCCGCCATCACCGCATCGACTTCCGGGGCGGAAGCGACCTGACATAAGCCCTCCTCCCCCACCAGAACGCGGGTCGACAAGCCAGCTGCACGCAACTCGTCCTGCAAGCCTCGGGCAGCGCCAGATTCCGGCACGACCGCAAAACGAGGTGCATGACGCACGCACAGCGCCAGTAGCTCACTCAAACGAGTGAAACCACTCAAGGCGAAAACCTGATAGCGCTCGGGATGACGGGCGATGACGTCGAGAGTGCTCAGCCCAATCGAACCGGTCGCCCCCAGCACGGTAATCTGTTGTGGGCGACTCACGATGCCGCCATCCACAGCAACACAGCGAACACCGGAATCGCCGCTGTCAGACTGTCGATGCGGTCCAGCACACCGCCGTGCCCCGGCAGCAGATTACTGCTGTCCTTGATGCCCGATTGGCGTTTGAACATGCTTTCGGTGAGGTCGCCCACCACTGAAATGAACACGATGACCGCCGCACCAAACAGCCCCATCAGCATCTGAGCGAAACTCCAGCCCCGTGCAAAACCGACGATTGCCGTGATCACCAGACTCAGCAGCAAGCCGCCGTACACGCCCTCCCAGCTCTTGCCAGGGCTGACCTGTGGCGCCAGCTTGCGCTTGCCGAAAGCCCGGCCGGAAAAGTACGCACCGATATCGGCACCCCAGACCAGCACCATCACCGCCATAATCAGCCAATTGCCCAAGGGCTCCTGCTTGATCAGGATCAGACCTTGCCAGGCTGGCAACAGAATCAACAAACCGATCGCCAGCTTGCAGGCGGCGCTGGCCCAGTGTTCGCTGGACCGTGGATAAGTCAGCACCAGGTACGTCGCCACACCCCACCAAAGCACCGAGGCGCCCAGCACCCAAGGCGCGAGCCCCGGCAGGATGTGCATGACAAACAGCATCAGCGCGACCACAGCTGCAAAAGCAACACGGATCGCCTGGCCAGCAAAACCTGCCAGGCGTGCCCACTCCCATGCCCCCAGCGTCACCACCAGCCCGATAAACAGCGCAAAACCGGACCCTTCAAGCAGGAAAAACCCGCACAGGGCAATCGGCAGCAGAATCAGTGCCGTGATGATTCGTTGTTTAAGCATTAAACCCGGGCTCCAGACTCGACCTGCTCGCTCGTTTTACCGAAGCGACGCTGGCGAGAAGCGAAATCGGCCAGCGCATTGCGCATGGCGTCGTGTTTGAAGTCCGGCCAGAACAGGTCGGAGAAGTACAACTCGGCGTAAGCCAGTTGCCACAGCAGGAAGTTACTGATGCGATGCTCGCCACCGGTACGGATACACAAGTCCGGCAACGGCAGATCGCCGGTCGCCAGACAGGTTTGCAACAGCTCCGGGGTGATGTCTTCGGGACGCAGATGCCCAGCCTGGACTTCACGCGCCAGACGCTGAGCGGCTTGCGCGATATCCCACTGACCGCCGTAGTTGGCGGCGATCTGCAGGATAAAGCGGTTAGCACCGACGGTCATCGCCTCAGCTTCGCGCATGGCAGCTTGAAGCTCCGGATGAAAACGCGAACGGTCGCCGATGATGCGCAAACTGATGTTGTTGTCATTCAGGCGCTTGGCCTCGCGACGCAACGCCTTAAAGAACAGATCCATCAAGGCACTGACCTCATCGGCCGGGCGCTGCCAGTTCTCACTGGAGAATGCGAACAGGGTCAATACCTCAACCCCGGCCTCAGCACACACCTCGATGACCGCACGAACTGCATCCACACCCGCTTTATGCCCGGCGACACCCGGCATAAAGCGTTTTTTCGCCCAACGATTATTGCCATCCATGATGATCGCGACATGGCGCGGCACCGCGGACGGCGCAGTCTGCTTGGTCTTGTCCATTTGAAACTCGACCCTTATACGGCCATCAGGTCTTTTTCTTTTTCCGCTAATTTAGCGTCGATTTCAGCCACGAACTTCTTGGTCAGATCGTCGATCTCGCCAGTGGCGCGACGCTCTTCGTCTTCGCTGATTTCTTTTTCCTTGACCAGATCCTTCAGCGAGCTGTTTGCATCACGACGGATGTTGCGCACGGCAACACGGGCATCCTCAGCCACATCACGAGCCTGCTTGGTGAAGCCCCGGCGGGTTTCTTCGGTCAGGGCCGGCATGGAGATCAGCAACAACTCACCCAGGTTAGTCGGGTTGAGGTTCAGACCAGCACTACCGATGGCCTTGTCGACCGCGCCCAGCATGTTGCGCTCAAAGGCGACAACTTGCAGGGTACGAGCGTCCTTGACGGTGATATTCGCCACTTGCTTGATCGGGGTGTCGGAGCCGTAGTACGGAACCATCACGCCTTCCAGAATGCTTGGGTGCGCCTGGCCTGTACGGATACGGCCGAAGTTGTGCACCAGCGATTCTACGGACTTCTGCATGCGCTCTTTAGCGTCTTTCTTGATTTCGTTGATCATTGTTGAACTTCCTCGATCAGGGTTCCTTCAGCGCCGCCATGTACGATATTCAGCAGGGCGCCGGGTTTGTTCATGTTAAACACGCGCAACGGCATCTTGTGGTCGCGGCACAGGCAAATGGCCGTCAGATCCATCACGCCCAGCTTGCGATCCAGTACTTCATCGTAGGTCAGATGATCGAACTTCTCGGCATGCGGGTCTTTGAACGGGTCAGCGGTGTAAACGCCATCGACCTTCGTTGCCTTGAGCACGACATCGGCATCGATTTCGATTGCACGCAGGCAGGCAGCCGAGTCCGTAGTGAAGAACGGGTTGCCGGTACCGGCCGCGAAAATCACGACTTCCTTGGAGTTCAAGTGGCGCATGGCTTTGCGGCGATCATAGTGATCGGTCACGCCAACCATGGAAATGGCCGACATTACGATGGCCGAGATATTGGCACGTTCCAGCGCGTCGCGCATCGCCAGGGCGTTCATCACAGTGGCCAGCATGCCCATGTGGTCGCCAGTGACCCGATCCATGCCGGCTGCGCTGAGCGCTGCGCCGCGAAACAGGTTGCCCCCACCGATCACCAGACCGACCTGAACACCGATGCCAACCAGTTGGCCAACTTCCAGCGCCATGCGATCCAGAACTTTCGGATCGATCCCGAACTCTTCCGAGCCCATCAGGGCCTCGCCGCTAAGCTTGAGTAGAATGCGTTTATAGCGAGCCTGATAACCACTGCCCTGCTGAGCCATTGCGAATCTCTCCTGCGGCGTATTTTAAAAATTCTTTGCGAGCTGTTTACAGCTGGCGTTCACTCTAGCTTGGCGCTGCTTCAGCGCCATCGGAACATGGCTTTGTAAGCCAGTTCCAAAAGGAAACCAAATAAAATTGGCAACCCCATCTGAAAAGAGGCTGCGCGCGTAAGCGGGCAGCCTCTTCAGGGCGACAGTTAAAAAACCGTCTTATTGCTTGCTGGCAGCCAGCTGGGCAGCAACTTCTTCTGCGAAGTTGTCTACTGGCTTCTCGATGCCTTCGCCTACTTTGAAGTAGGTGAAGGAAACGATTTCAGCACCGGCTTTCTTGGCCAGGTCGCCGACCTTGATTTCAGGGTTCTTGACGAACGCCTGCTCAACCAGGCTCGCCTCAGCCAGGAACTTGCTGATACGGCCTTTGACCATGTTTTCAACGATGTTTTCTGGCTTGCCAGCGATCTTGTCAGCGTTGAGGGTCAGGAACACGCCTTTCTCGCGCTCGATCGCTTCAGCGGAAACTTCCGACGGCAGCAGGAATTCAGGGTTGGTAGCCGCTACGTGCATAGCGATGTCCTTGGCCAGCTCAACGTCGCCGCCCTTGAGAACAACCGCAACACCAATCTTGTTGCCGTGCAGGTAGCCACCAACAACATCGCCTTCAACGCGAGCCAGGCGACGAATGTTGACGTTTTCGCCAACCTTGCCAACCAGAACCAGACGATCAGCTTCACGCGCTTCGATCAGCGGAGCAGCATCGGTCAGTTTGTCAGCGAACGCTTTTTCAATGCTGGCAGCAACAAATGCCTTGAAGTCGTCCTGCAGAGCCAGGAAGTCGGTCTGCGAGTTCACTTCCAGCAGAACGGCGGATTTACCGTCTTCCTTGAGAGCGATTGCGCCTTCAGCGGCAACGTTGCCAGCTTTCTTGGCAGCCTTGATGGCGCCCGAAGCGCGCATGTCATCAATGGCTTTTTCGATGTCGCCGCCAGCCTTGGTCAAGGCCTTTTTGCAGTCCATCATGCCTTCGCCAGTACGCTCGCGCAGTTCTTTGACCAACGCTGCAGTAATCTCTGCCATTTTCAAATTCCTCTTGGATAGGTTTTCAACCATTCCACCCGATCGAACGGGCGATCAATTCTTCCCGAACCACCCTTGTTAGCTGCCGCACGTTACAGATAAAGCAGTGGGCGCCGACAAATGGTTTTCGAGGTGGCAAAAAGGGGGCCAAGCCCCCTTTTTGCTTACTGAGTCAACGCCAGGGCGTCAATTACTCAGCTGCTGCCTGAGTTTCTTCAGCAGCGAACTCTACAGTGCCGCCAGCAACATTGTTGCGACCACGGATAACAGCGTCAGCCATCGAACCCATGTACAGCTGGATAGCGCGGATTGCGTCATCGTTGCCTGGGATGATGTAGTCAACGCCTTCCGGGCTGCTGTTGGTATCGACTACGCCGATAACCGGGATGCCCAGCTTGTTGGCTTCGGTGATCGCGATGCGCTCGTGATCAACGTCGATAACGAACAGAGCGTCTGGCAGACCGCCCATGTCCTTGATACCACCCAGGGAACGATCCAGCTTCTCAAGATCGCGAGAACGCATCAGCGCTTCTTTCTTGGTCAGCTTGGCGAAAGTACCGTCTTCGGCTTGCACTTCAAGGTCACGCAGACGCTTGATGGAAGCACGGATGGTTTTGAAGTTGGTCAGCATGCCGCCCAACCAGCGGTGATCGACGTACGGCGAACCGCAACGTGCTGCTTCTTCAGCAACGATCTTGCCAGCGGAACGCTTGGTGCCGACGAACAGAATCTTGTTTTTGCCCTGAGCCAGACGCTCTACGAAAGTCAGCGCTTCGTTGAACATTGGCAGGGTTTTTTCAAGGTTGATAATGTGAATCTTGTTACGCGCGCCGAAAATGTACTTACCCATTTTCGGATTCCAGTAACGGGTTTGGTGACCGAAGTGCACACCGGCCTTCAGCATATCGCGCATGTTGACTTGGGACATGATAGTTCCTTAATAAGTCGGGTTTGGCCTCCACGTATCCCAATGACCAACCAGCAGCATCAGCTGAAGGCACCCAGGTCATCGTGTCGACACGTGTGTGGATTTAAGCTTTTCAGGGTATCCCCGGAAAGCGGCGCATTTTATATCACAAGGCCGGAAAAAACGGAACCCGGATTCTGAAAACCTGGCGAATGCTTTTGATCCCGCCCTTGGAATCCCCCAAGAATGCGCCATCCTATAGAGAGAAGCGATGCACAGAAGCTCAGATTTGCCCTGATCGTCTGGTAGAATTGCGTTTTTCAGGGCCGCGACGATCGTTCGCGCAATGCCCATTTCGTTTTAGAAGGCGCCATTGAGCGCAGAGAGAGCCTGTATGACCGTCACCCTCAAAACCCCAGAGGACATCGCAAAAATGCGGATCGCCGGCAAATTGGCCGCCGATGTGCTGGAAATGATTGCCGATTATGTCAAGCCGGGCGTTACCACCGAAGAGCTGGACCGCATCTGCCACGACTACATCGTCAACGAGCAGAAAGCCATTCCTGCCCCGCTCAACTACAAGGGCTTTCCGAAGTCGATCTGCACCTCGATCAACCACGTGGTCTGCCATGGCATCCCGAACGAGAAGCCGTTGAAGGATGGCGACACGCTGAACATCGACGTCACAGTGATCAAGGACGGCTACCACGGCGATACCAGCCGCATGTTCCACGTCGGCACCGTGCCAGTCTGGGCCGAGCGTCTGTCCCAGGTGACGCAGGAATGCATGTACAAGGCCATCGAACTGGTCAAACCCGGCTGCCGCTTGGGCGATATCGGTGAAGTGATCCAGAAGCACGCGGAAAAGAACGGTTTCTCGGTGGTTCGCGAGTTCTGCGGCCACGGCATCGGCAAGGTGTTCCACGAAGAACCGCAGATCCTGCACTACGGCCGCGCCGGCACCGGCATGGAACTGAAAGCCGGCATGACCTTCACCATCGAGCCGATGATCAACCAGGGCAAGGCCGACACCAAGGTGCTGGGCGACGGCTGGACCGCGATCACCAAGGACCGCAAGTTGTCGGCGCAATGGGAACACACCCTGCTGGTGACCGATACCGGCTACGAGATCTTCACCCTGCGCAGCGACGACACCATCCCGCGCGTTTCGGCCTGATCGCGCCCGCTCCGTTCCCAGTCTTATAGAAAGGAAAGCCAATCGATGCCGCAGGTGGATCCCGAACTCTTCGACCGCGGCCAGTTCCAGGCTGAACTGGCCCTGAAGGCAAGCCCTATCGCTGCTTTCAAGAAGGCGATCCGTCAGGCCCGCGAAGTGCTCGACGAGCGGTTTCGCAGTGGCCGGGAGATCCGCCGGTTGATCGAGGATCGTGCCTGGTTCGTCGATAACATCCTGCAAAAGGCCTGGGAGCAGTTCAACTGGAACTTCGAAGCCGACATCGCGCTGGTCGCGGTCGGCGGCTACGGTCGTGGCGAGTTGCACCCCTACTCCGACATCGACCTGCTGATCCTGCTGGACGGTGCCGACCACGAAATTTTCCGTGATTCCATCGAGCGTTTTCTGACGTTGCTGTGGGATATCGGCCTGGAAGTCGGCCAGAGCGTTCGCTCGGTGGACGAATGCGCCGAGGAGGCCCGCGCCGACCTGACGGTAATCACCAACCTGATGGAAAGCCGTACCATTGCCGGCCCCGAGCGCCTGCGTCAGCGCATGCTGGACGTGACCAGCACAGAACACATGTGGCCCAGCAAGGAATTCTTCCTGGCCAAGCGCGCCGAACAGAAAGCCCGTCACCACAAGTACAACGACACCGAGTACAACCTGGAACCCAACGTCAAGGGCTCGCCCGGTGGCTTGCGCGATATTCAGACGATTCTGTGGGTCGCCCGTCGTCAGTACGGCACCCTGAACCTGCGGGCCCTGGCCGGCGAAGGTTTCCTGGTGGAGAGCGAGAACGCCTTGCTGGCTTCGTCCCAGGAATTCCTGTGGAAAGTGCGTTACGCGCTGCACATGCTCGCCGGCCGCGCCGAAGACCGCCTGCTGTTCGACCACCAGCGCACGATTGCCGGGCTGCTGGGTTTCGTCGGCAATGACGCCAAGCACGCCATCGAAAACTTCATGCAGCAGTACTACCGGGTGGTCATGAGCATTGCCCAGCTCAGCGACTTGATCATCCAGCACTTCGAAGAAGTGATCCTGGCCCCCGAAGACGAAGCACCGCCGCAGCCAATCAACTCGCGATTCCAACTGCACGACGGCTACATCGAGGCGCGCAACAACAATGTGTTCCGCCGCACGCCGTTCGCCATGCTCGAAATCTTCGTGCTGATGGCCCAGCAGCCGGAGATCAAAGGCGTACGCGCCGACACCATCCGCCTGCTGCGCGAGAACCGTCATTTGATCGACGACGACTTCCGCAACGATATTCGCAATACCAGCCTGTTCATCGA
Organism: Pseudomonas sp. DF5; assembly: GCF_058148225.1. Lineage (NCBI taxonomy): Bacteria > Pseudomonadati > Pseudomonadota > Gammaproteobacteria > Pseudomonadales > Pseudomonadaceae > Pseudomonas > Pseudomonas sp. DF5. The sequence goes on from NZ_JBYVYM010000023.1 coordinate 66,975, forward strand.
ATTGTTCAAGTGCAAGATCGGTATCCACCGCAACCTGCGGCGGATGAACCGTTACGGGATCCTTGGGCGTTATCTGCCAGAGTTCGGCTTTATTGTCGGGCAGATGCAGCACGACCTGTTCCACATCTATACCGTCGACGCGCACACCCTGAACCTGATCAAGCACCTGCGTAAGTTGCAGTACACCCAGGTGTCGGAAAAATTCCCGCTGGCCAGCAAGCTCATGGCCAAACTGCCCAAGCCGGAGTTGATTTACCTGGCCGGCCTGTACCACGACATCGGCAAGGGCCGGCATGGCGACCACTCGGAAATCGGCGCAGTGGACGCCGAAGCCTTTTGTCAGCGCCATCAGTTGCCGATCTGGGACAGCCGCCTGATCGTCTGGCTGGTGCAAAACCATCTCGTAATGTCGACCACTGCCCAGCGCAAGGACTTGTCCGACCCGCATGTGATCCACGATTTCGCGCAGATTGTCGGCGATGAAACCCGCCTCGATTATCTGTATGTGCTGACCGTTGCCGACATCAACGCGACCAACCCGACGCTATGGAACTCCTGGCGCGCGAGCCTGTTGCGCCAGCTCTACACCGAGACCAAGCGCGCCTTGCGTCGCGGCCTGGAAAACCCGGTGGATCGCGAAGAGCAGATCCGCCAGACCCAAAGCGCAGCACTGGACATTCTGGTACGCGGCGGCACCGACCCGGACGACGTCGAGCAGTTGTGGGCGCAACTGGGCGATGACTACTTCCTGCGTCACACCGCCGGTGACGTAGCCTGGCACACCGATGCAATCTTGCAGCAGCCGGCCGACGGCGGCCCGCTGGTGCTGATCAAGGAAACCACCCAGCGCGAGTTCGAGGGCGGTACGCAGATCTTCATTTATGCGCCGGACCAGCACGACTTCTTCGCCGTGACCGTGGCGGCGATGGACCAGCTCAACCTGAACATTCACGACGCCCGGGTCATCACCTCCAGCAGCCAGTTCACCCTCGACACCTATATCGTGCTCGACACCGATGGAGACTCGATCGGCGACAACCCGGCGCGGGTCAAGCAGATCCGCGAAGGCCTGACCGAAGCCCTGCGCAATCCGGACAACTACCCAACGATTATCCAGCGTCGGGTACCGCGTCAGCTCAAACATTTTGCCTTTGCGCCACAGGTGACGATCCACAACGATGCCCAGCGTCCGGTGACCGTGCTGGAACTCAGTGCACCCGACCGTCCTGGGTTGCTGGCACGAATCGGCACGATCTTCCTCGAGTTCGACTTGTCGTTGCAGAACGCCAAGATCGCCACCTTGGGCGAGCGCGTTGAAGACGTGTTCTTCATCACCGACGCCAACAATCAGCCGCTATCCGACCCGTTGCTGTGCAGTCGTTTGCAGGATGCAATCGTCAAACAACTGAGCGTCAACCAGGAACCCGATATCAAACATTCGCGCATCAGCATCTGAATCAACCCAATCCCCCTGTGGGAGCGGGCTTGTGTGGCGAGGGAGCGTGCTCCCGCTGGGTCGCGAAGCGACCCCAAAAGCTTGCGACTGCTGCGCAGTCGAACGGGAGCAAGCTCCCTCGCCACACAGGCCCGCTCCCACATTGAACGAGGCCTCCATGAACAACGCTCTGAACCAGTTGCAGCCCTACCCGTTCGAAAAGCTCCGCGCCCTGCTCGGCAGCGTCACGCCAAACCCGGACAAACGCGCCATCGCGCTGTCCATCGGCGAACCGAAGCATCGCTCGCCAAGCTTTGTCGCCGAAGCGCTGGCAAGCAATCTGGATCAGATGGCCGTGTACCCGACCACCCTCGGCATCCCGGCCCTGCGTGAAGCGATCGCCGCATGGTGCGAACGCCGTTTCAGCGTTCCAAATGGCTGGCTCGACCCCGCGCGCAACGTGCTGCCCGTCAACGGCACCCGCGAAGCGTTGTTTGCATTCACCCAGACCGTGGTCAACCGTGGTGAAGACGCGCTGGTGGTCAGCCCGAACCCGTTCTATCAGATCTATGAAGGCGCGGCGTTCCTGGCCGGAGCCAAGCCGCATTACCTGCCATGCCTGGACGAAAATGGCTTTAACCCGGATTTCGACGCTGTTTCACCAGATATCTGGAAGCGCTGCCAGATCCTGTTCCTGTGCTCGCCGGGCAACCCGACCGGCGCATTGATCCCGGTTGAAACCCTGAAAAAGCTGATCGCCCTGGCCGACGAATACGACTTCGTGATCGCCGCCGACGAGTGCTACAGCGAACTGTACTTCGATGAACAGACTCCGCCACCCGGCCTGCTCAGCGCCTGTGTGGAACTGGGTCGCAAAGACTTCAAGCGTTGCGTGGTGTTCCACAGCCTGTCCAAACGCTCCAACTTGCCGGGCCTGCGTTCAGGCTTTGTGGCCGGTGATGCAGACATCCTCAAGGGCTTTCTGCTGTATCGCACTTACCACGGTTGCGCGATGCCGGTTCAAACGCAACTGGCCAGCGTTGCCGCGTGGAACGACGAAGTTCATGTGCGGGCCAACCGTGCGCTGTACCGTGAGAAGTACGATGCGGTATTGGAAATCCTCAGCCCGGTGATGGATGTACAGCGCCCGGATGGCGGTTTCTATTTGTGGCCGAATGTGCAAGGCGATGACGCTGCGTTCTGCCGGGATCTGTTCGAGCAAGAGCACGTGACCGTGGTGCCGGGTTCTTATCTGTCCCGAGAAGTTGATGGCGTCAATCCGGGCGCCGGGCGTGTGCGGATGGCGCTGGTTGCGCCGCTGGTGGAGTGCGTGGAGGCGGCTGAACGGATTCGCGCGTTCATTACCCGCCACAAGTAACGGCTGACGGCCCGCGCCAGGCCATCTGGCGCGGGCATTTTTTATATAAAGTTACACTTCAAATAACTATCTACCTCACCCGCTTGCCGACCAGACTTCAGTCTTGTGCGGCGCACTTTGCTGCGCCTGACAAACCCTTATCTGAACTTCACGGAAGAAGCTGATGATCAATGACATTTGTGACTGCAGGCTTATGCAGTGGCCAGACGACCAAGCGGCTTACGAGGCTGCCATTAATGAAAATCCTGCCAATGCAGGCTCCGCCAACGGCACTCGCCGTAAACGCTCGGTGGTCAATTATTCAAAACTGTGGGCCAACGGCCGCACGTTGAAAATCGCCTTTATGGATGCGCCCGACGCCGATCAAAAAAAGAAGATTATTGCTGCCGCCAGCCAATGGTTACCGTATATCAACCTCAAATTTGATTTCGTCGATGATTTGAAAGGCGATATTCGCGTAGCCACCAAGAACAACGACAACAGCTCGATGCTGGGTACCGACGCCCTGTTGATTCATCCTGATCACCCCACCATGAACCTGGGCGTCAAACCCGAACATGAAGACTTCGCAGTGATCGTGATTCACGAATTCGGACATGCACTTGGCGCGATGCATGAACACCAGCACCCGCAGGCGAATATTCCCTGGGACAAACCGAAGGTGTATGAGTTTTACCAGAACCGCGAGATGAACCCGCTCACTCGAGAACAAGTCGACAGAAACCTGTTCGCATCCTTCAACACACTAGATGCGATTTACACTTCTTATGACAAAAAATCGATCATGCACCACCCGGTGGCGAATGCATTGACAGTGGGTGACTGGGAAATCCCGATCAACCGCGAAATCAGCAAAAAAGACAAGCGCTTGATGAAACTGCTCTACCCAAAATAAACCGATCTACCCCTACCCATTGTCGAGCTTCAGGCTCACACAATACCTCCTGCGTCATCACCGATCGGGTGATGACGACTCAGGCTATAAAACTCCAGACCGAGCGCCCACAGCGCTTTCAAGCCGCTCCGGCAACCCCATTCCGAAAGTGCAATATTTGCCGCCTAGACTGCAGGCTGACCGATGCACCATGGAACAGCGAATGATCGTGACAAACAGACAAACCCGACCACAACCGACGCGAAACCGTCCGGTCATGGCATAATCCGTCACCTTTTATTTTCAGCACCTGTAAAGGGGGCAATTCCTTGACCGTTTCAAGCAAAACGTTGCACCTTTTCGGCATCAAAGCCTGCGACACCATGAAAAAGGCGCGCACCTGGCTCGATGAACACGCTGTGAGCTATGACTTTCATGATTACAAAGCGGTCGGAATCGACCGTGAACACCTGACCCATTGGTGCGAGGAGCACGGCTGGCAAGTGGTGTTGAACCGTGCAGGCACGACCTTTCGCAAGCTCGACGACGAACGCAAAGCCGATCTCGACCAGCCGAAAGCCATCGAACTGATGCTCGCACAACCCTCGATGATCAAGCGCCCGGTGCTCGATCTCGGTGACAGAACCCTGATTGGCTTCAAGCCAGATATCTACGCGGCCGCACTCAAGTAAGGCAGCCCGTTCCATTTTGTTAGAGGTATCAACATGTCCACTACCCTGTTCAGCCTGGCCTTTGGTGTCGGCACTCAAAACCGTCAAGGCGCATGGCTGGAAGTGTTTTACGCGCAACCACTGCTCAACCCTTCGGCCGAACTGATCGCGGCCATTGCGCCGGTTCTGGGCTACACCGAAGGCAATCAGGCCATCGCCTTCAGCACCGCTCAAGCCTCGCAATTGGCCGAAGCGCTCAAAGGCGTCGACGCAGCCCAGGCTGCGTTGCTGACCCGTCTGGCCGAGAGCCACAAGCCACTGGTTGCCACATTGCTGGCTGAAGACGCACAGCTGAGTTCCACGCCTGAGGCTTACCTCAAACTGCACCTGCTGTCCCACCGCCTGGTCAAGCCGCACGGCCTGAACCTGGCCGGGATCTTCCCGCTGCTGCCAAACGTGGCTTGGACCAGTCAGGGTGCGATTGACCTGTCCGAACTGGCTGAGCATCAACTGGAAGCCCGTCTGCGTGGCGAACTGCTGGAAGTGTTCTCGGTGGACAAGTTCCCGAAAATGACCGACTACGTGGTACCGGCCGGCGTGCGTATCGCTGACGCGGCACGTATTCGCCTTGGCGCTTATGTGGGCGAAGGCACCACCGTGATGCACGAAGGTTTCGTCAACTTCAACGCCGGCACCGAAGGCCCGGGCATGATCGAAGGCCGCGTGTCGGCTGGCGTATTCGTCGGCAAGGGTTCGGACCTGGGCGGCGGTTGCTCGACCATGGGCACCCTGTCGGGCGGCGGCAACATCGTGATCAAGGTCGGCGAAGGCTGCCTGATTGGCGCCAACGCTGGTATCGGTATCCCGTTGGGCGACCGCAACACCGTTGAGTCGGGCCTGTACGTGACGGCCGGCACCAAGGTTGCGCTGCTGGACGAGCACAACAAACTGGTCAAAGTGGTCAAGGCCCGTGAACTGGCCGGTCAACCTGACCTGTTGTTCCGCCGCAATTCGGAAACCGGTGCCGTGGAGTGCAAAACCCACAAATCGGCCATCGAACTGAACGAAGCGCTGCACGCTCACAACTAAGCAGAGCGTCAAATGATCACCTGTGCAGGAGCAAGCTCTGCTCCTGCACAGGTCAGGCGTACACCCGCCCATGTCACCAGGGCCGAACAACATGATGATTCCTTCTCCCTGGCGCGCCGATTTTCCGGCCATCGCCGCCTTGCAACGGCAAGACCAGACCTATCTGGACAACGCCGCCACCACGCAAAAACCTCAAGCCTTGCTGGATGCCCTGGCGCATTACTACGCCAACGGCGCGGCCAACGTGCATCGGGCTCAGCACTTGCCCGGTGCCCATGCTACCCAGGCGTTCGAGGACAGCCGCCGCAAAGTTGCGCAATGGCTCAATGCCGGCGATTGCGGACAGATTATCTTTACCCACGGTGCGACTTCCGCGCTGAACCTCCTGGCCTATGGCCTGGAACACCTTTTCAATCCGGGCGATGAAATTGTCATCAGCGCTCTGGAGCACCACGCCAACCTGTTGCCGTGGCAGCAACTGGCTCACCGTCGCGACCTGAAACTGGTGATTCTGCCGTTGGATGTCGATGGCTTGATCGACCTGGATGTTGCCGCGCAGATGATCGGTCCGCGAACCCGTTTGCTAGCGGTCAGCCAGCTGTCCAACGTGCTGGGCGCCTGGCAACCGTTGCCCGCGCTGTTGGCGATGGCCAAGGCACACAACGCGCTGACCGTGGTCGATGGCGCTCAAGGCGTGGTTCATGGTCGGCACGATGTGCAGTCACTGGGCTGCGACTTCTACGTATTTTCCAGCCACAAACTCTACGGCCCCGATGGCCTGGGCGTGCTGTTCGGGCGCAACGAAGCGCTGCAACAGCTGCGCCCCTGGCAGTTCGGCGGCGAAATGGTGCTGGACGCCAACTACCACGATGCTCGCTTTCGGTCCGCACCGCTGGGGTTCGAGGCCGGTACGCCGCCGATCGCCAGTGTGATCGGCCTGGGCGCAACGTTGGACTACCTCGCGGGGCTGGATCAGGACGCCGTGTCCGCCCACGAAGCGGCGCTGCATGACTATCTGCTCAAAGGCCTGGAAGCGCGCAACGGCATTCGCCTGCTGGGCAAACCGCAACTGGCGCTGGCCAGTTTTGTCGTCGAAGGTGTGCATAACTCTGATCTGGCGCATTTGCTGACTGAACAGGGCATCGCCGTGCGCGCCGGTCATCATTGCGCCATGCCGTTGCTCAAAAGCTTTGAACTGGCGGGGGCGATTCGGGTGTCGTTGGCGCTGTATAACAATTCCGAAGACCTTGAGCGTTTTTTCGAAGCACTGGATCAGGCCCTGGAGTTGTTGCGATGACACTGCCCGCGGATGCCGTCACGGCACTGGACACGTTTCAGCAGGCGGCGAGCTGGGAACAGCGGGCGCGGCTGTTGATGCAGTGGGGCGACCGTCTGCCAGCGTTGAGCGATGTGGATAAAGTCGACGCCAACCGCGTGCACGGTTGTGAAAGCCAGGTCTGGCTGGTCGGCACGTTGCAGGATGGGCACTGGCAATTCAGCGCCAGCAGCGATGCGCGATTGATTCGCGGGTTGGTGGCGTTGCTGCTGGTGCGGGTCAACGGGTTGTCGGCGGTTGAGTTGCGGCAGGTGGATTTGGCGGACTGGTTCAGTCAGCTGGGGCTGGGTCGCCAGTTATCCCAATCCCGTAGCAATGGCTTGAATGCGGTGTTGCAGCGGATGCGTGAGCTAGCGCACTGATCGTTCCCACGCTCTGCATGGGAATGCCTCCACGGACGCTCCGTGTTCGCCTCTGGAAGGGACGCGGAGCGTCCCGGGCTGGATTCCCACGCAGAGCGTGGGAACGATCGAACCACAACCATTAAACCTGAGGTTTGACCCGATCCGCCGGACGCCGAACCCCAGCCACAATCTTATCCACAGCCTTGGTCGCCGCGACCATGCCAAACGTCGCCGTCACCATCATCACCGCGCCAAAGCCCCCGGCGCAGTCGAGCTTCACGCCGTCCCCGACAAAACTCTTCTGCAGGCAAATGCTGCCATCGGGTTTCGGGTAGCGCAGTTGCTCGGTGGAAAACACGCACGGCACGCTGTAGTGACGGGTCACGGTACGGGAGAAGCCGTAGTCGCGGCGCAATGTAGAGCGCACTTTCGACGCCAGCGGATCGTTGAACGTGCGATTCAGGTCGCAGACCTGGATCAGCGTCGGGTCGATCTGCCCTCCCGCGCCGCCGGTGGTGATGATCTGGATCTTGCGCCGCTTGCACCAGGCGATCAGCGCCGCCTTGGCGTTGACGCTGTCGATGCAGTCGATCACGCAGTCGATGTTCGGCGTGATGTATTCGGCCATGGTTTCGCGGGTGACGAAGTCCGCCACCGCATGCACCGTGCAATCCGGGTTGATCCCGCGCAGACGCTCGGCCATCACCTCGACCTTGGGCTTGCCTACGGTGCTGTCCAGCGCATGCAGCTGACGGTTGACGTTGCTGACGCAGACGTCGTCCAGGTCAAACAGCGATATCTCGCCCACGCCACACCGGGCAACCGCTTCCGCCGCCCAGGAACCGACACCACCGACGCCGACGATCGCCACATGGGCCGCGCGCAAGCGCTCCATGCCTTCAATGCCATACAAGCGGGCGATACCAGCAAACCGCGGATCTTCTGTACTCATGACCATTACCCCAAAAACCGGCGCGCATTATAGGGCTGTCGGCGGTCAAGAGCACCTTTGGAGCTATGGACGGCAATCTTGACTGCTTCAATTGACTACAAATTTATTGGAATTGGGCTACATCATCCCGGTCGAAGAACTTAAGTCGACCTGGATTGCCCAATGTCGGGCGTTTCCCTGTTCGCTGTACGGTCAGAGAACCTCCAGTGTAGGATGCGCGCCCCTGCCACCTGGCAGCCGGCCGCCAACCGTTCCTTCGTTCCACAGCCTTTGGAACCCGAAAAAGCTATGTCATCGCGTAAATTTGGACTCAACCTGGTCGTGGTGCTCGCCATCGCAGCCTTGTTTACCGGCTTCTGGGCGCTGATCAATCGCCCGGTCACCGCCCCCAACTGGCCTGAACAGATCTCCGGCTTCTCGTACTCGCCGTTTCAACAAGGCCAGTACCCGCAGAAAGACCAGTATCCGACCGACGATGAAATGCGTCGCGACCTGGAGATCATGAGCAAGCTGACGGACAACATCCGGACCTACTCGGTCGACGGTACGCTGGAGGACATTCCCAAACTGGCGGAAGAGTTCGGCCTGCGGGTGACCCTGGGGATCTGGATCAGCCCGGACCAGGAGCGCAACGAACGGGAAATCACCCGAGCCATCGAGCTGGCCAATTCCTCGCGCAGCGTTGTTCGCGTGGTGGTAGGTAACGAGGCCTTGTTTCGTGAGGAGATCACGCCTGAAGCGTTGATCGTTCTACTCGATCGCGTGCGTGCAGCGGTCAAAGTGCCGGTTACCACTTCCGAGCAGTGGCATATCTGGGAGAAATACCCGCAACTGGCCAAGCACGTCGACCTGATCGCAGCTCACGTTCTGCCCTACTGGGAGTTCATCCCTGTGGACAAGGCCGGCCAGTTTGTTCTTGACCGCGCCCGTGACCTGAAAAAGATGTTCCCGAAAAAACCGTTGCTGCTCTCCGAAGTCGGCTGGCCGAGCAACGGCCGCATGCGCGGTGGCGCCGATGCATCGCCGGCGGACCAGGCCATTTACTTGCGCACACTGGTCAACAAGCTCAACCGTCAGGGTTTCAACTACTTCGTGATCGAAGCGTTTGACCAACCGTGGAAGGCCAGTGACGAAGGGTCGGTGGGCGCGTACTGGGGCGTGTTCAACGCCGCGCGCCAGCAGAAGTTCAACTTCGAAGGCCCGGTGGTCGCGATCCCGCAGTGGCGCGTACTGGCCATCGGTTCGGTAGTGCTGGCGCTGCTGTCCCTGACCCTGCTGATGATCGACGGTTCGGCCTTGCGTCAACGTGGCCGTACCTTCCTGACCTTTATCGCGTTCCTCTGCGGTTCGGTGCTGGTGTGGATCGGTTACGACTACAGCCAGCAATACAGCACCTGGTTCAGCCTGACGGTGGGTTTCCTCCTCGCCCTCGGTGCGCTCGGGGTGTTCATCGTGCTGCTGACTGAAGCCCACGAACTGGCCGAAGCGGTGTGGGTGCACAAACGCCGGCGCGAGTTTCTGCCGGTGGAAGGCGACTCCAGCTATCGACCGAAAGTGTCGATTCACGTGCCGTGCTACAACGAGCCGCCGGAGATGGTCAAACAGACCCTCAACGCCCTGGCCAACCTCGACTATCCGGACTTCGAAGTCCTGATCATCGACAACAACACCAAGGACCCGGCCGTCTGGGAACCGGTGCGCGATTACTGCGAAACCCTTGGCCCGCGCTTCAAGTTCTTCCACGTCGCGCCATTGGCCGGTTTCAAGGGTGGCGCACTGAATTACCTGATTCCGCACACCGCCAAGGACGCCGAAGTAATTGCGGTGATCGACTCGGACTACTGCGTCGACCGTAACTGGCTCAAGCACATGGTGCCGCACTTCGCCGACCCGAAAATCGCGGTGGTGCAATCGCCACAAGATTATCGCGACCAGAACGAAAGCACCTTCAAGAAGCTCTGCTACGCGGAATACAAAGGCTTCTTCCACATCGGCATGGTTACCCGCAACGACCGTGACGCGATCATCCAGCACGGCACCATGACCATGACCCGGCGCTCGGTGCTCGAGGAACTGGGCTGGGCCGACTGGTGTATCTGTGAAGACGCCGAACTGGGCCTGCGTGTGTTCGAAAAGGGTCTGTCGGCGGCGTACTACCACACCAGCTACGGCAAAGGCCTGATGCCCGATACCTTTATCGACTTCAAGAAACAGCGTTTCCGCTGGGCCTATGGCGCGATTCAGATCATCAAGCGTCACACCGCCAGCCTGCTGCGCGGCAAGGACACCGAGCTGACCCGTGGCCAGCGTTACCACTTCCTCGCGGGCTGGTTGCCGTGGGTGGCGGACGGCATGAACATCTTCTTCACCGTCGGCGCGCTGTTGTGGTCGGCGGCGATGATCATCGTGCCGCAACGGGTCGATCCACCGCTGCTGATTTTCGCGATCCCGCCATTGGCGCTGTTCGTGTTCAAGGTGGGCAAGATCATCTTCCTGTACCGCCGCGCGGTCGGGGTCAACCTGAAAGACGCCTTCTGCGCCGCGTTGGCCGGGCTGGCGTTGTCGCACACCATCGCCAAAGCGGTGCTGTACGGTTTCTTCACCAGCAGCATTCCGTTCTTCCGCACGCCGAAGAATGCCGATAACCACGGCTTCTGGGTGGCGATTTCGGAGGCTCGCGAAGAGCTGTTCATCATGTTGCTGCTGTGGGGCGCGGCGCTGGGGATCTTCCTGGTGCAGGGTATACCAAGCAACGACATGCGCTTCTGGGTGACCATGTTGCTGGTGCAGTCGCTGCCGTACCTGGCGGCGCTGATCATGGCGTTCCTGTCGTCGCTGCCCAAACCTTCGGTGGAAGTAGCGCCTGCGCCTGCGGTCTAAATCGACACAGATGCACTAAACGGCGGCCAATGGCCGCCGTTTTGCTTTAAGATAACCGCCATTTTGCAGGCCTTGGCCGGGCACGTTCCGACGGCCAAACGCCATACCTGTGGGAGCGGGCTTGCTCGCGAATGCGGTGTGCCAGTCAATATCAATGCTGAATGACACACCGTATTCGCGAGCAAGCCCGCTCCCACATTTGGCCCCGTGCCCACATTTACAGTTTCCGGAGTCTTACATGACGGCCCACGCCGACCTTTCGCCGACCCTTCAACTCGCCATCGACCTGATCCGCCGTCCATCCGTGACGCCGGTCGACGCCGATTGCCAGAAGCAGATGATGCAGCGCCTGGGCGATGCCGGTTTTATGCTGGAACCGATGCGCATCGAAGATGTGGATAACTTCTGGGCGACACACGGCAAACACGACGGCCCGGTGCTGTGCTTCGCCGGTCACACCGACGTGGTGCCGACTGGTCCGGTGGCGGCCTGGCAGATCGATCCGTTCAACGCGGTGATCGACGAACACGGCATGCTCTGCGGCCGTGGTGCGGCAGACATGAAAGGCAGTCTTGCGTCCATGACCGTGGCAGCCGAGCGTTTCGTCGCCGACTATCCGGATCACAAGGGCAAGGTCGCGTTCCTGATCACCAGCGACGAAGAAGGCCCGGCCCATCACGGCACCAAGGCTGTGGTCGAGCGCCTTGCCGCCCGCAAGGAACGTCTGGACTGGTGCATCGTCGGCGAGCCGTCGAGCACGACCCTGGTGGGTGACGTGGTCAAGAACGGCCGTCGCGGTTCCCTCGGCGCCAAATTGACCGTGCGCGGTGTGCAGGGCCACGTGGCTTATCCGCACCTGGCAAAGAACCCGATTCACCTCGCGGCCCCGGCGCTGGCCGAACTTGCCGCCGAGCACTGGGACCACGGCAATGATTTCTTCCCGCCGACCAGCTTCCAGATCTCCAACGTCAATTCCGGCACCGGTGCGACCAACGTGATTCCGGGTGATCTGGTGGCGGTATTCAACTTCCGCTTCTCCACCGAGTCCACCGTCGAAGGCCTGCAAAAGCGCGTCGCCGACATTCTCGACAAGCATGGCCTGGACTGGCACATCGACTGGGCGCTGTCCGGCCTGCCGTTCCTCACCGAGCCGGGCGCGCTGCTCGACGCAGTGTCGGCGAGCATCAAGGACATCACCGGTCGTGACACCAAAGCCTCCACCAGCGGCGGCACTTCCGACGGACGCTTCATCGCGACCATGGGCACCCAAGTGGTTGAACTGGGCCCGGTCAACGCGACGATCCACCAGGTCAACGAGCGTGTGCTGGCGGCCGACCTCGACGTGCTGACCGAAATCTACTACCAGACTCTGATCAAGTTGCTCGCCTGATGCTCGCCTGCCCGATCTGCAGCGAACCGCTGAACGCGGTGGACAACGGCGTGGCCTGCCCCGCCGGGCATCGTTTCGACCGCGCACGGCAGGGTTACCTGAACCTGCTGCCGGTGCAGCACAAGAACAGCCGTGACCCTGGGGATAATCAGGCGATGGTCGAAGCCCGTCGCGACTTTCTGAACGCCGGCCATTACGCGCCGGTGGCCAAACGTCTGGCGGAACTGGCGGCCGGTTATGCGCCGCAGCGCTGGCTGGACATCGGTTGTGGCGAGGGTTACTACACCGCGCAAATCGCCGAAGCCTTGCCCAACGCCGATGGCTACGCCCTGGACATTTCCCGGGAAGCGGTCAAACGCGCCTGCAAACGCAACCCTGCGCTAACCTGGTTGATCGCCAGCATGGCGCGGGTGCCGTTGGCCTCGGGCAGTTGCCAGTTTCTGGCCAGCGTGTTCAGCCCGCTGGACTGGGAAGAAGGCAAACGTCTGCTCAGCCCCGGTGGCGGCTTGATGAAAGTCGGGCCCACCAGCGGCCATCTGATGGAATTGCGTGAGCGGCTGTACGACGAAGTGCGCGAATACACCGACGACAAGCACCTGGCGCTGGTGCCGGAAGGCATGGCGTTGCAACACAGCGAAACCCTGGAATTCAAACTGACGCTGGTCAATGGTCAGGATCGCGCGAACCTCTTGGCGATGACACCTCACGGCTGGCGCGCCAGTGCCGAACGCCGGACGGCGGTCATCGAGCAGGCTGAGCCGTTCGAAGTCACGGTGTCGATGCGCTACGATTATTTCGTTCTTCAATAACCCAACAAACTTTGGTCTTGAGCTACGGCTTGAGACCGGCTAAATCCGCGAATGGATTTTTCAGACCCGCAGTGAGGACATCCATGCGCCAACCGGACATTGAGATTTACCTGAAAGACGCCGACGTCGATCACAAAGCCATCGCCGCATGGCTCGGCGCGGCTCTGGGGCCGTGCACCGACTGGGTCCAGAAAGGCCAGACCTACAAGTGCAAGGCCGGCAGCGTGCCGGTGACCTGGCTGCCCAAAGCCGTCGGCAAATGGAACAGCCTGTACCTGGAAAGTGACCAGACCCCGTGGGAAGACGATATTGCCTGCGCCCGCGCCGCATTTGCCGCACTGAACGTCGAAGTGCGTTGCGCGCCGGGTAGCTGGGTCGAAGAAGAAGGTGAGGAAACGGCAGATCGCTGGATTCGCATCAGTGTCGATGGTGAAGAAGAGATCACCTGGAAAACCGCGTAATCTGCGTAAGCATAAATCTGTAGGAGCGAGGCTTGCCCGCGAAGCTTTTAGCGCCAGTGATGACGCCTTCGCGGGCAAGTCGGATCGCCGCACCGCTCGCTCCTACAGGGTTCTGCGGGTTTACAGACCTACAACATCCTCAGCCTGCAAGCCCTTCTGTCCTTCCACCACCGCGTATTCAACCTGCTGACCTTCAGTCAGCGAGCGATGCCCTTCACCACGGATCGCGCGATAGTGCACGAACACGTCCACCCCGTCCTGGCGCTGAATGAAGCCATAACCCTTGGCGTCGTTGAACCACTTCACATTGCCGGTTTCGCGTGTTGCCATCTGTTCATACTCCTTTTTTATTATTGATCGGGCTTTTCGCGGGAAAGCCTCGGGAACATCGCTTGCACTGATAGCTGCCATTGTCTGGCCAGTGCGGGCTCGCCGAGTATATGACAGACGCAAAAACTCTCAATAGGAGTTTACTTCGCCGCTTTTTTGCCGATTTTCCGCGAATCCGGCACACTATCGCCCGCCCGAGCAAACGCTCGGTTTTTATTCACTCACGCAGAAGCCGTATGACCCGTTCCCCGTTCCGCCGTCTTGTGTTTGGCACCCTGCGCCGACTGCTGTACCTCTGGGTTCGCTCAGAGACGATCAACCAGTCGTCGTTCACCCTTAACCTCGACCGCAGCCGGCCGGTGTTCTACGTCCTGCAAAACCCTTCGCTGACCGACCTTGCCGTGGTCGATACCGAATGCAGCAAGGCCGGCCTGCCCCGTCCAGTATTGCCGGTATCAGTGGGTGCGCTGGTGGAGCCCGCCGCGTTCTTTTACCTGACACCGGATCCCGACTGGCTTGGCCGTCAGGACAAACGCGGTGCGCCTCCGACCCTGACCCGTCTGGTCAGCGCCCTGAGCCAGAACGCCGCCGAAGACGCGCAGATCATTCCGGTCAGCGTGTTCTGGGGCCAGTCGCCAGACAGCGAGTCGAGCCCATGGAAGCTGCTGTTCGCCGACAGCTGGGCGGTCACCGGACGGTTGCGCCGGTTGCTGAGCATCATCGTGCTGGGGCGCAAGACCCGGGTGCAGTTCTCGGCGCCGATCCATCTGCGCGAACTGATCGAACACAACAAGGGCCACGAGCGCACGGTGCGCATGGCCCAGCGGATTCTGCGGGTGCACTTCCGCAATCTGAAAGCCGCGGTGATCGGCCCGGACATTTCCCACCGGCGCAACCTGGTCAAAGGCCTGCTCAACCAGCCGCTGGTCAAGCAAGCGATCCTCGACGAAGCCGAGCGCGAAAACATCTCCCCGGAAAAAGCCAAGGCCCAGGCCTTGCGCTACGGAAACGAAATCGCCTCCGACTACACCTACACTGCGATCCGCTTCATGGAAGTGGTGCTGAGCTGGTTCTGGAACAAGATCTACGACGGGATCAAGGTCAACAACATCGAAGGCGTGCAAAAGGTCGCCCCGGGTTACGAAGTGATCTACGTCCCCTGCCACCGCAGCCACATCGACTACCTGTTGCTGTCCTATCTGCTATTTCGCAATGGCCTGACCCCGCCGCACATCGCCGCCGGGATCAACCTCAACATGCCGGGGATCGGCGGTCTGTTGCGTCGCGGCGGTGCGTTCTTCATGCGCCGCACCTTCAAGGGCAATCCGCTCTATACCTCGGTGTTCAACGAATACCTGCACACTCTGTTCACCAAAGGCTTCCCGGTCGAGTACTTCGTCGAGGGCGGCCGTTCGCGCACCGGGCGCATGCTGCAACCGAAAACCGGGATGCTCGCGATCACACTGCGCAGCTTCCTGCGCTCGTCGCGCATGCCGATCGTGTTCGTGCCGGTGTACATCGGTTACGAGCGCGTGCTGGAAGGCCGTACCTACCTCGGCGAATTGCGTGGCGCGAGCAAGAAGAAAGAATCGATCTTCGACATCTTCAAAGTCATCGGCGCGCTCAAACAGCGTTTCGGTCAGGTCGCGGTGAACTTCGGTGAGCCGATCAAACTGGCGGAGTTCCTCGACAGCGAACAACCAGACTGGCGCCAACAGGCACACGGCCCGCAATTCAAACCGGCCTGGCTCAACGAGACCACCAACCGCCTCGGTGAGAAAGTCGCACAGCATCTGAACGAAGCAGCGGCGATCAACCCGGTGAATCTGGTAGCCCTGGCGTTGCTGTCCACCAGCCGCCTGGCCCTGGACGACCGCGCCATGGCGCGGGTGCTGGATTTATATCTGGCGCTGCTGCGCAAGGTTCCCTACTCGCCACACACCACCCTGCCGGACGGTGACGGTCGCGCGTTGATCGAGCACGTGAAGGACATGGATCTGTTGTCCGAGCAAAGCGATGCGCTGGGCAAGATTCTGTATCTGGACGAACAGAATGCCGTCCTGATGACCTACTACCGCAACAACGTGCTGCACATTTTCGCGTTGCCGTCGCTGCTGGCGAGTTTCTTCCAGAGCGCGTCGCGTATGAGCCGCGAGCAGATCCTGCGCTACACCCGTGCGCTGTACCCGTACTTGCAATCGGAGCTGTTCATTCGCTGGACGCTGGACGAACTCGATGGCGTGATCGATCAATGGCTCGAAGCCTTCGTCGAGCAAGGCCTGCTGCGTTTCGAGAAGGACGTGTACCTGCGCCCGGCGCCGAGCTCGCGGCATTTCGTATTGCTGACGCTGCTGTCGAAAAGCATTGCCCAGACCTTGCAGCGCTTCTACATGACCGTTTCCCTGCTGCTCAACAGCGGCCAGAACAGCATCAGCGCCGAAGAACTGGAAGACCTGTGCACCGTCATGGCCCAGCGCCTGTCGATCCTCCACGGCCTGAACGCCCCGGAGTTCTTCGACAAGAGCCTGTTCCGTCATTTCATCCAGACAATGCTGGACCTCGACGTGCTGCGCCGCGACGAGGCCGGCAAGCTGAGCTACCACGAACTGCTGGGTGAACTGGCCGAAGGCGCCGCCAAACGGGTACTGCCGGCAGAGATTCGCTTGTCGATCCGCCAGGTGGCGCTACATCGCAGTGAGGATGCGGCAGAAACGGCGATCATGCCTGAAACTTGAAACTTGCTGACAACTAACCGGAACACGCAACTGTTTTCCGGTTAGTTCATTCGTGGATTAATAGACTCCCTTCAAATAATCGCGATAAGGATATCGAGATGAGTCTATCGAACCAAGAAACCCCAAATATCACTCTGACGTTCAGTTTGCCACCTGACTTTATTGCGCCCCCCGACGGCAAAAATGAAACCGTTATCGACATCCAGGTCACCAATGCCAAACAACCGATAAAAGTCAAAGACTGGCGATCCCCTTCGATTACCGATGGTCAGTTCAGCTTTTCATTTGCGCACCACTACCCGGACATCAGCGTCAAGTACCGTATCAACATACAGATGTTCCATAACCAACAACCGTTGCTGCTCGAACAGGATTACTTCGTGATCGTCAATCACGCGCCCTATCGCCAAATCCTGCACTTGAGCCCAATCGGGTATTTGTATGTAGAAGTACAAGAACCGGAGGCCGTCCCTCCGGAGCAAGCGGTGACCATCAGCCTGCATGATACCGGGAACCCTGGACTTGAGCTGGTACGCGTCACGCACGACGAACAAACAGCAACTTCGTTTTATTTGAAATATGACCCGGGCGATGTCGTCCCCGGTAAGCTCTATGCACTGAGCGGGATTGAAAACAGGTATCACCAGCCCATCTCCGTTTCCCCCGGCACAATCGAGCTTTTACCGACACCACTACCTGCAAGTTGGCGTGTATTGCAGATGCTCAACCAGTGGCTAGATACATCATTGCGTTCGTTCACTGACACTATCGCCAAAATCCGCTAGATTCCCTTGAGCGTCGGGTTTATTCCGATGCTCAAGTCTCAGAGGTTCCGATGAAAAAAATTTCTATTCTTGCTGCTGCCACTTTGTTAAGCGCCTGCCAGTCAACAACACCGGCCACCAAAGTCAGCCTTGACGGCGAAGTGTTCTACCTGCAACGCATCGCCCTGCCACCAAACGCGACCCTGAGTATCAGCCTGCAGGACGTGTCCCTGGCCGACGCGCCGGCGGTGGTGCTCAATGAACAGAAAGGTCCGATCAAGGGCCAGGTGCCGCTACCGTTTCATTTGAGCTACGATCCGACCCAGGTCAAACCCGGCCATCGTTATTCAGTCAGCGCACGTATCGAAGTCAACGGCGAACTGATGTTCATCACCACTGAACATCACACCGTGCAACTGGATGGCAAAGATCCGCAGCCATTGAAGATCCGCGTCGACGCCGTCCGCTAATTCTTTTCCAAACTTTTTTCTGAACAAGGAAACCGCCATGTTGCGCCCTACCCTTCGCTTTGCCGGCCTGTGCGCAGGCTTGATGTTTTGTGCAAATGCCTTGGCACTGTCACTCAGTGACCTGTCGCAACAAGACGCCACCGGCGGACTCAAGGACGCCCTGACCCAAGGCGCGCAGCTGGCCGTTAAACAACTGGGCACACCCGGCGGTTTCAGCAACAACCCGGACGTGAAAATCGAACTGCCGGGAAAACTGGGCAAGGTCGCCAAGAAAATGAAACAGTTCGGCATGGGCGATCAGGTCGATCAACTGGAAACCAGCATGAACAAGGCAGCTGAAGCGGCGGTAACGCAGGCTCAGCCGATTCTGGTGGATGCGGTGAAGAAGATGACCGTGGAAGATGCCAAGGGGATTCTCAGCGGCGGCCAGGATTCGGCCACTCAGTACCTGAGCAAAACCAGCCGCGAACAGATCCGCACCAAGTTCTTGCCGATCGTCAAGCAAGCCACCGACCAGGTGGGTTTGGCTCAGCAATACAACGCGTTCGCCGGACAGGCCGCGACGCTGGGTGTGCTGGATGCGAAAAATGCCAACATCGAAAGCTACGTCACCGAGCAGGCGTTGAACGGGTTGTTCGAGATGATTGGCAAACAGGAAGAAACCATTCGCAAGAACCCTGCGGCAGCGGCGACCAGTTTGGCGAAGAAAGTTTTCGGCACACTCTAAACCCGCTGGCAGCGGGCTTGCTCGCGAGGGGGTCAACGCGGTCTATCTGAACGACCGCGTTGCGTGCATCGCGAGCAGGCTCGCTCCCACAAAGAGCCAGACCGCCGGCACCGTCACAATTTGTCTCATCTTCAGTTATGCTCGCCGTTCGTCGTGAACGCCGGAGCCGCTGATCTTATGTCCCCCACCCGCCTGTTTATCCCCCTAGCCCTCGCTCTGCTGAGCGCTTGTGCCACGCAACCAAAACAGAACGTGACCGTGGAAAAACAAAGCGAATGCCCGGTGCGCCTGAACAACGGGCAAACCCTGATCCTGACCCTGCCCAGCAACCCGACCACGGGTTACCGCTGGGCGATCCAGGATTCAGCCGGTGGTGTGTTGCGCGCGCTCAGCCCCGAGGTTTACAGCAACCCGGAAGACGCCGGGATCGTCGGCAGTGCCGGCGTCTCGACCTGGCGTTTCCAGGCCTTCGCCACCGGCACTGGCCGCCTGCGGCTGACTTACTCACAACCGTGGGCGCCGGAAGTACCGGCGGTGCAAACCTTCGACTGCGCCATCGCGGTTAACTGATCGTGGGCTGGTTGATTCTGGCGCTGATGGGCGCGGTGACCTTTTTGTATGGCCTGAGCGTGCATGCCGCGCTGCTCTGCCTGTTGGTCAAACCGATGCCAGTGCTGGCCCTGCTCGGCTGGTTGCACGATGCACCGCCCAGCGAATATCGGCGCTGGATCAGTCTGGGTTTGATTTTCTCCTTGGTCGGCGACGTGTTGCTGGCATGGCCGGGGGATTTGTTTGTATTCGGCCTTGGGGCGTTTTTGGTCGCGCATCTGGCGTATCTGAAAGCTTATTTGAGTGATTGCCGGCGGTTGGCCATGTTGCCGCTGATCCTCGCCCTCGGCGTGGGCGGTGTGCTGCTGGGGATTCTGATTTCCAATGGTTTGGGGCCGCTGCTGGTCCCGGTGATCGTCTACGGCCTGGCCATCAGCGCCATGCTCTGGCGTGCACTGGCCCGACTCGGCACCGACGTGCCCAAACGTTCGGCGCTGCTGGCGGCGGCGGGTGCGCTGGCGTTTGTGTTTTCTGACAGTGTGATTGGCATTAACCGGTTTGTGATGCCATTTCATGCCGCGCCTTACGTGATCATTCTGAGTTACTGGTTGGGGCAATGGGGGATTGCGGCGTCGGCGTTCACCCAGAAACCGCGCTGAATCCTGTGGCGAGGGAGCTTGCTCCCGCTGGGCTGCGAAGCAGCCCCAACCCAGGCGACACCAACTTCCCAGACAAAACCCACTTACCGGATGACGACTGCTGCGCAGCCGAACGGGAGCAAGCTCCCTCGCCACAACAGCATGTCTCTGCGTTAACCGAGGTTAGTCCGGCGGTTTATCAGACAACCCGCGCATCCCCGCGCCAAGTTGGCTAAAATGCCGGCCTTTTCCACCTACACCGCTGGAACCGCCGTGAGCAAAGAATCCGATCGCCTTTTCGCCCAGCCTTTGGCCCAGGTGCCTGACTTCGCCTTTAACGAGGACGTGGTGCGGGTGTTCCCGGACATGATCAAGCGCTCGGTGCCGGGTTATCCGACCATCGTTGAAAACCTCGGCGTGCTCGCCGCGCAATTCGCTCAGCCAAACAGCGTGCTCTATGATTTGGGTTCGTCGCTTGGCGCCGTGACCCAGGCCTTGCGCCGCCACGTGCGTACCGACGGCTGCCGCGTCATTGCTGTGGATAACTCCGCGGCCATGGTCGAGCGTTGCCGCGAATACCTCAACGGCCAGGACTCGATGTTCCAGGAGTTGCTGCCGGTGGAAGTGATCGAAGGCGACATCCTTGCCCTGGAATTTCAGCCAGCCTCGGTGGTGGCGCTGAACTTCACCCTGCAATTCATCGCCCCGGACCAGCGCACCGCACTGCTCGCGCGTATCCGCCAATCGTTGCTGCCCGGTGGCGCGCTGATTCTTTCGGAGAAGCTGCGCTTCAATGACCCCGAAGAACACGCGCTGCTCACCGATCTACACGTGGCCTTCAAACGCGCCAACGGCTACAGCGAACTGGAAATCGCCCAGAAGCGCAGCGCCATCGAAAATGTCATGAAGCCCGACAGCCTTGAAGAACATCGCGAACGCCTGTTGGCCGCCGGGTTCTCGAAAGTCGTGCCGTGGTTCCAGTGTCTTAACTTTGCCTCGTTGATTGCCTTGCCATGATTGATTTGTCCCCCCTCGCCCGCCGTCTGGCCGGTACTCCGCTGGCCGAATGGGCTACCACCCTGCAAGCGCAACTCGACAAGAAAATGGAGAAAGGTCACGGCGACCTGGAGCGCTGGCAGAGCGCGCTGGATGCGCTGCCGAAGATTCAGCCGAGCGAAGTCGACTTGTTGAACGGCCTTAAGCTGGACACCGATTGCGACGATGAAACCCGTGCGCAAATGCGCACCGCGCTGATGGGTTTATCACCTTGGCGTAAAGGGCCGTTTGACCTGTTCGGCGTGCATGTCGACACCGAATGGCGCTCGGACTGGAAGTGGTCCCGGGTGGCTCCACATCTGGACCTGAAGGGCAAACGCATCCTCGATGTCGGCTGCGGCAACGGCTATTACATGTGGCGCATGCTCGGCGCCGGGGCCGACAGCGTAATCGGCGTCGACCCCAACTGGCTGTTCTTCTGCCAGTTCCAGGCAGTGCAGCGTTACCTGTCCGAGCCCAATGCCTGGCACCTGCCCTTCCCTTTCGAAGACCTGCCGCCGAATCTGGAAGGGTTCGACACAGTGTTTTCCATGGGCGTGTTTTACCACCGCCGTTCGCCGATCGAACATTTGCTGGCGCTGAAGGATTGCCTGGTCAAGGGTGGTGAACTGGTGCTGGAGACGCTGGTGATCGAAGGCGATCAACAGCAGGTATTGGTGCCGGAAGACCGTTACGCGCAGATGCGTAACGTGTGGTTCCTGCCGTCGGTGCCGGCGCTGGAACTGTGGCTGCGTCGCGCAGGTTTCAGTGACGTGCGGTGCGTGGATGTCAGCGTGACCACGGTCGAGGAACAACGCGGGACGGAGTGGATGAAGTATCAGTCGTTGAGCGACTTCCTGGATCCGGATGATCACAGCAAAACGATCGAAGGGCTGCCGGCGCCGATGCGTGCCGTAATAGTCGCTCGCAAGTAAAAGCAAAAGATCGCAGCCTTCGGCAGCTCCTACAGGTGGATCGCATTTCAATGCAGGAGCTGCCGAAGGCTGCGATCTTGGCGATCTCAGTCTCTACTGGCTCTTCGGGCCTTGAAGAACTCGCTTAACACCGCGCCGCACTCCTCCGCCAACACGCCGCCCTCATACAACACTCGATGATTGAGAAAGCCCTGGGTAAAAAACTGCCCTTGGCTCTGCACAATTCCGGCCTTGGGTTCCAGCGCGCCGTACACCACCCGCGCAATCCGCGAATGCACGATCAGCCCGGCGCACATGCTGCACGGTTCCAGCGTCACGTAGAGCGTACTGCCCGGCAGGCGATAGTTGCTGGCGGCCTGGGCGGCGGCGCGGATCGCGACCATTTCGGCGTGGGCGCTGGGGTCGTTGCCGCTGATCGGGCAATTGAAACCGCGCCCGATGATTTCACCGTCCTGCACCAGCACAGCACCCACCGGCACTTCACCCAGCGCCGCGCCTTGAGCGGCGAGGGCCAGGGCTTCGCGCATGAAATCACGATCACGGCTGCGGTCGATAATCGCTGCGGGGCGTATCTGGCGCATCACGCCACCTCGATGGCGGCCATCAGGCCGGTTTCCATGTGGTCGATCACATGGCAGTGGAACATCCAGACGCCCGGGTTATCCGCCACCAGCGCCACTTGCGCGCGCTCGTTCTTGCCCAGCAGGTAAGTGTCGGTGAAATACGGGATAACCTTGTGCCGGTTCGAGGCAATGACTTTGAAGCTCATGCCATGCAAATGGATCGGGTGCTGATACTGAGTCATGTTTTTCAATTCGAAAATATAGCTTTTGCCCTTTTCGAGCTTGGCAATCGGTCGGTCGGCACAGGTCTTGTCGGTGATGTCCCAAGCCTTGCCGTTGATCTGCCACAGGCTGGGCGGCTTGCCATTGTCGACGTTAACCGACACCGAGCCCACCCATTCAAAATTGAAGTTGAGTTTCTCGGCATTGGCCAGGTCTGGCTCGGCCACCGGGTTGGCGGGCAGTGCCGGCGGCCACTCGGTCGGCGCGTCGGTATTGGCCACCGAGCGCAAGGTGCCCAGGCGTACCGGGCCGTTGCGCAGGGACAGTTCTTCGCCGGCCGGCGGAGCCTTGATTGCCAGGCAAATGCGCATGCCCGGACCGAGCCAGTATTCCTTGCCCAAGGGGCGCGGTTCAATCGGGTTGCCATCCAGCGCGTAAATCTGCGCTTCGACGCCGGGGATGTTGAGGCGGTACGTCAGGGTGTTGTCGAGGTTGAGCAGGCGTACGCGGGTGATCTGCCCGGCAGGCAAGTCGATCACCGCTTGCGAGATGCCATTGATGGTCGACAACCCTCCCGCCGTACCGCCACGGGCCGCTTCACGAGGAATGCTGAACGGCACAAAAGCACCGACTTCATCGACATGCCAGCTCTTGAGGCTCAAGGTCCTTTCGTACTTGAAACCGGTGGGCTCGCGCTCTTCGATAATCAGCGGGCCGACCAGCCCGCGACCGAGTTCTTCGCTGCTGTTCACGTGCGGGTGATACCAGTAGCTGCCGGCGTCGGGCACGCGGAATTTGTAGTCGAAATATTCGCCCGGCAGTACCGGCAATTGCGACACGTAGGGCACGCCGTCCATTTCCAGCGGCAGACGGATGCCGTGCCAGTGAATGGTGGTCGCCACTGGCAAGTGGTTGATGAAGCGCACCCGCAGCCATTCGCCCTGACGCACACGCAACTCAGTGCCCGGCGCCGAGGGGCCGAACGCCCAGGCCTGGGTCTTGTGCCCGGCTACCAGTTCGACGTCCAGCGGTGCGGCGATCAGCTCATAGTCATGGCCGGCCTCAGCGTCGGCCATCTTGCCCAGCCAGTAACGCGACGCGCCACCGGCCCCCACGCCAACCACCACAAGACCGGCCAGACCACCGAGTATTTGTCGACGGGTAAAGGACATGAACTCAACTACCTCACGTATCAGCCACAGGCGCGGTGCCTGCAAAAGGCGAATACGATACACCTGCGGATGAGAAACAGTAAGGGCAACCTAGGGACGCACATCACCTGTGGCGAGGGAGCTTGCTCCCGCTGGACTGCGGAGCGGCCCTAAAATCAGCAATCCGGTTATGTCAGGCAGACCGCGGTGTTTGGTTTGGCGACTGCTTCGCAGTCGAACGGGAGCAAGCTCCCTCGCCACAAGGGCAAGATCAAAAGATCGCAGCCTTCGGGGGGCCGCTTCGCGACCCAACGGGGCGATGCGGCGGTCCGACAAGCCCCTCACCACAAAGGTCCGGTTATGGCTGCAGACCGGTGAGCAGATGCACCACCCCACCGTCCAACATCATGACGCCTGGCACTCCAGCCGCTATCAACGCCTGCCGATCCATCCGCGCCACATCCCGTAACTCCACCCGCATCCGGGTCAGCGCCACGGGCTGATGCGACTTGAGGTTATCCACTCCGCCCAGGGCGGCCACGACTGTCGGCGCCAGCCCGGAAACGGCTTGAGCTACCGGTTTTGGCTCATCCACCACCAGATCCGGGGTCAACGCTTTCCAGAACACCCGTTGAATTTTCTCGAACATGTTCAGTTCTCCAGAACCAGTGAAGTATCGACCGTCGCCTCATGGTGCAGCCGCAACGCCTCGCGTACCTGCTCGGCACTTTCCAGCCCCAACACTTGCTGGGCGATGGCCTGACAGTCCAGCAGGTCCACCTCGCGAACCGCCGCCTTGATCGCCGGAATCAGCGGTACGCTCACCGACAACTCATCCACGCCGAGCCCCAGTAACAGCGGCACCGCCAGATGTTCCGAAGCCAGGGCACCGCACACACCGACCCATTTGCCATGGGCATGAGCGGCTTTCACCGTGCTGGCGATCAAACGCAGGACCGACGGATGAAAACTGTCGGCCTGACTGGCCAGCCGCGGATGATCGCGGTCCATGGCCAAGGTGTATTGCGTCAGGTCGTTGGTACCGATGGAGAAGAAATCCACCTCGGGCGCAAACAGATCCGCCATCAGCGCTGCGGCCGGCACTTCAATCATGATCCCCAGTTTCGGCAGTTCCGTAAGGCCTGCTGCCAAGGCTTCCTCTTCTAGCAGCTGACGGGCCAGCCGCAACTCCGACAATTGCGTGACCATCGGCAACATGATATGCAGCCGAGCCAGCCCGGCGCTGCTCAGGATCGCCTTGAATTGATCGCGCAACAGCTGCGGACGCTCAAGGCACAAACGAATGCCGCGCATGCCCAGGAACGGGTTGGTTTCGCGGTCCATCGGCACGTAGGCCAATGGTTTATCGCCGCCAACATCCAGCGTCCGCACCACCAGACTGCGCGCCGGCCCCAATGCTCGGGCGATAGCGCTGTAGGTGGACGCTTGCTCGTCATGGCTCGGTGCATGGTTGCGATCCAGATACAGAAACTCCGAACGCAACAGACCGACGCCCTCGCCGCCCAGTGTCATGGCCTGTTCAGCTTCGGCCAGCGAAGCGATATTGGCGGTGATTTCAACGTGATGACCATCGCGGGTACAGGCAGCCAGCGCGGCATTTTCCAGCTCGTACTGCCGGCGCTTCTTTTGTCGCAGACGATTGGCTTGCAACTGCTCGATGGCGGCCAGCTCGGGATCCAGCTGCAACTCGCCTTGGTCGGCATCGAGCAAAACCCGGGTGCCATTGGCCAGTGTCAGCACCTGAACCGGCAAACCGCAAATCGCCGGCAAGCCGAAGGCCCGGGCGAGAATCGCCACATGGCTGGTGGCGCCACCGCCGACCGTCGCGAACCCCAGCACCTTGCGGGTGTCCAGGCCAGCTGTCTGGGAGGGCGTCAGTTGCTCGGCAATCAGAATCGCCCCTTCCGGCAACTCCATCGCCTGATCCTCTACGCCGAGAATCAACTTGAGCACCCGTTGACCCACGTCGGCCAAATCCGCTGCCCGTTCGGCCAGCAAGGCATTGCCCAGTTTTTTGAACAAGGTAGCCGTCGACTCTGTGGCCGCCCGCCAGGCGAAACCGGCGCTTTTGCCGGCGTCGATCAGCGCCAGAGCCTGATCCAGCAGGCTTGGGTCTTCGAGCAGTTCCTGATGCGCCTTGAAGATATCTGCCTGGGCGTCACCCGTGGCCTGGTCACGCAACTGCTGCAGGTCCAGGACCGCCGCCGCCAATGCCCGGGACAGGTGCTCGCGCTCAACTTGCGCGCCCCGACCGGATTCAATGACTTCAAGGGTCTGGTGCGCAATCTGCACCACCTGACCAAACGCCGACCCCGCCGATGCACAGACGCCACGCAGCACCTTCAGCGACGAAGCATCAGCCGCAACCTCAACCTCTGCCATCACCGTCACGGCTTCTCCGCACCCGGTGGCCAGCAACTCGACCAGGGTCTTGATCGCCACTTCAGCATCCGCGCCCGCCGCGCTGACTTGCACGATGTCGCCGTGAGCGGTCTGCAACGCCATGATCGCCACCAGGGATTTGGCGTTCGCGCTGTCCTGCTGCTTATGCAAACAAATACTCGCCGAAAAACCTTTCGCCGCCTGGGCAAACACCGCCGCAGGGCGGGCGTGCAAACCATTGAGATTGGGCAGCGTCAGCGGTTTGGAGAACAGTGCCTCGCCCTCCTCCGGCTCATCGGCCACTACTTCAGACGGATTCAAGCTCAGCAGCGACTGGCCACTTTCCACTACGCCCGTTTCAGGCGTCAGCCAAGTGAACGGCTCACCGCTGACCACCAGCATCAAGGTCAACAAACTGCGGGCGTTCAAGGCAATGTAATCGGCATCGAACTCGATCAGCGCCTCCCCCTCCTCAACCCGCTGACCTTCCTCCACCAACCGGGTGAAGCCCTTGCCGGCCAGGTTCACAGTGTCGAGGCCAATGTGCATCAACACCTGCACGCCGTTGTCGTCGGTGATGCTGATGGCATGCCCGCTGGCCTGCACATTGCTGATCACTCCAGCCAGCGGTGCGCACAAGGTGGACGAGGTCGGATCAATGCACAAACCGTCACCGATCACGCGACTGGAAAACACCTGATCAGGCACCTGGTCCAGCGGCATCAGCACGCCGGACAGAGGTGCCAGCAGTTGCAATTGTTGGGGTGTGGCCATGACGTCACCTGCTTTTTTGTTCTTTGAAGTGCCGATGGAGCGCGAGGCTCCGACAGCATCGCTTATTTCCACCAATACTCGACCTGCAATCCGACGTTCGAACCGTGCCGCGCCGTGCCGAAAGCGCCGGTGTCGGATAACGCCGAACCTGCCGCCAGTTCATTGGCCGCCCGTTTGGCCGCCTCGTTCCAGCTGGCATAGGTGTAATACAGGCGCACCTCGGGGCGCGCCCAGAAATCCGGGCCCTTGGGTGACCAGGTCGGGGCGAAGGTGAACTTGCTCAGTTTGCGCGTGCCGCCCGTGGCTTCCACCTGATCGTGGCCCAGTTCGGTCACCAGTTTGATTTGCTCGGTGATCGCATAGGCCGGGCGAACCCCGAGGGAAATCCAGTTCTGGTCGGCGCCGTCGGGACGAATGTCCTTCTGGTAGACCGCCTCGACTTGCCCGCCGAAGCGCGGCGTCACTTGCCAGTCGAAGAACTCCACCACGCGATAGCTTTTACTGCTGTCGTCCAGTTTCACGTTACCGGTATAGCCCAACCCGGTGCCGGGGCCTTCGCCGTACTGAAAGGCCAGTTTGTTCTTGCCGCCCAGAAAGCCCTTCTGCACATGTTGGGTGGTGATCGCCCAACCGCGATGAGCATCACGACTGTCAGGTTTGTCGATGTAGCTCAAACCGAACTCCAGCTCACCGCCAGGGTTGGTATTGAAGCCGGAGACGTTGAAATCGTGACGGTTGATGTAGTCCTTCTGGTACAGGTTGTCCTTGCGCGAGAAGGCGTAGCTGTACTTCAGATCGCCGATCAGCACGTCCTCGATACCGCCGCCGGTGGCGCTCTGGTTCCAGTAGTAAAAGTCGGAAATATGGATGTCATTCCGTTTGTAGTAACGCCGACCGGCCCACAGCGAACCACCATTGAGGCTGGGCATGTTCGACCATTGCGCATACAGCTGCGGCATGCGCACCGAGCCGTTGTCACCGTTGAACGTCAGGTTGCGGTCGTACTGGTTATACAGCGAAGCCATGCCGTCGACACTGAGCACCGAACCGTCGTCCAGCGTGAACAGATCCTGACGCAATTCCAGCTCCGCATACTGTTCACATTCGTTGCCCAACCGGTATTTGGACTGCGCGCCCGGCAATTGAAAGCACGACTGTGAACTGCTGTTGACCGAGGTGCCGACACCGCTACGCAAATAGCCGGCGAACTCCAGCGCCTGGGCCGAGAACGGTAATCCAAGGCACACACCCGCAACTGCAAGACTGCGATTTATTGTTGTTTTCAAGAACCACCTCATTATTTTTATTGTGTGATGCAGCAAAACCAGCGCGCAAAACTCCCCCGCGCAGTGTTCTGCGTGTTGTTCGAAACAGTGTTTTTAAATGTTGGTCAGGTGCAGAACGAACGACTCATAGGGCCTTAAAAAGACCTGCCGATGCCGTGGCGGACAGTCCGGGTAATTGCTGATCACCAGACGTTGTGCCATCGCTTCGCTGATCACCTCCGGCGGCAGTTCAACTTCGCACGGTGTGCCATAAAAGTTATTCAGCACCAGCAAACGCTCACCATTGCCTTCACGCACGTACGCCCAGATTTGCGTGTGTTCAGGCAACAACTGTCGGTACACACCATCGGACATCAGCGCTTCACTGCGGCGCAGGGCAATCAGCTGACGGTAGTGATGCAGCACCGAATCCGGGTCGTCGAGTTGGTGGGCGACGTTGATTTGCGCGGCATTGGCCGGCACTCCGATCCACGGCTCGACAGCGCTGAAACCGGCGTTCGGCTCGGCGCTCCAGTGCATCGGCGTGCGACTGTTGTCCCGGGACTTCTGCATGATCGCCGCCATGTTGTCGGCGTCGCTGGCACCAGCCTCGCGCTTGAGCCGGAAGATGTTCAGAGTCTCGACATCGCGGTACTGATCGATGTGATCGAACCCCGGATTGGTCATGCCCAGCTCTTCACCTTGATACACAAACGGCGTGCCCTGGAGGAAATGCAACGCGGTGCCGAGCATCTTCGCCGATACCACCCGATGCTCGCCGTCATCACCAAACCGCGAAACCACCCGCGGCTGGTCGTGGTTACACCAGAACAGCGCGTTCCAGCCACCGCCGGCCTGCATGCCGGTCTGCCAGTCGGAGAGGATGCGTTTGAGTTCGAGGAAATCGAAATCGGCGCGAATCCACTTTTGCAGGTTTGGGTAATCAACCTTCAAGTGATGAAAGTTGAAAGTCATCGACAGCTCTTTCGACTCCGGCCGCGAGTAGCGAACACAGTGATCCAGACTGGTGGAGGACATCTCGCCGACGTTGATCAGGTCATGACCTTCGAACACTTCGCGGTGCATCTGCTGCAAGTACTCATGGACGTTCGGGCCATCGGTGTAAAAGCGTCGACCGTCAGTGTTGTCCTCAGGGAAATCCGCCGGTTTGGAAATCAGGTTGATCACATCCAGACGGAAACCGCCCACGCCTTTGTCGCGCCAGAACCGCATCATCTTGAAGACTTCAGCGCGCACCTTGGGGTTGTCCCAGTTCAGGTCGGCTTGCGTGTGGTCGAACAAGTGCAGGTAATACTGGCCGGTCTGGGCTTCGTACTCCCAGGCCGAACCGCCGAACTTGGATTCCCAGTTATTCGGCTGGTCGCGCCAGATGTAGAAATCGCGGTAAGGGTTATCGAGACTGCTGCGGGCCTGCTGGAACCAGGTGTGCTCGATCGAGGTGTGGTTGACCACGATGTCGAGCATCAATTTGATCCCGCGCTTGGCGGCCTCGGCGATCAGCAATTCGCAGTCGGCCATGGTCCCGTAACTCGGGTCGATGGCGTAGTAATCGCTGATGTCGTAACCGTTATCGCGCTGGGGTGAACGCAGGAACGGCGTGATCCACAGGCAATCGACACCCAGCCAGTGCAGGTAATCGAGCTTGGCCACGACACCGAGCAAATCCCCTGTGGGGTTGCCGGCGTGGCTGTGAAAGCTCTTCGGGTAGATCTGGTAGATCACCGAACGTTGCCAGTCTTGCATGGCGGGTTCCTTTTTGAATAGGTACTGGCGAATACGATCTGTCAGGCGACCCGATACCCGGGCCGGACAATCTTCATGCTCAACCCGCAGGTCAAAACAAACGGCACGACCATGGCAATCACCATCCCGACCACGAACATCGGAATGAACTGCGGGATGATCGAGATGAAACCGGGCAAGCCGCCAACGCCGATCGCCGAGGCCTGGACCTTGTTCAGCGACAGGAAGATGCAGCCGAGGGCCGAGCCGATCAGGGCCGCATAGAACGGAAACTTGTAGCGCAGGTTGACCCCGAACATCGCCGGTTCGGTGATGCCGAAGTAGGCAGAAATTGCCGAGGTCGAGGCCATGCTTTTGTCCCGCACACTGCGGGTCATGTAGAACACCCCCAGCGCCGCGCTGCCTTGTGCGAGGTTGGACATGACGATCATCGGCCAGATGAACGTGCCGCCCTGGGTGGAGATCAGTTGCAGGTCGACTGCGAGAAACATGTGGTGCATGCCGGTGATCACCAGTGGTGCGTAGAGCAGGCCGAAAATCGCGCCGCCGATCATGGGCGCCAGATCGAACAAGGTGACTACGCCTTCGGTGATGAGAATCCCCAGATGGCGGGTCACCGGGCCAATCACCGCCAACGCCAGCACCCCGGTGACGACGATGGTAGTGATCGGCACCACCAGCAATTGCACCGCGTTAGGCACCCGTGCCCGCAGCCATTTCTCGATGACGCTCATCACGTAAGCGGCCAGCAGGATCGGCAGGATTTGCCCCTGGTAACCGACTTTCTCGATCTGGAACATCCCGAGGATGTCGAAGTACGGCAGACTCTGCCCCTCAAGCCCGGCCACCGCCTTGCCGTAGTTCCAGGCGTTGAGCAGATCCGGGTGCACCAGCATCAGGCCAAGCACGATGCCAAGGATTTCGCTGCCGCCGAATCGCTTGGCCGCCGACCAGCCCACCAGCGCCGGGAGGAACACGAACGACGTGTTGGCCATCAGGTTGATCAGGCTCCAGAGCCCGTCAAGCGTCGGGTAAGCCTCCAGCAGAGTCTTGCCCTCGATGAACATGCCCTTGGCGCCGATCAGGTTGTTGATGCCCATCAGCAGGCCGGCAATGATCAGCGCCGGCAGAATCGGCATGAACACGTCGGAAAACACCCGCACCAAGCGCTGCATCGGGTTGATCTTGTCGGCGCTTTTCTGTTTGACGTCAGCGATGGTCGAGGCGGCGAGACCGGTTTGCCGACGCAGCTCGGCGTAGACCTTTTCCACTTCGCCGGGACCGATCACCACCTGGAACAAGCCGCCGGTATAGAACGAGCCCTTGACCAGATCGATCTGGTTCAGCGTGGCGCTGTTGACCAGGCTCGGGTCCTTGAGGGCCAGGCGCAGCCGTGTGACACAGTGCGCGGCCTGCTCGAGGTTGTCGCTGCCACCGAGGCTGTGCAGCAGCTCGGTAGCGATATTCGGATAGTCATGGCTCATGCTTGTTCTTCCGCTGTGGTTTTTTGTTATTGGCAGCACGCCGAAGCGAAAAGTACTCGTCTGTACGAGTTATTGCAACAACTCGTACAGACGAGTTTGGTTTTGTTTATCCTGAACCCGACAGGCGGCGACATTTCCTACCTCTGAAGTCAAAGAAACCCAAAGCCGCATGGACAAACCCCTACCCTGCCCTTAAGGTTCAAAACCTTGAGTACAGCGCGGCACAGAGCCATCCCCATGAGTAAATACAACCAGATCTACAGCGATCTGCTTGCCAGCATCACCACCGAACGTCTGGAACGCGGCGCCCGATTGCCATCCGAAACCGAACTGATGGACAGCTATCAGGCCAGTCGCGGCACCGTGCGCAAGGCCATCGAGCAACTGCAGGAGCGCGGTTTCGCCCAGAAAATCCACGGTAAAGGCACCTTCGTGCTGTCGACCAACCCGATCGAATTTCAACTCGGCGGCATCGTCAGCTTCCAGGAAACCTACCCGCGGCTGGGCAACGACGTCAGCACCGAGGTGGTCGAGTTCACCCAGATCCCCCTCGAAGGCCCGCTGCTCGAACACATCAAGGCTGCAGAAGGCAGCCTGATCACGCGCATCAAGCGCGTGCGCCGGATCGACGGCAAACGCGTGATCCTGGACATCAACCATTTCGTCAGCGACGTGATTCCCGGCCTGTCCCGCGACATCGCCGAGCACTCGATCTACGCCTTCATCGAGCAAACCCTGCAACTGCAAATCGCCTACGCCCAGCGCACCATTGAAGCGGTGCCGCGCAGCAAGGACGACCAGCAACACCTGGACCTTGACGGTCAGAGCCATGTAATCGTGGTCAGTAATCAGACGTTCCTGCAGGACGGGAGGCAGTTCGAGTACACCGAGTCGCGGCATACGCTGGATAAGTTTTACTTTTCGGATGTAGCCAGGCGCTGACCCTGCACGGTCGCATATCGCGTTTGGGCATAGCTGCGTAGTGCACTCGCCCGCATGGGCCTGACACTCCAGAGACGTCTGTCAGTTTAAACACCCACAACTTCAGCCATTCGTCACAGGAGTGATGATCGGCTGGAGCTGTTTTCTTACAGCCCTCGTCCATCGCCCCTGACTCCGATAGCTCCCGATCCTACAGATGCCAGCGAGCTGACTCGCCATAGTGCCCATGACGCCTATCCGATTTCTCAAGGAGCGAGAAATGAACCCAGCTGAATCAATTACCCCGTCCCTGTTGCCGAATCCAGCCGACGAGCAATCTCTGAAAGCGCTGGTGCTGCCTTTTACCGAGGCTTGCCCTGATATGCATGCGATGTCCTACGAAGTCGCAAAGGGCATACTCGAAAAACATGGAATCAAAGGCATCGACCCGGACAAGGTCTGGTGGCACCGTTTCGATAATGTATCGGTCAGCAGCACCAAGGCTTTCCTGGGCTGGGAGCGTTATCCCAAACCCTGCGAATCGTTGACCTTGCCGCAATTGGTCGTCCAGCGATTCCGCCTCAGCGATCAGGAAGACCCTGGCATGCCGGATGGCGACGGCGGCTTCTACAGCGAAGGCCCGCACGCCTCCATTTTCAACGAAACCAACGAAGTCCGAATGTACCCCAGGGATGTCCTGAAGGACTTCTGGGCCCTCAACTTCAGCCAGTCCTACCGAGATAAAATGGAGCGTTTCTGGCCCCTCCATTCGGACGACTTTCGTACCCTGGCCAAACTCAATTTCCTGGTGCAGGCGCTGGACGAACACAACGGGGCTCGACTGAACAACGAAAACCTCAAGACCGTGATCAAAGCCGTGGCCGGCAATGTGAGCTGGCCGGTGAGCCTGGACATGCTGCAAACGCAGGCACCGACCGCGGACGGATTACGGGTGTGCGCGTTGGATATAGGGGGTTATCAGGCCAGCGACATCCTGTGCATCACCGACCGCAACGGCGTGAATATTCTTTACACACCGGGTGAAACCAAAACCTTTCACATCTTTTCCACCCTGCTCGATTTTCATTGGTGGCTGCTGCTGCAAAACAACTTTGCGGAAAATCGGGCGCGATTCATGAGCCATTTCCCGCTGTCCGCCCAACAGGCGGACGACGAAAAAATCGGTCTGAACGCCACGATCGACCTGCTCTACACCACATGGGGTGCCTACGACCATCACTTGATCAATCAAAACGCCGAGCCAATCACCGGCGATGTTTTCAGCTGGCTGCGAGACTCGGTGAAGGCTCGTATGTACAGTGATGCGGATCTGTCCCTGCATTCCAACGGACAACTGCGCAAAAAGATGTGGATTGGCTATCTGAACGCGTTTGTTCACCTCTTCGGCTCAATGGCCGGTCTTGGATGGCCGGTGGCACTGGCTGCCGTTGGCGCTGGCATTGCCGACATGGGTTTGAACATTGATCAGGCGATCAACGGCAGCACCAAGGCCGAGCGCAAGGCCGGAGTCGTTGGCGCCATCTCCAGCGGTATCGAAACCCTGTTCAACCTGCCTTTCCTGCGTGGAGCAACGGAACTTGCCGAAGTGGGCGAAGCCAGCGAAACCTTCAGTCCGCAGGACAGCGTCACCGAAACTATCGATGAAGGACGAGCCCACCCATCAGGCATACCACCCATTGCCCGATTCGCTCCTGGCCCAGCCTATGCGGAGCAAGGCGCGGAGCTGCTGTCATCCTTCGAAACCAATGAAGTGCTGGATGGCTTGTCACCCATCAGCGAGGAGGGCAAGTTCGCGGGTATCTATCAGCCATCAAGCGGCGGCAGCTATGTGCTGATCAGCGACAGTTACTACCTCGTACGCTATGTCGAGGCATTGAAAACCTGGGTCATCATTGACCCAGCCAACCCCTACTCGTTCTATCGCAGCCTGCCCATTCGCCTGGATGCAACCGGAGAATGGCAACCCATCAACCGTCCGGGCCTGTTCGGCGGTGGCAAATTCGACGGGCTATGGCCATGGGGCCGTGATGGCACTCCTCTGCCGGACATCGACAGCCCGTCCAGCGCATACGATATGCCGCAGGCCTCGCGCGAACAGCTCAAAGACCTCGCCCAAGGGGGGGGAAGCAAGTACGACCTCAAAGACTACACCGCCAGCCTGCCCAAGCCTGACGGCAGCAATCCCGTTGCCGACTTCAAGGCCATGCGCAAAACCCTGTACCAGGATGCCACGACGTTCTTCGAGTCAAACACCCCGCCAGTCAGGCCCGAAATCCCTGCTCTGCCAGCCCGCCTGCCCAACAAGGACATCATCAAGAAGCTGTTTCGCCTGACATCTGGACTGGTTGTCGGTGAGAGCCATTCAAGTGTGGCGAGCAAACAGTTCCTGATCGAAAACATGGAGGTGCTGAGCAAGCAAAAGGTCAAGACGCTCTACATGGAGCACTTGCTGACCGACTTTCACCAGGCCGACCTGGATGTCTTCAACCGAACGGGGACGATGTCCGAAAATCTGGAGAATTACCTGAAAATTCAGGATCGAGGGCACGGCACCGACTCCAGCGGTCAGTTCACATTTCTGGAAGTGGTCAAGGCGGCCCGCCGAAGCCATATCCGGGTACAGGCCATTGATTGCATGGCTAGCTACCGGAGCACGGGAATGACCGGTGTAGAACCCGACTTTCGACAAAGGATGATGAATTTTTTTGCCCATCAGGTCATCAGCGCCGATCAGGCTGCCCGAGGTGCTCATCGCTGGGTCGCGCTTATGGGGGACAGTCACGCCAGCACATGGCGAGGCGTGCCCGGTATCAGTGAACTGGAAGGTGGCATCAGTTTGCGCATCGAAAGTACCGATGCCGGCACAGCGAGGGGTATCGAAGTGGACCCGGGGCGGGTTCCAACCGATAACTTCGGACGACCACTGGCCAGCGTCAAAAGTGATCTGCGTCTGCAATTGGATACACCGCCCAGTGTTACGCTGGCCGAAAATTTGGAAAAAGGTCTGCGCAACACCGGTGATTGCGTGGTGATGAATATCGATAACCGGGCCATGCTCATTCATCGCAGCAGCGATGGTTCTATCGTTCGTAC
Source organism: Pseudomonas sp. DF5 (assembly GCF_058148225.1). Lineage (NCBI taxonomy): Bacteria > Pseudomonadati > Pseudomonadota > Gammaproteobacteria > Pseudomonadales > Pseudomonadaceae > Pseudomonas > Pseudomonas sp. DF5. Next base: position 102,438 of record NZ_JBYVYM010000023.1, read on the forward strand.
ACCGATCCAGCGCGACCATGGCTCATTCTATGTTGAACGCCCCAAATGGCCGTCCATCAGTGGCCGACGCTACCCCAGCATTGTGGACTTCTCGACGGCATTGAGGCTCATAGGCCTCAAACCCGTCCAGGTAGCAGGTTCCTGATACGCAAAAGGCCCCGTGAACTGGCGTTCACAGGGCCTTTCAGGTGCTACGGACGATCAGTTGAAACGGGGATCACACCCTCTTTATCAACTGGTGATAAAAATTCAAAATAATCAGCAAATTAGAACTGATCCAACACTTCATTAGAAGGCTACAGGAATAGCCCAAGCGTCGAACGCCTCTGCACGGCGCCCCTGTGCTTCAAATTACCCCCTCGACTTAATTCGAAACGCTGCTTGCCCACTGCGACAGAAATGCGGCCACTCGTTCCTCAATGCGGCTCTCGACGGTTCGCAAACGCAACAAGGGCATATCACACTTGCGCAGGATGCTGTTTTTCAAGACATCCCGTTCCGCCTGATCCGGTTTGTCATGTTCGCCCCCATCGACCTCTATCACACCCAGCGGCTTTTTTCCTACTTTGTAATAGAGCACGAAATCGCAACTGGCGTGGTTTCTCATGAATGCCAGCTCCCGCGTTGTCAGGCCCGCGCAGGCTGTCGAGACCAACTGAATCAGCGCGATCTGAGAGTGGAACGTGATCCCCTGGAACGCATCCTGATCCAGCGCCTCACGCAGTATCTGCGCCACGATCTGCTCGGATCTATATCGGGAGTCATTCCGTCGCAACCGGGCCTTGAGCCGTTCGAGCGATTGGTCGTATTCCTTGTAGAGCAGGTCGAAGGCCGAGATCACCGTTGCGCGGTGCAGTTGCCCTTCTTCCGCGTAGTATTCGATGTAGCGAACCAGCGCCGCGATGTGCCCGTTGTTCTTCGTGAAGACGTCGTCTCCCGTGACCAGGGTGAAGCGATGCTTGGCGCGGGATACCGCCACATTGACCATGCGTGGATCGTCCACGAATGTCAGGAATTTTGGGGTAATGCTCTTTTTGTCCAGCACTGTTGAAAAGACTATCTCGTCGCACTCACGCCCCTGGAACTTGTGCACGGTGTCATTGACGAAGTCGGCCGGCAAAACCGTTCCCGAAAGCGTCGCTTGAGCCCTGAAAGGCGCGATGAAGCCCCGACCGTCCTCACCCTCCCAGGCACTTTCGCCCTCTCCTTCAAGCATCGCCATCAACGAATCCAGCTCGCGAAGGTTGGTGGTCTTTCGCGTGTGGTTGCCCTTGGCAGTGACCAGCAAAGACAACGGCTTTTCACCGCTGTCTTTGGTCATCGGTACCAGTTGGTTGTCGTAGAACTGCTGATTGCAGAACTGAATGATTCGCGGGTGGCAACGATAGTGCTCTTTGAGCAACGTCGTCGGGATCGAACCATTGAACACACTGATGCACGAATCTAGCAGGCTGTGCTTCTCGCAATCGTAGTGATCCTTGGGCGCCGCCATACCTAACGTTGCCGGAATGTGCGCCAACTGTTTTCTATCGCCCACAATGATCAGGTTCTTTGCGCAACCAAGTGCCAATATTCCCGGAATGATGTCCTGTTGCGAGGCCTCGTCGATGATGACGTAGTCGAGCATCGCGCCGCTTTCGAGCGAGTTGATGATCGAGTGCGTGCTACTGGAAATGATCGGATAGCGCTTCAGGAACCCATCCAACTTGCGTTTGTAAGTCTTGGCATCAAAGGGGTCAGGGTTCGGCACATGCTGATGCAGGTGCTGCTTGAGGTACTTCATCGAAGCGCTCGTCAGCTCTTCCAGCAACGCTTGGTAACTGCCAAGTCGTAACGCTTGCTGATGGCTGGTCAATGCTGCCTGCTTTTCCTGCAAAACCTTGTCGTAGTAATGAAGCTGCAGGGCATAGAAAGTCGATTTGCGCTTTTCCCAATTATCGAATGGCTTCATGCGCAAAATTCGGAAATTGAACAGCATCTCGATTCTGTCCTTGATCCTGACGCGGCCGCCAGCCATATGTGTCAGGTAAGCCATCAAATCAGCGGACTTTTGCGGGGAGAGCTTGTACTTGTCCAAGTCCGGCATTTGCACGCCGTTGTCCTGCTGCCATTGCCGCAGATAACGCCGCTCCACCTCAAGCTCATCGATCTCAATCTGCAACTGCGCCACCGCGTTGCGGGCACTCAGAAACCCCTTGAGCTGTTGCAACACGACCTGAATACGCTCCATTGAAGGAGCGGCTTCGGGAACCGCCGAAGGTCGAGGACGCGGATCGGCGAAGAATGCCGCACGGTTCTCGCTGCTGCCCAAACTGGCAACAAGATAATCCAGCCCGGACTTACCCAGTTTTTCGCAGACATTCGCAACGGCCGAATTGTTGTTGGACACCACCGCCACGTTTTTCCCACGCAACAGGATGTTGGCGACGATGTTCAAAATGGTCTGAGTCTTGCCAGTACCGGGTGGCCCCTCGATCAAACTGATCTGCGAGGTGAAGGCCTTCTCCACGGCCTGAAGCTGACTTTCATTGATACCAAAAGGAAAGATGAAATGACCGACCTGTTCTTGCTGAGCGTTCTTCCCGGTGCAGTAGGCGTGCAATGCAGTATCCGCGCATGAAGATATTGCGCTTAGCTGGCGCAGCACATTTTCAGCGATCACTTTGTCCGCAGGCTTCACAGCCTGTTCGACTCGACTATTGGCGACGGAAAGGAAATAGCTGTAGGTCGGCTCATCCTTCATCTTTGTAGGGGGGAAAAGCTCGATAGTGTCCATCTTGAACAGGTAACGCGCCGTACTTCCCGAATACTGTACAACGGCATATTTCTCGCCGTAGATCGCAGCTTTCTCAATGGGACTTGTTACTGAGCTGCCTTTCTTACGCAGAAGCTGGTCTTTCAACTCTCGGGTCGGAATGACTTCGCAGTCCCCGAGCGAATAAGGAACGCGCTCGCCGGATAGACCGCGACAAGTCAGCACGAACTCACCGTGGCCGTCACTCCTTATCGTCCAGTCACTGATCTGCTCAGCGTCGTCTTTACCCCTGACGTAAATAGAAACCATATATCCCTTATGCAGGCCCGTTCAAAGCCTGTCCACATCCATGTAGTCGGAATCCGAATTCACTGCCCCGGCAAAATTGACACTATTTTTTGTTCGAGCACCAGCTTCCGGTCAGTACGCAGGATACACAGATGTAAACATTTCCTGCAGATGCAACAAGGGCGCCTTACGGCGCCCTTGTTATTCAACTCACTCCCACTCAATCGTCGCCGGCGGCTTGCTCGACACGTCATAGGTGACGCGGGAGATGCCTTCGATTTCATTGATGATGCGGCCGCTGACGGTTTCCAGCAGTTCGTAAGGCAGGTGTGCCCAACGCGCGGTCATGAAGTCGATGGTTTCCACGGCACGCAGGGCAACGACCCAGGCGTAACGACGGCCATCGCCGACAACGCCAACCGATTTCACCGGCTGGAATACCACGAACGCCTGGCTGACCTTGTGGTACCAGTCGGCCTTGCGCAGTTCTTCGATGAAGATGTGGTCGGCACGACGCAGCAGGTCGGCGTATTCCTTCTTCACTTCACCGAGGATCCGCACGCCCAGGCCCGGACCCGGGAACGGGTGACGGTAGACCATGTCGTACGGCAGGCCGAGTTCCAGGCCCAGACGACGGACTTCGTCCTTGAACAGCTCGCGCAGCGGTTCAACCAGCTTGAGGTTCATTTCTTCCGGCAGGCCGCCCACGTTGTGGTGCGACTTGATCACGTGTGCCTTGCCGCTTTTCGCGCCAGCCGACTCGATCACGTCCGGGTAGATGGTGCCTTGGGCCAGGTACTTGATGTTATCCAGCTTGCAGGATTCGGCATCGAACACGTCGATGAAGGTACGGCCGATGATCTTGCGCTTCTTCTCCGGGTCCGACTCACCCGCCAAGTTACCGAGGAACTGCTCTTCGGCGTTGGCGCGGATCACTTTGACGCCCATGTTCTCGGCGAACATGGCCATCACTTGCTCGCCTTCGTGCAGACGCAGCAAGCCGTTGTCGACGAATACGCAGGTCAGCTGATCGCCAATGGCCTTGTGCAGCAGCGCGGCAACCACCGAGGAGTCCACGCCGCCGGACAGGCCGAGCAGAACGTTGTCGGTGCCGACCTGGGCGCGGACCTGGGCGATGGCGTCTTCGGCAATCTTCGATGGCGTCCACAGCGCTTCACAGCCACAGATGTCGAGGATGAAGCGCGACAGGATGCGACCGCCCTGCTTGGTGTGGGTCACTTCCGGGTGGAACTGCACGCCGTAGTAGGCACGGTCATCGTTGAACATGCCGGCAATCGGGCAGCTCGGGGTGCTGGCCAGGATGTGGAAGTCTTCCGGCATCTTGGTGACTTTGTCACCGTGGCTCATCCATACGTCGAGGCCGAACAGGCCATCGGCGTCGATGTGGTCTTCGATGCCGTCGAGCAGGCGGCTCTTGCCGACCACGTCAACACGGGCGTAACCGAACTCACGCAGGTCGGAACCTTCAACCTTGCCGCCCAGTTGCTCGGCCATGGTCTGCATGCCATAGCAGATACCGAAGACTGGCACGCCCAGGTCAAACACCGCTTGCGGGCAGCGAGGGCTGTCAGCTTCGTGCACGGACTCGGGGCCGCCGGCGAGGATCACACCTTTTGGAGCGAATTCGCGAATGGCTTCCTCGTCCATGTCGAACGGATGCAGTTCGCAGTAAACACCGATTTCACGCACGCGGCGGGCGATCAGTTGGGTGTACTGGGAACCGAAGTCGAGGATCAGGATGCGGTGAGCGTGAATGTCGAGGGCCATGATTCAGTCTCGTCTAAGTAATTCAGAAACAGTCGTGATTCAGAAACAACTCGGGGCTGAATAGAACAGCCCCGGTTGCTTAACGATTTGCTTGAAGCCTCAACCTACGCGGTAGTTTGGCGCTTCTTTGGTGATCTGTACGTCGTGAACGTGGGACTCGGCCATGCCAGCGCCGGTGATCCGCACGAACTCAGGCTTGGTGCGCATTTCTTCGATGTCGGCGCTGCCGGTGTAACCCATCGAGGAACGCAGGCCGCCCATCAGTTGATGGATGATGGCGCTCAGGGTGCCCTTGTAAGGAACACGCCCTTCGATGCCTTCCGGAACCAGCTTCTCGGCACCCGCGGAGGAGTCCTGGAAGTAACGGTCGGAGGAACCTTGAGCCTGGGACATGGCGCCCAGCGAACCCATGCCGCGATAAGCCTTGTACGAACGGCCCTGGAACAGTTCGATCTCGCCTGGCGCTTCTTCAGTACCGGCGAACATCGAGCCCATCATCACGCAGGAGGCACCGGCCACGATGGCCTTGGACAGGTCACCGGAGAAACGGATGCCGCCGTCGGCGATCAACGGAACACCGGTGCCCTCAAGGGCAGCGGCAACGTTGGCGATGGCACTGATTTGCGGGACGCCGACACCGGCGACGATACGGGTGGTGCAGATCGAGCCTGGGCCGATACCGACCTTGACTGCGTCAGCGCCGGCTTCGGCCAGGGCCTTGGCGGCAGCGCCGGTGGCGATGTTGCCGCCGATGACCTGCACTTCAGGGAAGTTCTGCTTGACCCAGCGAACGCGGTCGATCACACCTTTGGAGTGACCGTGGGCAGTGTCGACCACCACCACGTCAACACCAGCATGGACCAGGGCAGCTACACGGTCACCGGTGTCTTTACCGGTACCGACTGCAGCGCCAACGCGCAGACGACCTTGATCGTCCTTGCTGGCCAGCGGATAAGCCTTGGCTTTTTCGATGTCGTTGACAGTCATCATGCCTTTGAGGGCAAATTTGTCGTCGACGATCAGCACGCGCTCGATGCGGTGCTTGTGCAGCAATTCACGCACATCGTTCTTGTTGGCGCCTTCCTTGACCGTGACCAGACGCTCTTTAGGCGTCATCACTTCACGGACGCTGACGTCCATGCGGTTTTCGAAACGCACGTCACGGGAAGTGACGATGCCGACCAGGTCGCCATCGTGCAGTACCGGAACGCCGGAGATGTTGTGCAGGCGGGTCAGTTCGAACAGTTCACGCACCGTGGCATCGGCCTCGATGGTGATCGGGTCCTTGACCACACCGGCTTCGTAACGCTTGACCTTGCGCACTTCGGCAGCTTGCTGCTCGATGGTCATGTTCTTGTGGATGATGCCGATGCCACCTTCCTGAGCCATGGCGATTGCCAGACGGGCTTCAGTAACGGTGTCCATAGCGGCGGAAACCAGTGGAATATTCAGCTCGATGCCACGGGTAAGGCGGGTCTTGAGACTGACTTCGTTAGGAAGCACCTCGGAATAACCGGGCACTAGGAGAATGTCGTCGAATGTCAGAGCTTCTTGGCTGATACGCAGCATCGCGGGGGCTCCCGAGCGGGAAAATGGAAGCGCGCCATTATAGTCAGACACCCTCTCGGGTTCAATGTAAAACTCTGTCTATTATTGGCATTACTGACATACGGAGAAACATTGTCCCCCGTAGGGGACCGACGCCGGCATTTAGAGTTCGACTTTGACCCAACTCACGGGCTGATCCAGCCAATCGGCAAACTCATCGATAAAGTCCTGCTTGAACCCGGCCTCGAGCCAATTGTTGAAGATGAACCCCAGGTTGGAAAAGCCGCATTCCTGCAAAAACAGAAAGCCGTTGATGTCGTCTTCATGCCCGCACTCAGGGCAGGTGAAGTTATCGGTGCGCCCCGGCATCCAGTCTTCCAGGCTTTCGAACAGCGCTTCGCCGATCTCCTTGCGGCACTCGGCGCAGCCGGCTTCTTCGAGAAAACCCTTGGCCGGTGTATAGATGCAACGCTTGGTGATGATCTCCAGCCCATTGATCGGCTCGCCGAACGGCAGCGCTTCAGGGTGCAGGACCACGGCGCGAGCGCCGTCGGCGATGGCGTGGGCCATGTGATTGCCGGTGCGGCCACAGGTGGTCAGCTCTTCTTTAATAATGTTCTTGCGCACCAGCCACCGCACGACCGCCCGGGCCCGGGGTTCGTGTACCGGCAGTGTGGAGATTTTCGGGACGATGATGCTTTGCGAATTCATGGTGCAAGCCTACTGCGTCAAATGGATGTTGCTGCGATGCGCCGATTGTCAGGGCGGCCGGCAGCTTAATCCCTGACGAAATCCGGTCAAGTACTCAAATAACGCCCAATCAAGGCAATCCCGCTGGCCAGCACCAGCCAGGTCACCAGCCGCACAAAGGCCTCACGGGACAACTTCATGATCAACCGCCGACCGATCCACAGCCCCAACGCCATCGCCGGCAACAAACACAGCGCCAATACCAACAAGGGTAGCTCGGCATACACACCGGCGACGGCAAACAGGCTCAAACGCACCACGGTGCTGCAACTGATCAGCGCACTCTGGGTGGCTCGGGCCTCATCTTTGGGTAAGCGACTGTTCAAATAGATCGCATATAGCAAGCCGCCGCTGCCAAACAGCGCCCCGAACATCCCGCCCACCGTGCCCATCGGCACCGCCCACCCGGCGGATAATTGTGTCGGACGGGTTTTGATCCACAGGCTGTAAATCGCATAGGCGCTGATAAACAGCCCCATCAATAGCAGCAATACATCGGATTTCAGGTTCAGCAGAAAAATCACCCCCAATGTGCAACCCACCGCCATGCACGGCAGCAGTCGCAGCAACTCGGACCGCTCCACATCTCGGCGCGAGGGCAGCAGATTGCCGAACGCTGCGACGAAATCCAGCAGCACCAGCAGCGGCACGATTTTCGACAGTGGCATGAACAGAATCAGAATCGGCCCCGCCACCAGCGCGGTGCCAAAACCGGCAATGCCGAACACGATGTAGGCCAGGGCAACACCCAATCCGATCACCAACCAATCCACCGCACCCCACGGCCATTGGTTTAACAACTCCAACACATTCATCGACACAGTTCCTTTTATTCCTGTGATGACTTTAGCCAGCGCCGGGCGTTGCGACTAATATCTTCAAAATCGACCACCCATCTCAAAAAGGCATATCTGGTGCTTTCAACCCGCCAATTGCGTTACTTCGTGGAAATCGCCGAGAGCGGTAGCTTCAGCGCGGCGGCCGAACGACTGTTTATTGCTCAATCGGCCTTGAGCCGGCAGATCAAGGACATGGAAAACCGCCTGCAAACGCCGCTGTTCGAACGCACCGCCCGCCAGCCCCGCCTGACGGCAGCGGGTGAAGCCTTTTTGCCTCGGGCCAGAAACCTGCTGAACGAACTGACCAAGGCCAGCGAAATGGCCACTCAAGTGGGCACTGGTCAACTGGGCGTCTTGCGCCTGAGCCATTCCAGCACCGTGCCCATGAGTGGTCGACTGCTGCGCGGGATCAGCGTTTATCTGGATCTGCATGCCGGTGTGTCGATGGACATCGTCAAGCTGTCCTCCGAGGCACAACTGGAAGAGTTGGCCGAAGGTCGCCTCGATGTGGGTCTGTTGCGCCTGCCGGTGCTGCGTCAGCGTGAAGGGGTGCAGATTGTTCCGCTGTACAGCGAACGTCTGTTGCTGGCGGTGCCGCCGAATCATTGGCTGGCTGTGGACAAGTCCACGCACGGCATCGATCTGGCACAGTTGAAAGATGAAGCGTTTATTTCCATCCCTCATCCACAGCGTGGCGGCCTGAGCTATCTATCTGCCGAGTTGTGCATGCGCCAAGGGTTCTTTCCCCGGGCGGCTCGGGTGGTGTCACGCAAAACCACGCAACTGCAATTGATCCAGGCCGGGTTCGGCATCGCGCTGTTACCGGAATCGATGCAGGACATTGCGCCGCCAGATATCCATTTTCTCCCCTTGGCCGATCCGGATTGCTACAGCACCGTCGCCCTCGCCTGCCGGCAAGATCCTACCGCGCTGGTTCAGCAATTCGTCGAACACTTCACTCGATTGCCGTAGCAATGCCCGCTCCCACAAGGGATTTACACTGGCTCATGGAGATTGATCGCCGAATGCCTTTAAACTGCGCCCCATGATTAAAGATCCCTTTGCAAGACTCGGCCTGGACCGGGAAGTCCTGACTGTCAGCCAGCTCAACGGCCGCGCGCGGGTGTTGCTCGAAGACGTGTTCAGCAACATCTGGGTCGAAGGCGAAATCTCCAACCTCGCCCGCCCGGCGTCCGGCCATGTGTACTTCACCCTCAAGGACAGCGGCGCCCAGGTGCGTTGCGCACTGTTCCGGCAGAACGCGGCACGGGTTCGCCAGGCGCTGAAGGATGGCCTGGCGGTCAAGGTCCGTGGCAAGGTTTCGCTGTTTGAAGGCCGTGGTGACTACCAACTGATTCTCGACACCGTGGAGCCGGCCGGTGATGGCGCCCTGCGTCTGGCCTTCGATGCATTGAAGGAAAAACTCAGCGCCGAAGGCCTGTTCAGTGCCGAGCGCAAAGTGCCATTGCCGGCTCATCCACAACGCATCGGCATCATCAGTTCACCCACCGGCGCGGTGATACGCGACATCATCAGCGTATTCCGCCGCCGTGCGCCGCAGGTGCAACTGACGCTGATCCCCACCGCCGTACAAGGCCGCGAAGCCACCGCGCAAATTGTCCGCGCGCTGAAGCTGGCGGACGCCCGTGGTTTCGATGCGTTGATCCTGGCCCGTGGCGGCGGCTCGCTGGAAGACCTCTGGTGTTTCAACGAAGAGGCCGTGGCCCGCGCCGTGGATGCCTGCGTGACGCCGATTGTCAGTGCCGTCGGCCATGAAACCGACGTATCGATCAGCGACTTCGTGGCCGACGTTCGTGCCCCGACGCCGTCCGCCGCCGCCGAACTGCTGGCGCCGGACTCCAGCGATCTGGTGCGTCGGGTCGAAAGCCTGCACCGACGACTGGTGATGCGCATGCGTGACCGCTTGATGCGCGATCGGCTGCGTCTGGAAGGCATCTCTCGCCGCTTGCGCCATCCCGGCGAACGCCTGCGTCAGCAAGCGCAACGCCTGGATGATCTGGACATGCGCCTGCGCCGCGCCTTCGAACGTAGCCTCAATACCCGTCGCGAACGTTTGATCCGCCTGGAAACCCGTCTCGCCGGGCAACATCCCGGACGACAACTGGCGATGCTTCGCCAGCGCCTCGACAGCCTCGCCGAGCGCCTGCCTCGGGCCATGCGCGAAGGGCTTAAATCCCGTCGCCTGCAATTGCAAAGTCAGATGCAGACGCTGCATGTGGTCAGCCCGTTGGCGACCCTCGCTCGTGGCTACAGCATTCTGCTGGACGAGCGCGGCAACGCGATCCGCAGCGCCGCGCAAACCCACACCGGCCAGCGCCTGAAAGCCAAACTCGGCGACGGCGAGCTGCAAGTGCGGGTCGAAGACAATCACCTGACGCCTGTCACCCTTTCTTTACTGGATTGATCCATGCCGCGTTTTCTCGCTCCGCTGCTGTTGCTGTGCCTGACCTTCAACGCCCACGCCGACAGTTACATCACCCGCCTGTTGAACAAACCGGTGCCGGGTGGCGTGGCCGTGGTGGATCTGGGCAGCTCCGCCCAGGCACCGAAAGCCAGTTATCAAGGCAAACCCGTATTGGTGGTCAAGGAGCAGAACAACTGGCTGGCCATCGTCGGCGTGCCGCTGACGGTCAAACCGGGCAGCCAGTCGCTGAGCAGCGGTGGTCGCAACCTGAGCTTCACCGTCGGCAACAAGAAATACCCGGAGCAGCACATCACCCTGAAGAATACGCAGCAGGTCAATCCGAACCCGGCGAATCTCAAGCGCATCGAGGGCGAGTTGGCCGAGCAGATCCAGGCTTACCGCAGCTTCAGCCCGAATACTCCGAGCAACCTGTTGCTGGACAAACCGGTCAATGGGCCGTTGTCGAGCAAGTTCGGGGTGCGCCGCTTCTTCAATGGCGAAGAACGCAATCCCCACGCGGGTTTAGACTTTGCCGTACCCGCCGGAACGCCGATCAAAACCCCGGCCGCCGGCAAGGTAATCCTGATCGGGAATTACTTCTTCAACGGCAATACGGTATTCGTCGACCATGGCCAGGGCTTTATCAGCATGTTCTGCCACATGTCGAAGATCGACGTGAAAGTCGGCCAGCAACTGGCGCGTGGTGAGGTGGTCGGGAAAGTCGGCTCAACTGGCCGCGCGACCGGGCCGCATATGCACTGGAACGTCAGCCTGAACGATGCGCGGGTGGACCCGGCGATTTTCATTGGTGCGTTTCAGCCATAAGCAGTGGTTGAGGTTGATGGCCTCTTCGCGGGCAAGCCTCGCTCCTACAGTTTTCGGGTGACCGCAACACAAATCTGTAGGAGCGAGGCTTGCCCGCGAAGGCGATGTCACAGGCGCCGCTGACCTGAACTACACCGCCAACCTCCAATTGCGCATCACTCAAACCTCTCGCAAAAATAAAAACAATCGCTGCCATTCCAAGCAATAAAATCGCGACAAACTATATTTTTCGACTATTCCTCTCAAAGTTTTTCGACTGCTTGCCATCCTTTCCCCCCGCGGTTAGGGTTGAAGACATGAAAACCTCTCACACCCTCATTCAGCTCCGCCAGCACCGCAGCCTGTGCCTCGTCAGTGCACGACTGCCAGGCTGAATCGCGGTGCCTCGTCTGATGCTTTACCAGAACATTTGATCCACCGGCAGGCCGCCTTTTTTCGGCCCACACAATAAGGATTTTCCGATGAGCATGCTCAAAGACCCGTCTTCGAAATACCGCGCGTTTCCGACTATCAACCTGCCGGACCGCACCTGGCCGTCGAAGACCATCACTGCAGCGCCGATCTGGTGCAGCTCGGACCTTCGCGACGGCAACCAGTCGCTGATCGAGCCAATGGACGCAGTCAAGAAGCTGCGTTTCTGGAAGACCCTGGTGCAGGTCGGCGTGAAAGAAATCGAAGCCTCGTTCCCGGCGGCTTCGCAAACCGACTTCGACTTCGTGCGTACCCTGATCGAAGGCGGCCACATCCCGGACGACACTACCATTCAGGTGCTGACCCAAGGCCGTGAAGACCTGATCGCGCGCACCTTCGAATCCCTGCGCGGTGCCAAGAAGGCCATCGTTCACCTGTACAACGCGACCTCCCCTTCCTTCCGCCGCATTGTCTTCAACCAGGACAAGGACGGGATCAAGGCCATCGCCGTGAACGCCGCCAAGCTGTTCGTCAAATATGCAGCCCAGCAGCCGGACACCGAGTGGACCTTCGAATACTCGCCAGAAACCTTCAGCGCCACCGAACTGGAATTCGCCAAGGAAGTCTGCGACGCGGTGATCGAGGTGTGGAACCCTACGCCTGAGCACAAGGTGATCCTCAACCTGCCCGCCACCGTCGAATGCGCGACCCCGAACATCTATGCCGACCAGATCGAATGGTTCGGTCGTCACATCAACCGTCGTGACAGCGTGATTATCAGCCTGCACACCCACAACGACCGTGGCACTGGCGTGGCCGCCACCGAACTGGGCCTGATGGCCGGCGCCGACCGTGTCGAAGGCTGCCTGTTCGGCAACGGCGAGCGTACCGGTAACGTCGATCTCGTCACCGTGGCGTTGAACCTCTACACCCAGGGTGTCAACCCTGAGCTGGATTTCTCCGATATCGACGGCGTACGCAAAGTCGTCGAAGAGTGCAACCAGATTGCGGTGCACCCACGTCACCCATACGTCGGCGACCTGGTTCACACCGCGTTCTCCGGCTCGCACCAGGATGCGATTCGCAAGGGCTTCGCCCAGCAGCAACCGGACGCCCTGTGGGAAGTGCCGTACCTGCCGATCGACCCGGCCGACATTGGCCGTAGCTACGAGGCAGTGATTCGCGTCAACAGCCAGTCGGGCAAGGGCGGTATCGCTTACCTGCTGGAGCAGGAATACGGCATCAGCTTGCCACGCCGTATGCAAATCGAGTTCAGCCAGGTCGTGCAGCGTGAAACCGATCGCCTGGGCCTGGAGATGACCGCCCAGCAGATCCACGCGCTGCTGCACAGCGAGTACTTGCAGGCCAACACCCCGTACGCGCTGGTCAGCCATCGCTTGCAGGAAGAAAACGGTCACAGCGCCGTGGAAGTCGAAGTCTCCAGCAAAGGTCAGGGCGAAACCAACCTGCACTGGCGCGGCAAGGGCAACGGTGCCCTGGAAGCACTGGTGGCCGGCCTGCCGATCCCGGTTGAGATCATGGACTACAACGAACACGCCATCGGCGCGGGCACCAATGCCAAGGCTGCGGCCTACATTGAGCTGCGGGTGAATGGTGAACGTGCGGTGCATGGCGTCGGCATCGACGAAAACATCACCACTGCCAGCTTCAAGGCCCTGTTCAGCGCACTGAACCGCTCCCTGAGCCAGCCGGAAGCGAAAGCGGCGTAAGCTCCGCTGCAATGCAAAAGGCCCCGGGGTGAGAACCTCGGGGCCTTTTTTGTTGATCAACGATCGATCAGGTGAACTCGAAGGTATCCGCATCCAGATTCGCCGGGAACCGTGTGCGATATGCCGCCAGTTCCGCCGCGTCCAGCACGACCTTGAACACACCATCGGCATCACCTGCACCGAGCAGCGTCTCGCCCTGAAAATCCAGGACCTGACTGTCACCGGTATACGCAAAGCCTTTGCCATCGGTACCGATACGGTTCACCGCCGCCACATAGCAGAGGTTTTCGATCGCCCGTGCCGGCAGCAATCGGTTCCAGTGCTGACGCCGTGCGCCCGGCCAGTTGGCGGTGTACAGCAGCAAGTCAGTGTCTTGCGGATCACGACTCCAGACCGGGAAGCGCAGGTCGTAGCAAATCAGCGGCCGTACTCGCCACCCCTTCAATTCGAACTGCACCTGACGCTCGCCCGGGGTGTAGTGGTTGTTCTCCCCCGCCATGCGGAACAAGTGACGCTTGTCGTAGTGCCACACCTCCCCGTCCGGCCGTGCCCACAACAGACGGTTGCGATAGCTGCCGTCAGCCGCCTGGACGATGATGCTGCCGGTCACCACCGCGCCCAGCTTCGCTGCCTGAGCCCGCATCCATTTACTGGTGGGGCCATTTTCCGGCTCGGCGAGGGCTTCCGACTCCATGGAGAAACCGGTGGTGAACATCTCCGGCAGGATGATCAGGTCCGCGCCACGAGCCTGTTCCAGCAGCGGCTCGAAATGCTCCAGATTGGCCTGACGATCGTGCCAGGCCAGGGTGGTCTGGATCAGCGCAAGATTCAGATTGGGCAGAGTACTCAGATCACGCATAGTTTTGCCGCTGCTTCACGCAGGGTCTCCTCACGCTTGGCAAAGCACAGACGCACCAGGCGCTGGCCTTCAGGTGGAGTCTGGTAGAACACCGAGATCGGAATGCTCGCGACGCCATGCTCGCGGGTCATCCACAGCGCCATCTCGACGTCATTGAGGTCCGGGCGAATCTGCGAGTAATCGACCAACTGGAAATAAGTACCGGCCACGCGGGTAAAACTGAAGCGCGACGGCGTCAGCAGATCGCAGAACAGATCACGCTTGGCCTGATAGAAGCCCGGCAGCTCTTCGACGTGTTCCGGGTGCTCGGCCATGTAATCGGCCAACGCGTACTGCAACGGCGTCACGCCGCAGAAACTGACGTACTGGTGCACCTTGCGCAGCTCCGCGCTAAGGGCCGGCGGCGCCACGACATAACCGGTTTTCCAACCGGTGACGTGGTACGTCTTGCCGAACGAACTGACCACGAAAGCGCGCTGATACAACTCTTCATGGGCCAATACACTGGCGTGAGACACACCGTCGAACACCAGGTGTTCGTAGACTTCGTCGCTGATCACATAGATGTCGCGGTCGCGGATCAATGCCGCCAACTGATCCAGCTCGGCACGGCTGATCAGCGCACCGCTTGGGTTGTGCGGGGTATTGAGGATGATCATCCGCGTGCGCGGGCTCAGGGCTTCGGCGAGCTTCTGGAAGTCGATGGCGAAGTCCTTCAGGCCGAGTTGCACATGCACACAGCGACCACCGGCCAGCTCGACCGAGGGCTCGTAGCTGTCGTAGCACGGATCGAACACGATCACTTCATCGCCGCTGTGGATCACCGCCTGAATCGCGCAGAAGATCGCCTGGGTCGCGCCGGGGGTGACCGTCACTTCGCTGTCGGCATCAACATGCGCGCCGTAGCTGCGAGCGATCTTCGCCGCGATCTGCTGACGCAACGCCGGCAAGCCGGTCATCGGCGAATATTGATTGTGGCCACTGGCGATATGCCGACCGACCGCATCGCGCAGGGCCTGCGGACCGTCGAAATCGGGAAAACCCTGGGACAGATTGATCGCCCCGGTTTGCGCCGCGAGCTGAGACATCTGCGTGAAGATAGTGATGCCGACATTCGGCAGCTTACTGGTGATCATCGGTGATTCCCTGGGCTACACCCGGCTCTAACGACGGCACGGGAGAGCCCGAGGATAGCCCAAACGACGCCCATAAAAAAA
>NZ_JBYVYM010000024.1:0-116712 GCF_058148225.1 Pseudomonas sp. DF5
CATGTTTCAACGGACCGGGTAATCAAGGCCGCCAAAACGAAAAGACCTTGAAAGGGATGGCCGTAAGGGCGGAACCCTAAGTGGTCGTTACAGAAAAAACGGATATGTACGCCACCAAAAAGCCATAAAAAAACGGCCTCCCAAGTGGAGGCTGTTTTTCATTCCTGCATCCGGCTGCGCTTACGCCGTGCCCACTGCCGACTCACCCACCAGCGCCAATACATCATCACCAGACAATAAGCCAACGCCCCAAGCACCAGCCCCGTTACCACCGAGCCCAGTAAAAACGGCTGCCACAAAGTCGAGAGCTCACCGCTGATCCATTCCCAGGTCAACTCGTCCGGCAAGCTTCTGGCGGGGACGTCCATCAGCCAGGCGCCAGTCTGGTAAGTGCAGAAGAACACCGCAGGCATGGTAATCGGGTTGGTCAGCCAGACCAGGCTGACGGCAATCGGCAGGTTGCCGCGCACCACGATGGCGAGGATGGCAGCCAGTAGCATTTGCAACGGGATGGGCAGGAACGCCGCGAACAGGCCGACGGCCATGGCCCGCGCGACGGAATGGCGATTGAGGTGCCAGAGGTTCGGGTCATGCAACAGGGTGCCAAGAAAGCGTAAGGATTTGTGTTCCCTGATGCTGGTCGGGTCTGGCATGTAGCGTTTGAATAAGCGCCGGGGCATAAGGCTTCTCGGTCGGTTAAGGCGGCAAGTATGTCTGGATTCTACGAACCGCCCATTCAGACTTTGTGACAATTGTTAACGACGCCTGTGCGGCGCGACGGCTAAGCCTAGGGAGGGGACTCTCAAGGACGGGTTTATGCGCACAGGGATGATGGCGCTGGCGTTGGGTCTGCTGGCCCTGCGTTTTTTGCCGGCACTGCCGCCGGCAGGGTTGTGGCTGTTGTTGCCGGTAGTGGGTTTGATGTTGCTGCCGTTTCGAACCTTTCCACTGGCATTTTGGTTGTTCGGTTTCAGTTGGGCGTGTGCGAATGCGCAGTGGGCGCTGGATGATCGCCTGGCGCTGAAGCTCGATGGCGAGACTCGCTGGGTCGAAGGCCGGGTTACCGGGTTGCCGCAGCAGACCGAGGGTGTAGTGCGTTTCGAACTGACAGACAGTCAGTCGCGTCGCGCCCAACTGCCTCGGCACCTGCGTCTGGCCTGGTATGGCGGGCCGCCCGTCAACAGCGGTGAACATTGGCGGCTGGCGGTCAAGTTGAAGCGTCCTGCGGGGCTGCTCAACCCCCATGGTTTTGATTACGACGCCTGGTTGCTGGCCCAACGCATCGGCGCCACCGGAACGGTCAAGGACGGTCAGCGACTGAGGGCGGCGCAGTGGGCCTGGCGCGACGGCATACGTCAGCGTTTGCAGGCCGTCGACGCGCAGGGGCGAGCGGGGGCGCTGACGGCGTTGGTGCTGGGGGACGGCGCCGGGCTGAGCCGTGAAGACTGGCAGGTGCTGCAAGACACCGGCACCGTGCATCTGTTGGTGATTTCCGGGCAGCACATTGGTTTGCTGGCGGGGCTGGTGTATCTGCTGATCGCCGGGCTGGCGCGCTATGGCTTATGGCCCAGGCGCTTGCCGTGGCTGCCATGGGCGTGTGGGCTGGCGTTCGCGGCGGCGCTCGGTTATGGGCTGCTGGCCGGTTTCGAGGTGCCGGTGCGTCGGGCCTGCCTGATGATTGGTCTGCTGTTGTTGTGGCGGCTACGGTTTCGTCACCTCGGCGCCTGGTGGCCGCTGTTGCTGGCGCTTGACGGTGTTTTGCTGCTGGACCCGCTGGCAAGCCTGCAACCGGGTTTCTGGTTGTCCTTTGCGGCAGTAGCGGTGCTGATTTTCACCTTTGGCGGGCGATTGGGCCCGTGGCGTTGGTGGCAAACCTGGACCCGTGCCCAATGGCTGATCGCAATCGGTCTGTGCCCGCTGCTGTTGGTACTGGGGTTGCCTATCAGTCTCAGCGGGCCGCTGGCCAATCTTCTGGCGGTGCCCTGGATCAGCCTGCTGGTCTTGCCGCCGGCCTTGCTCGGAACGCTGCTGTTGCCCGTTCCCTATGTGGGCGAGGGGTTACTGTGGTTGGCTGGCAGTCTGATCGACCTTTTGTTCAAGGGGCTGGCGTTGGTGGCCGGGCAATTGCCCGCGTGGGTGCCGGTGGCGGTTCCGTTGTGGGTTTGGGCGTTCGGCGCGCTGGGCGCATTTCTGCTGTTACTGCCACCGGGGGTGCCGTTGCGCCTGCTGGGCTGGCCGATATTGCTGTTGCTGGTTTTTGCGCCCCGGCACACGCTGCCTGAAGGCGTCGCCGAAATCTGGCAACTGGATGTCGGCCAGGGGTTGGCCATTCTGGTGCGCACCCGCCATCACACACTGCTGTATGACGCCGGACCACGGTTCGGCGATATCGACCTGGGTGAGCGGGTGGTGTTGCCAACATTGCGCAAACTGGGGGTGAATGGACTTGATCTGATGCTGATCAGCCACGCCGACGCCGACCATGCTGGTGGCGCGCGAGCCATTGCCGGGGGATTGTCGGTGACGCGGGTGCTAAGCGGCGATCCATTGGCCCTGCCGGACGAGCTACACGCCGAGGGCTGCGAGAGCGGTCAACAGTGGACCTGGGACGACGTGCGGTTCCAACTCTGGCAGTGGCCGTCGGCCAGTGACAGCAATCAGAAATCCTGCGTGCTACAGATCGAAGCCAACGGTGAACGATTGCTGCTGACCGGCGATATCGATACCGCAGCCGAGCGGGCGCTGCTCGACAGTCCACTGGCGGTGCCGACGGACTGGTTGCAGGCCCCGCACCACGGCAGTCGCAGTTCATCTTCGATGGCGTTACTCAGCGCTCTGCAACCCAAAGTCGTGCTGATCTCTCGCGGCAACGGCAATTCTTTCGGCCATCCCCATCCCACGGTCGTGGCGCGCTATCAAAAACGTGGCATGGCGATCTACGACAGCGCCGAGGAGGGCGCCATTCGTCTGCAACTGGGGCGCTTCAAACCACCGTGGACGATGCTTCAGGAACGGCGCTTCTGGCGCGATCCGCCAGCATTGCGCCAGTAACCAGCGTCATCAAACCCCGACCGGATGCGACATCGCGGTCTTCGGTGCGCTCACCCCCTATGTTAGAGTGGCGCACTTTTTCGAGGGGACTGTCACTGTGTGGGAATTGGTCAAATCCGGCGGCTGGATGATGCTGCCGATCATTCTGAGTTCCATCGCGGCCATGGCGATCGTCGCCGAGCGTCTCTGGACCCTGCGCGCCAGCCGCGTGACCCCGGAGCACTTGCTCGGGCAGGTCTGGGTCTGGATCAAGGACAAGCAACTCAATAAAGAAAAACTCAAGGAACTGCGCGCCAACTCCCCGCTGGGCGAGATCCTGGCCGCCGGTCTGGCGAACTCCAAGCATGGTCGCGAGATCATGAAAGAGTGCATCGAAGAGGCCGCCGCGCGGGTGATTCATGAGCTCGAACGCTACATCAACGCCCTGGGCACCATCGCCGCCATGGCCCCGTTACTGGGGCTGCTGGGTACAGTGCTGGGCATGATCGATATTTTCAGTGCGTTCATGGGCACGGGCATGGGTACCAACGCCGCCGTGCTGGCCGGTGGTATTTCCAAGGCCTTGATCACCACCGCCGCTGGCCTGATGGTCGGTATCCCGGCCGTGTTCTTCCACCGCTTCCTGCAACGCCGGATCGATGAGCTGGTGGTGGGCATGGAGCAGGAAGCGATCAAACTGGTCGAGGTCATACAGGGCGACCGCGATGTGGACCTGGCCGAGGGTAAAGCGTGAAATTCCGTCGTAAACCACGGGAAACGGTAGACATCAACCTCGCGTCGCTGATCGACGTGGTGTTTATCCTGCTGCTGTTTTTCGTCGTGACCACCACTTTCACCCGTGAAACCCAGTTGCGCGTCGACCTGCCGGAAGCGGTCAGCGGCTCCCCGGCCGAAGACCAGCAGCTCAAGCAGCTGGACATCGCCATCAGCGCCGACGGGGCGTATTCGGTCAACAACCAGCTGTTGCCGAAGAACGACCTGACCAGCCTGATGGAAGCGCTACAGAAAGAGTCCAACGGCGACACCAATCTGCCGCTGTCCATCAGTGCCGATGGCAAAACCCCCCATCAGTCCGTCATCACGGCGATGGACGCTGCCGGCAAGCTCGGTTTCAGCCACTTGCGCATGACCACCGTCGAGGCGGCGCCGGCGTCCTGATGGCCATGTCCGATCGATTGCTCGCCGCGTGGTACGAAGGTCATCCGGCGTTGAAGCTGTTGCAGCCGCTGGAGTGGCTGTATCGACGCGTGGTCACCGGCAAGCGTGAGCGCTTTTTGGCGGGCGAGGGCGAGATCTACCAATCGCCGGTGCCGCTGATCGTGGTCGGCAACATCACCGTGGGCGGTACGGGCAAGACGCCACTGATTCTGTGGATGATCCAGCACTGCCAGCGCAGCGGCCTGCGGGTCGGTGTGGTCAGCCGTGGTTACGGCGCCAAACCGCCGCAATTGCCGTGGCGGGTCGCGGCAGATCAAGGCGCGGACGTGGCGGGCGATGAACCGCTGTTGATCGTCCAGCGCACCGGCGTGCCGCTGATGATCGACCCGGACCGCAGCCGTGCGGTCAAAGCCTTGCTGGCGAGTGAGCCGCTGGACCTGATTCTGTCCGACGACGGCATGCAACATTACCGGTTAGCCCGGGACCTGGAACTGGTGCTGATCGACGCCGCCCGGGGTCTGGGCAACAAACGTTGCCTGCCGGCCGGACCGTTGCGCGAACCGGTCGAACGTCTGCAAAGCGTCGATGCGGTGCTGTACAACGGCGCTGCCAATGATCGCGAAGACGGTTTTGCCTTTCAGTTGCAACCCACCGAACTGGTCAACCTGCACAGCGGCGAACGGCGGCCTCTGGACCACTTTCCCGCTGGTCAGGCCCTGCACGCCGTGGCCGGGATCGGCAATCCCCGGCGTTTCTTCACGACCCTCGAAACGCTACACTGGCGGCCAGTGCCCCATGCATTTGCCGACCACGCCGAGTACAGCGTGCAGGCCTTGAATTTCACACCGTCATTGCCCGTGGTGATGACAGAAAAGGACGCGGTGAAGTGCCGTGCCTTCGCCGCCGCCGATTGGTGGTACCTGGCGGTCGATGCTGCGCCGTCGCCGGCCTTCGTGGCCTGGTTCGATACGCAACTGATGCGCCTGTTGCCGGCTCGTATTTTGCCTTAACTCCGTTTCTATCCAGGGAATGTACATGGACACCAAATTGCTCGACATCCTCGCTTGCCCGGTCTGCAAAGGCCCGCTCAAGCTCAGCGCCGACAAAACCGAGCTGATCAGCAAGGGCGCCGGCCTCGCGTACCCGATTCGCGACGGCATCCCGGTGATGCTCGAAAGCGAAGCGCGCACCCTGACCACCGACGAGCGTCTGGATAAATGACCACAGCCTTTACCGTTGTCATTCCATCGCGCTATGCCTCCACCCGACTGCCGGGCAAACCGCTGCTGCTGATCGCCGGCAAGCCGATGATCCAGCACGTCTGGGAACAGGCGAGCAAAAGCAGTGCCCAGCGCGTGGTGGTTGCCACAGACGATGCGCGCATCGTCGAGGCCTGCAAAAGCTTTGGCGCCGAAGTGGTGCTGACCCGCGAAGATCACAACTCCGGTACGGATCGCCTGGCTGAAGTGGCGGCGAAACTGGGCCTGGCCCCCGACGCCATCGTGGTCAACGTGCAGGGCGACGAGCCGATGATTCCGCCAAGCGTGATCGATCAGGTCGCCGCCAACCTGGCCGCTCACACCGAAGCGCGCATGGCCACCCTGGCCGAGCCGATCGAGGACGTTGAAACCCTGTTCAATCCCAATGTGGTCAAAGTGGTCAGCGACCTCAATGGCCTGGCGTTGACCTTCAGTCGTGCCACCTTGCCGTGGGCCCGGGACGCGTTTGCCAAAAGCCGCGAGCAATTGCCGGAAGGCGTGCCGTATCGCCGTCACATCGGTATCTACGCTTACCGCGCCGGTTTCCTGCATGACTTCGTCATCTGGGGCCCTTGCTGGCTGGAAAACACCGAGTCTCTGGAGCAGCTGCGTGCCCTGTGGCACGGCGTGCGGATTCACGTCGCCGACGCGCTGATCGCGCCGCCCACCGGCGTCGACACCATTGAAGACCTCGAGCGCGTTCGTCGCTTGCTGGAGGCTTGATGCGGGTTCTGTTCGTTTGCCTGGGCAACATCTGCCGGTCCCCCACGGCCGAAGGCGTATTGCGGCATAAATTGCGTGAGGCGGGGCTGGCCGATCAAGTCGAAGTGGCTTCCGCCGGCACTGGCGATTGGCATGTCGGCAAGCCCCCGGACAAGCGCAGCCAGGCTGCGGCCAAACGGCGCGGCTATGACCTGTCCGCCCAGCGTGCCCAGCAAGTGACCCGCGCCGATTTCGCCACCTACGACCTGATCCTGGCGATGGACAACAGCAACCTGCGCCACCTCAAGGCCTTGCAACCGGCCAAGGGCAAGGCCGAACTGGATTTGTTCCTGCGTCGCTTCCAGTCGGAAATCGATGAAGTGCCGGATCCTTATCATGATGGCGAACAGGGCTTCGAGCAGGTACTGGACCTGATCGAGCGCGCCAGCGAACTGCTGGTGATCGAATTGAAGGGACGGTTATGAGTTTGCAGGTTCAACCCCAGGTTTCGCTCAAGTCGTTCAACAGCTTTGGTGTGGACGTTCAGGCTCGGCTGTTTGCCGAAGCCCATAGCGATGCCGACGTGCGCGAAGCCCTGGCCTACGGGTTGGAACATGAAGTGCCTGTGCTGGTGATCGGCGGCGGCAGCAATTTGCTGCTAACCGCCGATATCCAGGCGCTGGTGCTGCGCATGGGCACTCGGGGGATTCGCCTGCTGAGCGATGACGGCAACCAGGTGGTGATCGAAGCCGAGGCGGGCGAGCCGTGGCATCCGTTTGTGCAGTACACACTGGCGCAAGGGTTGGCGGGGCTGGAAAACCTCAGCCTGATTCCCGGCACCGTCGGCGCTGCCCCGATGCAGAACATCGGTGCTTACGGTGTCGAGATCAAGGACGTATTCGCCGGCCTGACGGCCCTCGATCGCCAGACCGGCGAGTTGCGGGACTTCACGCTGGCCGAGTGCAACTTTGCCTACCGCGACAGTCTGTTCAAACAGGAGCCGGGGCGGTGGTTGATCCTGCGGGTGCGTTTCACCCTCACGCGCATCGCGCATCTGCATCTGGAGTACGGCCCGGTTCGTCAGCGCCTGACCGAGCAGGGTATTGATCACCCGACGCCGACCGATGTCAGCCAGGCCATTTGCAGCATCCGCAGCGAAAAACTCCCGGACCCGGCGGTGCTCGGCAATGCCGGCAGCTTCTTCAAGAATCCCTTGGTCCCGGCGGCCTTGGTGGCGCAACTCAAAGAGCAATATCCCGACCTGGTGGCCTACGCGCAACCCGATGGGCAAATGAAGCTCGCGGCGGGCTGGCTGATCGAACGCGCCGGCTGGAAAGGCTTTCGTGACGGTGATGCCGGTGTGCATAAATTACAGGCGCTGGTGCTGGTCAACTACGGCAGCGCAACGGGCCTGCAATTGCTGAATTTGGCGCAGCGTATTCAGAAAGACATTGCAGAGCGTTTCAAAGTCGACCTGGAAATGGAACCCAACCGGTATTGAGGCTACGCTTTCAGGCGGATTCCAAAGCCCTGCGCATCTTCAAATGTGCAGGGCTTTTTTGTTAATGCTGGGTTAACTTAGCTACCTAACGATGCAAGCATTTGCTCCATCAAAGGCCCGGTGCAGACGTCGCGTCTACATAAGAGAGCCGATTAGCCTGAGTCGATCTGCGTGTAGTGAACCGCGAACCCCAGCGGCAGATTGCTCGACCCCATAACCTCTATAACTATGCGGGCGTGCCCATGATTACCCTGAAACTCAATGGTCAAGATCATCAACTCGATGTCACCGAGGACATGCCGCTGCTCTGGGCGATTCGTGACGTGGCCGGTTACAACGGCACCAAATTCGGCTGCGGCATGGGCCTGTGTGGCGCCTGCACCATTCATATCGACGGCGCGCCAGCGCGCAGTTGCATCACACCGATCGGCTCGGTGGTCGGCCAGAACGTCAGCACCATCGACAACCTGCACGCCGACCCGGTGGGCAAAGTCGTCCAGCAAGCCTGGCTCGACAGCGCCGTGGCCCAGTGCGGTTACTGCCAGGGCGGGCAGATCATGTCGGCCACCGCGCTGCTGAAAACCAACCCGAATCCCAGCGACGAGCAGATCGAAGAAGCGATGGTTGGCAATATTTGCCGTTGCGGCACCTACAACCGGATCAAGACCGCCATCCGCCAGGCATCCACTCACCTGAAGGAGGCCAAGGCATGAGCCAGCTACCGAATGATTTTGCGCTGAGTAATCTCAGCCGCCGCGGTTTCCTCAAAGGCGTGGGCGCCACCAGTGCGCTGGTGCTGGCTGCCAGTTGGGGCTGGCAAGACGCATTGGCCGCCGAGAAAGAGCAGAAGTTCGGCGCCGATGGCATGCCCAACGGCTGGGTCGATGACCCGAAGGTTTACGTCAGCATTGCCGTCGATGGCAGCGTGACGGTGATTTGCAACCGTTCGGAAATGGGCCAGGGTGTGCGCACCAGTCTGTCCATGGTGGTGGCCGATGAACTGGACGCCGATTGGGCACAGGTCAAAGTGCAACAGGCGCCGGGCGACGAAGTACGTTTCGGCAACCAGGACACCGACGGTTCGCGCAGCATGCGTCACTGGTACGAGCCGATGCGCCGTTGCGGTGCTGCCGCGCGGACCATGCTTGAGCAAGCCGCTGCCGAGCAATGGAAAGTGCCGGTCGGCGAGTGCCATGCGCAACTGCACAAAATTATCCATAAACCGACCGGCCGTGAACTGGGCTACGGCGCGTTGGCCGCGGCTGCCAGTGCGCTGGCGGTGCCGGCACGCGACAGCCTGCGGCTCAAGCAGCCGTCGGAGTTTCGCTACATCGGCAAGGAAGGCACCAAGGCCATCGACGGTGCGGACATCGTCAACGGTCGCGCGGTCTACGGCGCTGATGTGCATTTCGACGGCATGCTTTTCGCCACCATCGCCCGTCCGGCGGTCTACGGCGGCAAGGTCAAATCCTTCGATGCCAGCGCTGCGATGAAAGTCCCTGGTGTGATCAAAGTCCTGCAGATCGAAAGCCGTCCATTGCCGTCTGAGTTCCAGCCTCTTGGCGGTGTGGCCGTGGTGGCCAGCAACACCTGGGCGGCGATCAAGGGCCGCGAAGCGCTGAAGATCGAGTGGGATGACGGCCCCAACGCCAGTTACGACTCGATCGTCTACCGCAAGGAACTCGAAGCCGCGTCGCTCAAACCCGGCAAAGTGGTGCGCAATACCGGCAACATTGACCAGGCCATGAGTGCTGCCGACAGCACCCTCGAAGCGTCCTACTATCTGCCGCACCTGACGCAATCGCCGATGGAGCCGATGGTCGCCATCGCCCGTTTCAAGGACGGTGTGTGTGAGGCCTGGGCGCCAAGCCAGGCGCCGCAAGTCACCCGCGAGCGGATTGGCGAGCGCCTGGGCATTCCGTTCGATAACGTCACGTTCAACGTCACCTTGCTCGGCGGTGGTTTCGGTCGTAAGTCCAAGCCGGATTTCGTCATTGAAGCGGCGATCCTGGCCAAGGAGTTTCCGGGCAAGGCCGTGCGGGTGCAGTGGACCCGTGAAGACGACATCCACCACTCGTATTTCCACACCGTGTCTGCCGAATACCTCAAGGCCAGTCTGAACAAGGACGGTCTACCTTCCGGCTGGCTGCACCGCACGGTGGCGCCGAGCATCACCGCGCTGTTCGCGCCGGGCATGAACCATGAAGCGGCTTTCGAGCTGGGCATGGGTTTTACCAACATGGCTTATGCGATCCCCAATGTGCGCCTGGAAAACCCTGAGGCGACGGTTCACACGCGGGTCGGCTGGTATCGCTCGGTGTCGAACATCCCCCACGGCTTTGCGATTCAGTGCTTTGTCGATGAACTGGCGCATAAGGCCGGCCAGGACCCGCTCAAATACCAGATCAAGCTGCTTGGCCCGGACCGTCAGATCGATCCGCGTACCTTGAGTGAAGAGTGGAACTACGGCGAATCCCCCGAGCGTTATCCGATCGATACCGCGCGGATGCGCACCGTGCTGGAAACCGCCGCCAAAGCCGCCGGATGGGGGCGTAAGCTGCCCAAGGGCCGTGGCTTGGGCCTGGCGGTGCATTACAGCTTTGTCACTTATGTGGCAGCGGTGATTGAAGTTGAAGTCAAAGACGATGGCACGCTGATTGTGCACAAAGCCGACATCGCCGTGGATTGCGGCCCGCAGATCAACCCCGAGCGAATTCGCTCGCAGTTCGAAGGCGCCTGCGTGATGGGCCTGGGCAACGCGGTGCTGGGGGAAATCAGCTTCAAGGACGGCAAGGTCCAGCAGGACAACTTCCACATGTACGAAGTGGCGCGCATGTCCCTGGCACCGAAGGAAGTCGCCGTGCACCTGGTCACGCCACCGGGCAATGTACCGTTGGGCGGGGTCGGTGAGCCGGGCGTGCCGCCGATTGCGCCAGCGCTGTGCAACGCGATCTTCGCCGCCACGGGCAAACGCATCCGTAACTTGCCGGTTCGCTATCAGCTGCAAGGCTGGCAGAAGGCTGACGCCTGATGGACAGCGTCGATCTGAACGTCCTGCGCAGCGTGCTGGAATGGCGCCGCACCGGTCAGCGGGTGGTGCTGTACAGCGTGGTTCAGACCTGGGGCACCGCGCCCCGGGCACCTGGCGCCATGCTCGCCTTGCGTGAAGACGGCGTGGTGATTGGCTCGGTGTCCGGTGGCTGTGTCGAGGATGACCTGATTGCCCGGCTGCACGATGGCCGTATCCCGGCTGATGGGCCGCCGGTGCAGTTGATTACCTATGGCGTCACCCGTGAGGAGGCCGCGCGGTTTGGTTTGCCCTGCGGCGGCACGTTGCGCCTGACCGAGGAGCGCGTCGGCGATCCGGCGTGGGTCGCCCAGTTGCTGGCGCGCTGCGAGGCGCATGAAATCGTGGCGCGCTCGCTGGATATTGCGAGCGGTGAAGTGGTTTTGCAGTCGGCGAACAAACACGATGTGCTGAGCTTTGATGGCAACACACTGCGCGCCATCTATGGCCCGCGTTGGCGTTTGTTGCTGATCGGCGCGGGGCAGCTATCGCGGTATGTCGCCGAGATGGCGCGGCTGCTGGATTTTGAAGTGCTGATCTGCGATCCGCGCACCGAGTTCGTCTACGGTTGGGAAGAGCAACACGGTCGCTTCGTCCCGGGCATGCCCGACGAAGCAGTGCTGACCATCCAGACCGACGAACGCACCGCCATCGTCGCCCTGACCCACGATCCACGCCTGGATGACATGGCGCTGCTCACGGCCCTGGACTCCAGGGCGTTTTATGTCGGTGCGTTGGGCTCGCGAGTCAACAGCCAGAAGCGCCGGGACAACCTGGCTCAGCTAGGCTTGTCCCAACAGGCCATCGAGCGTTTGCACGGCCCGATCGGCTTGCACATCGGCAGCCATACTCCGGCGGAAATCGCCCTGTCGCTGCTGGCCGAGATTGTGGCGATCAAGAACGGCATCGAGCTCAAGCAGAAGAGGCCGTTGCAGGAGGGCGTATGAGCGACTCCATTGGCGTTATCGTTTTAGCCGCGGGGCAGGGCAGCCGGTTTCGACAGGTAGCAGGTGATGACAAGGACAAGTTGCTGGTGGACTGCACCGCCCGTGACGGCATCACCGTGCACTCAATGATCGAGCAGGTGCTGGTGAATCTGCCAGCCACGCTCGAGAAGCGTGTGCTGGTCACCTCCGCGGACCGCCCGCAAGTGATTCGCATGGCGCAGGCCTATGGTTGCGAGATTGTACGAATCGAGTCGACTGGCCTGGGGGACAGCATTGCGGCGGGCGTGTCGGCCTGCTCGCACCTCGGTGGCTGGCTGATCATGCTGGGTGATATGCCGTTTATTCTGCCGTCGAGCATTGAACAGGTCGTCTCGGCCATTGCGGATGACGCCATCAGCGTGCCGGTGCATGAAGGGCAATATGGGCATCCGGTGGGGTTCGGGCGAAGCTTCGGTCCGGGATTGATGGCGTTGACCGGCGATCAGGGCGCCAAGTCACTGTTTGCGCAGGCGAGGGTGGTCGAGGTGGCGGTGGGGGATCCAGGTGTGTTGTGGGATGTGGATGTTCCTGAGGCGCTGGTTTTTCAATAACGGTTGTCAACGGGATTGCATTCGCACTTTTCTCGGAGTAATCGACTCTTCCTTTCGCCCATTCGTATTTATCGATGGGTACCAGATATAGAACTCGTTATTCAGCGGGTTCTATCCGACATACGATCATGTGGCGTGTGGTGTTCACAGTTGGGGTGAACATCCGGTCAGTACTCATTAGAAAAAAGAGCCTACATGATAAAGCACTATATGGATGCGTCGGTCAGTGTCAGTCCTTTGGAGCTGGGCAGTGATATTCAGGAGTTGGGAGCATTGGAGCGGGCATTAAGTTCTGCAGATGTTTTTCAACCTGTTCCGCGTTATGTCAAAACACTTCGGCAACTTAGAAAAGAATCGCAAACAATTAGTTGCCATCGCGACGAGATCAAGTTTGGGGTCGCTTTTGGAGAGCGTTTGAAAGAACTGGGTGACGACTTCGGTTTGTCCCCGGAACATTTTTCGGTCAATACCAGTGGCTCACCGCTGCTCGTCAAGGAGCAGGTCGGAGAACACCTTATTTCGCCCACTCATTTTGAAAACGGTGCGTATTTCAGCCACCCCCATGCCGATCATCAACTCGATCACTCGGCGCAGGAGCTACCTTCGATCAAGATTGGACAGTATGTGCGTTTTGGTCGTAACGCTGCGGTCAATGCCGGCGGCGATGTGGATATAGGCGATGGTGTCTGGCTATCGCCGGGAAGTCAGTTACTGCGTCAGGACCATGACCCGTATGGCCGGCTCTCCATCGGCTCGAGGACTGTCGCGATGACGCGCCTGCCTCCGGTGCGACTGTGCGATTACGCGTGGGTGGGGCGTGAAGCGATTGTGGGCTGGAACGCGGATTATCTGGGCAAGGCGAGCATCGTCGGGATCCGTTCCTTCCTCAATACATGGGTCGGCGACTATTCCATCGTTGGCGATCAGGGGAAGGTCCTGCAATACCTGCCGTTCAAGGCTCACCTCATGGAAACCTATCAGCCGTCGATCGAGCAGACGCTGCAAGTCAGCAATTGGGCCGCGATCAATTCTGACTGGTTGATGATCTACCGTGATGGCCCGAAGCGCGAGACGCCGATCTTGCCAGCGCCACTGGTGGAGTATCTCGATACACCGGGCAAAAAGTCCGTATTGCTGATTGCCCCGTCCGATAACGCTCAGCTTCAAGCGTTCGGCCAGCACAGCCTGGATGTCATTTCCAGTTCCAGGCAGCCGTTTGCCCACCACTTGCAGTGGGCTCAGGACTACGGCCATAAGCAGCTGAGATTGCGCGCCGATCTGGATTTTTCGAGATTGCCATTCGCCTCGGCCGGCGACTTTCACTACCGCCGTCGATTGGGTTACTCACTGATTGTCGCCAACAGTTCGCCTGTCGAGGCCGAGCCTTGCCGAGTCTATGTCAATGAACTGGCTCGGGTGCTGGCGACGCAGGCACTGTTGTTGGTGCCCATTACGGATGTGTTGCAGGCGCAACTGTCTGTGTATCAAGACTTGTTCCATCTGCAAGGGGAAGTCGAGTTCGACGGTGCCTCTTTCATGTTAATGAAGAAGATCTAACGGAGGCGTCAATGCCGTATTTGTTGCTTTCACTCGCGGCCGTGTTCTGGGGCGGTAACTATGTCGTCGGAAAGTTGATGGTAGTGGATGTTGATCCAGTGCTGCTGTCGCAACTTCGATGGCTGATTACCAGCGGTTTACTACTGCTGATTAACTATAAAGCCGTAATCGCCAGTTTGCCGGGCGCCCGTAAGTCATGGTTGACCCTGGTTATGTTGGCGGTCTGTGGCCAAGTTATATTTCCGCTGACCTTGTATATCGGTTTGCAATACACCAGTTCGTTGAATGCGGCGATTTACCTGTCGGCCACGCCGTGTCTGGTACTGGCTCTCAACCGTTTCGTTTTCGGTGATTTCATCTCCAGGTCGAACATGCTTGGGGTGGTCATCAGTACGGTGGGTGTGTTCTGGCTGGTGACGATGGGGCATCTGTCCGATTTGAGCTTCCTGGAAGGCTTCAACAAAGGTGATTTCTGGACCATGGCCTCGGCTGCCAGTTGGGCTGTCTATTGCTCTTTTTTGCGGACAAAGCCAAAAACCATCGCCGGCAATGCATTCGTGACATATTGCGCGGTGGTGGGGGCGCTGTGCCTGATTCCGTTCAGCCTGGGTATTTGGTTGTTGCACCCTGATCTGACGTTCAACCTGGGGCAGGGCGCTGCACCGTGGCTGGGCCTGGCGTATCTGGTGATCTTCCCGTCCTGGCTGTCGTACTTGTTCTGGAGCAAAGGCATCGGTGAAATCGGTGCCACCCGTGGTGAGATCTTCACTCACTTGGTGCCACTGTCCGGTGGGCTGTTCAGTATCGTGTTCCTCGACGTGCAACTGCACGCCTATCATCTGGTCAGTCTGGTGCTGATCGTATTTGGGGTGATCCTCTGTTCCATTAAAAGACGGGCACCGGTGATACTGCGCACGGAGGCGACTTGATGGACAGAATCATCGATTCGCTCGACCGTCACGGTGTGCGGTGGGTGGGGATTGTGCAGGGCAAGGGGGCATCGGCTACGGTCTGGCAGGTCGAAGATGCCGAAAGTTCTCAGGCGCTGGCTGTGCGATTCATGCGTAGCAAGCAAAGCTGGGAGCACTTCAAAAGCAACTTGTCCTTGGTGGCGGTGCCGGTGGATTTTTCTGACCCGGTGCTGCGTCACACTCAACCCGGGCTGGCCGGTCTCTCCAAGTTGCGCAATACCGCGTTGTGCCACGAACTGGTGATCGCAGAACCACCGCGTTACTCAGTGGTGAGGAGTTCGATTGTCCGGCGTGGTGAAACCGTGTGGGACAAACAGTCGCTATTGGGCCTGGATCAGTTGATGTTTGCCAAACATGAACTCGAAGCCCTGTTGTTCCAACATGAAGAGCTTTGCGAGCCCGGTACGGTTCACTATGTTTTGCTCGGTGCCTCATTAAGCACCGACAAGGATGCCTTCGAGTTGCAGCACGGTGACGTCATTCGGGCGAGCAGTCAGGAGGATGGACTGCAATTGTCCAATTTCTTCGAAGACGACGTGGTGCGGCAATCGTGTAACTGCTGACGGGTGCCCGGCCCATTACCCTTCCGTCAGCGGTAAGCGTGCCGGTCTTTCGAAGTCCAGCACCCATTGCGCCAGCGCTCTGGGGGCTGGTTTGCCAGGGTGATCGAAAAACACAAATTCGGTGGTCAGTGAGGCATATGAACCACTCAGGAAATACGTTTGCACCTGTTCACTGCGGCAGCACGAATCGACCAGTGACAACGGCACCAAGGCAACGCCCACGCCGTTGATCACATTAGAAAACAACAGCGGATAAGAGCCACACTCGATGATTTTCTCCGGGGTGATATTACCCATCATGAATAGTTCGTCGAGATTACGTTGCGAAGCGCTGCGTCGGCTGTTGACCAGGAACACTTGGCCACTGAACGCTTTCAGGTCCTGGATGGCGGGGTGTGCTGCGCTGTAGATCAAGGCCAGCGGATCGTTAAACAGCGTTACCCGGCGATAATGTGAAGGTGCAAAGCCTGCACCGACAATCACTGCGTCGAGCTTGCCGGCCTCTAGATCCTTGAGTAGCGACTGTGTATTACCAATGCTGACATCCACTGCCAGCCCGTCGGGATTGGCAACGATGCTCTGCAACAGGTTCTGGCGAGTAATAGTGAGGTTTTCGATGACACCCAAACGCACCCGTGTTTCGGTTTTTGTCTGGCTCAGGCTGGCTTGAGCGCGAGCAACCAGTTCGAGGATTTGTGAGGCGTAGGCATAGAGCTCCTTGCCTGGCGCCGTCATCGTGATACCGCGACCGGAGCGTTCGAACAGTTTGGTATCGAGCCGTGATTCGAGTGTCTTGATGCGGAAGGAAATACTGGATTGAGCGCGGTTTAACCTGATTGCTGCTTGTGTGACGCTGCCGTAGTCAACAATCGCTTTGAAAGCGTCCAGTTCAGCAATTTCCATAGTCACGCACTCTTTGCTCCATAACGGGCCGAAGGCTTTCGGACCGTGGCGGGACCGATTTTGAGCCCTGCACCGCTCTATTCTGCACGTTGCACAACTATTTCGTAATACTTGCTTACAAATATTTAAACGGATGTTTAGCGAGGAACGCAATCGCCTCGGCAATAAAGCGTTGCCAGGTAGCGACAGGCTTCAGTTTCTATAAGTAAAAAAAAGCCCCGCCTGGATCACCAGGCGGGGCTTTTTAGTGGCCGATGGAATCAGGCGAGGGGTTTAGGCTCGTGCTCTTTTTCCAGGGCTTGCTCGTGTTGCTCTACCGCTTCTTGAACGGAGCGCGGTGCTTCGTCAATCGCGGATTCAACCGGCTCGGCAGGCACTTCAGCGGCCGGGGCAGGGGCTGCCTCGACGACTTCAGCAACAACCGGTGCTGGCTCGACAGCAGCCGGAGCAGCAGCGGCAGCCAGTTCGGCTTCCTTCTGCAGGCGCTCGGCTTCACGCTTGCGACGACGTACTTCACGCGGGTCGTTCGGCGCACGGCCACTTGGGGTCAGAGCGCTGACAGGGGTGGCTTCGACCACGGGTGCAGCTTCGGCAACCACCGGTGCTTCAAGCAGCGGAGCAGGCTCGGCAGCCGCAACCACTGGCTCGGAGGCCAAGGTTTCAGCCGCTGGGGCTTCAGCAACCGGAGCCTCAGCGACTGGCGCTGGAGCTTCGACAGCAACTGGTGGCTCGGCAACCCAGTTGAACGTGGTTTGTTCTTCACGAACTTCGCGAACTTCACGTACCGGTTCAGCCACTGGTGCTTCAACGACAGGTTCTGCGGCAACCACTGGTTCGGCGGCAGCTTCAACTTCAGGCTGCGCTTCACGAACCGGGGCCACTTCGATTTCCGGAGCGGCGATGACTTCTACCGGCGTGGTCGCTTCAACCACTGGCGCTTCAACCTGAGCGGTTTCCAGGGTGGCGGCAGTGGCGCGTTCGGCTTGCTCGTTGGCTTGTGCTTCAGCAGGTGCGCTGATCACGGTGCTGGCAACGGCTGC
Organism: Pseudomonas sp. DF5; assembly: GCF_058148225.1. Lineage (NCBI taxonomy): Bacteria > Pseudomonadati > Pseudomonadota > Gammaproteobacteria > Pseudomonadales > Pseudomonadaceae > Pseudomonas > Pseudomonas sp. DF5. The sequence goes on from NZ_JBYVYM010000024.1 coordinate 17,310, forward strand.
GGTAACAGCCAGGCCGGCGGCCAGATCGGCAGCGCTTGGGGCTTCGGCGTTTTCAGCGGATTCGGATTCTTCCGAACCTTCGATCACGTTGCCGTTGGCATCGCGCTGACGCTCACGACGATTGCTGCGACGACGCTGGCCACGGGAGCGGCGGCGTGGACGATCGCCTTCGGCGACTTCCTGACCGTCTTCCTGCAGTTGCTCTTCGTTGGTTGGCAGCTCTTCTTCGGCAACAGCGGCAGCGACTTGCTCGGTGCGTGGCTGACGTTCTTCACGCGGTGGGCGTGGAGCGCGTTCCTCGCGTGGCTGACGGGCCGGACGCTCTTCAGCGGTGGCAGCGGCGGCCGGAGCGGCATCCAGAGGCTCGCGCAGTTCACGGACCGGACGTTCTTCACGCTCGCCACGAGGCTTGCGATCTTCACGCGGTGCGCGCGGTGCACGTTCTTCACGAGGAGCGCGTGGTGCACGTTCTTCACGGGCTACTACAGGCGTTTCTTCGCGGGCTTCGCGTGGTTGACGCTCTTCGCGTGGCTCACGTGGTGCGCGCTCTTCACGCGGTGCACGTTCCTCACGAGGCTTGCGCTCTTCATCGCGGCGACCGTTACGGTTGCGGCTCTGCTGACGACCGTTGCGACGCTCTTCGTTGCGGGCAGGGCGCTCGGTGGTCGCTGGTTTTTCAACCACAACCGGTGCAACAGGCTCTTCCTTGGTCGCGAACAGGCTGATCAGCGACTTCACCAGACCCTTGAACAGGCTTGGCTCAGGCGCGGCAACCGGTGCAGCCACTGGCGCGGCGACGACTTCGGTCGGAACCGGAGCGTTGGCGCGGGCCGGTGCAGTCTTGACCGCGGCTTCCTGGCGAACCAGGGTGCGGGTCGCGGCGGCTGGCTGGACTTCTTCGACTTCCGCAGCGGCAGCAGCGATCTCGTAGCTGGACTGGTTGATGCTGGCTTCCGGGCTGTCATCGCGCAGACGCTGAACTTCGAAGTGCGGCGTTTCGAGGTGATCGTTCGGCAGAATGACGATGCGGGCACGGGTGCGCAGTTCGATCTTGGTGATCGAGTTGCGTTTTTCGTTGAGCAGGAACGCAGCCACCGGGATCGGCACTTGGGCGCGAACTTCGGCGGTACGGTCTTTCAGGGCTTCTTCTTCGATCAGGCGCAGGATCGCCAGCGACAGCGATTCAACGTCACGGATGATGCCGGTGCCGTTGCAGCGTGGGCAGACGATGCCACTGCTTTCGCCCAGCGATGGACGCAGGCGCTGACGGGACATTTCCAGCAGGCCGAAGCGCGAGATGCGACCGACTTGCACGCGGGCACGGTCGGCTTCCAGGCATTCGCGGACTTTCTCTTCCACGGCACGCTGGTTCTTGGCCGGGGTCATGTCGATGAAGTCGATGACGATCAGGCCGCCGATGTCGCGCAAGCGCAACTGACGGGCGATTTCTTCGGCAGCTTCAAGGTTGGTCTGCAGCGCGGTTTCTTCGATGTCGCTGCCTTTGGTGGCGCGCGCCGAGTTGATGTCGATGGACACCAGGGCTTCGGTCGGATCGATGACGATGGAGCCGCCGGAAGGCAGTTCGACGACGCGCTGGAAGGCGGTTTCGATCTGGCTTTCGATCTGGAAGCGGTTGAACAGCGGAACGCTGTCTTCGTACAGCTTGATCTTGCTGGCGTACTGCGGCATCACCTGGCGAATGAAGGTCAGGGCTTCGTCCTGGGCTTCAACGCTGTCGATCAGCACTTCGCCGATGTCCTGGCGCAGGTAATCGCGGATGGCGCGGATGATCACGTTGCTTTCCTGGTAGATCAGGAACGGCGCGGCGCGGTCCAGCGAGGCTTCTTTGATGGCGGTCCAGAGTTGCAGCAGGTAGTCGAGGTCCCACTGCATTTCTTCGCTGCTGCGACCGAGGCCGGCAGTGCGAACGATCAGACCCATGTCGGCCGGGGCAACCAGGCCGTTGAGGGCTTCACGCAGTTCGTTGCGCTCTTCACCTTCGATGCGACGGGAGATACCGCCGGCACGCGGGTTGTTCGGCATCAGCACCAGGTAACGACCGGCCAGGCTGATGAAGGTGGTCAGGGCGGCGCCCTTGTTGCCACGTTCTTCTTTTTCGACCTGAACGATGACTTCCTGGCCTTCGCTCAGGACGTCCTTGATGTTGACGCGGCCTTCGGGGGCTTTCTTGAAGTATTCGCGGGAGATTTCTTTGAGGGGCAGGAAGCCGTGGCGCTCAGAGCCGAAATCGACAAAGGCAGCCTCAAGGCTTGGTTCGATGCGAGTAATCCGGCCTTTATAGATGTTGGCCTTCTTCTGCTCGCGTGCACCGGATTCGATGTCCAGGTCGTAGAGGCGTTGGCCATCTACCAGTGCAACACGCAACTCTTCGGGTTGAGTCGCGTTAATCAGCATTCTTTTCATGTAGTACCGTCGGTTTCCGGGCTGCCGGAAACGGCGTTCGGCACACACGACTTCTCACGGTCGGTGTCAGGTGCGTCGGGAGTGGTTGGCCATTCCCGTGTCCAGCGATGTCCGACCAATTGGGCCGGTATCGCGACGTACGCGTCCTGCTTGCTGTGGCTACTTAAGCACTCAGTCAGGAGGAGGAATCAACCGGCGGCTGTGGACGAGATGAAGCGTCTTGATAAAGCCTATTGCTACACAGTCCAGCGGTTGTGCATCTCCACCCTACACGTATCCCTGATAATTCGGGTGCTGCCGCGCGCAGAATCCGCAGCGGGTTGGCATTTACCGTGAGCTCCGAAAGGGGAGGTCACGCATCATGGCTAATTTAGGCGTTGTTTCCGAAGCCTTCGCTCGGGGTCGTTTGCAGCTGACTGCACTTTGTGAACTGGCCGTGAATATTTGCTCGGAAGGCGAGTGAAAACTCTGCTTTGCGGCATGATTCAGGCCTTATGTCACCTGCGCTTGTTACAACTGCAAACTCTGCCGTTACGTAGCGAAAGCCCCGTAGGACGGCCTCTCGTCCTCATGAATTGCGTTGGTCAGGGCCGGTTTTTGACCGCTAGTCCGCTGTCCAGGCCGCTTTTGGCGGCGTTCGCGACTATAGCAGCAATGATTAAGTGCTTCAATTCCATAAAAAATTGTTATCATCCGCACCATGACGACTACTGCCCCTTCGACCCCAGGCGTACAACTGCTTGAGGTCTCGCCGGAATATGCCGGCCAACGTATTGATAACTTCCTTCTCGCTCGGCTCAAAGGCGTGCCCAAGACCTTGATTTACCGCATTTTGCGTAAAGGCGAAGTGCGGGTGAACAAAGGTCGGATCAAGCCCGAATACAAGCTGCAGGCGGGCGATATCGTGCGCGTGCCGCCGGTTCGCGTGCCCGAACGCGACGAGCCCGTGCCGCTGGCCCAGGGTCTGTTGCAGCGGCTGGAAGCCTCGATTGTCTACGAAGACAAAGCGCTGATCGTGATCAACAAGCCCGCTGGCATCGCGGTTCACGGCGGCAGCGGCTTGAATTACGGGGTGATCGAAGCCTTTCGTCAGTTACGTCCTGATGCAAAAGAGCTCGAGTTGGTTCACCGCCTGGACCGGGACACCTCCGGCCTGCTGATGATCGCCAAAAAGCGCAGCATGTTGCGTCATTTGCACGCCGCATTGCGTGGCGATGGCGTCGACAAGCGCTATATGGCGTTGGTGCGCGGCAACTGGGCAACCTCGATCAAGCAGGTGCGTGCGCCATTGCAAAAGAGCAATCTGCGCTCCGGCGAGCGCATGGTCGAAGTCGACGAAGAAGGCAAGGAGGCCCTGACCGTGTTCAAGGTGCTGCGCCGCTTCGGTGACTTTGCCACCATGGTCGAAGCCAAGCCGATCACCGGGCGCACTCACCAGATTCGCGTCCATACTTTGCATGCGGGGCATTGCATTGCCGGCGATACCAAGTACGGCGATGAGGGCTTCAGCAAAGAGATTCGTGACTTGGGCGGCAAGCGTCTATTCCTGCATGCCTACATGCTGACTGTTCCGCTGCCTGATGGCGGCGAGTTGAAGTTGCAGGCGCCGGTCGACGAGATGTGGGCCAAAACCGTGGAGCGATTGAGTGCACCCATCTGATTACAAGCTGCTGATTTTCGATTGGGACGGTACGCTCGCAGACTCCATTGGTCGGATTGTCGAGGCGATGCATGTGGCGTCCGAGCGTTCCGGCTTCCAGTTGCGCGATGATTTTTCCGTAAAGGGAATTATCGGTCTTGGGTTGCCGGAAGCGATTCGTACCTTGTATCCCGAGATCAGTGATCGCGAAATGGTGGCGTTCCGTGATTATTATGCGGAGCACTACATCGCGGCGGAGGCAGTTCCTTCGCCGTTGTTCGAGGGCGTGCTCGAGTCGATGGAAGCGTTTCGTGCTGACGGCTATCACCTGGCGGTCGCCACCGGCAAGGCCCGGCGCGGGCTGGACCGGGTGCTGAAAGCCCATGGTTGGGAATCTTATTTCGATGTCACCCGTGCGGCCGACGAAACAGCCAGCAAGCCCCATCCGTTGATGCTTGAGCAGATCCTTGCCCATTGCGAGGCTCGTCCGGAGCAGGCATTGATGGTCGGGGATTCGTCCTTCGATCTGCAGATGGCACGCAATGCCGGCATGGATTCGGTCGCGGTCAGCTATGGCGCTCAATCGATTGAGGCGTTGCAGCAGTTCGAGCCGCGACTGTCCATTGATCGTTTTTCAGAATTGCGCGCCTGGCTGAGTCAGCGGGCATAACGGTTTTTTGCAGGGGTAAATGTCATGACCGACGAATGGAAAGCGCCCGCCAAGGCGGACGCGGAGAGCGGTGACGAGAAAAGCTGGAAGCTGCTGGAAAAGACTCTGCTTGCCAGCGTGCAGGAGCATCGCCGGTCCCGTCGCTGGGGGATTTTCTTCAAGCTGCTGACCTTTGCGTATCTGTTGCTTGCGTTGTTTCTGTTCACGCCGCTGATGGATATGGAAAAAAGCGCCACTCGCGGTTCCGGTTACACAGCGCTGATCGATATAACCGGCATGATCGCCGAGAAAGAGCCGGCCAGTGCTGACAATATCGTTGGCAGTCTGCGTGCGGCCTTCGAGGACAAAAAGGTCAAGGGTGTAATCCTGCGGATCAACAGCCCGGGTGGTAGTCCGGTGCAGTCGGGTTATGTCTACGACGAGATCCGTCGTTTGCGCGGCCTGCATCCCGATATCAAGGTTTACGCGGTGATCTCGGATCTGGGCGCTTCCGGCGCCTATTACATTGCCAGTGCGGCAGATCAGATTTACGCCGATAAGGCGAGCCTGGTGGGTTCCATTGGTGTGACGGCGGCGGGTTACGGTTTTGTCGGCGCCATGGAGAAGTTGGGTGTCGAACGTCGTACCTACACCTCTGGCGAGCACAAATCATTCCTCGATCCGTTCCAGCCGCAGAAGCCTGAAGAAACTCAGTTCTGGCAGGGTGTGCTCGACACCACTCATCAGCAGTTCATCAGTAGCGTCAAGAAGGGGCGTGGCGATCGTCTCAAGGACAAAGATCATCCGGAGCTGTTCTCCGGGCTGGTCTGGTCGGGTGAGCAAGCGTTGCCCCTGGGCTTGATTGATGGTCTGGGCAGTGCCAGTTCAGTGGCGCGTGACGTGATTGGCGAGAAAGAACTGGTGGACTTCACTATCGAGGAGTCGCCGTTTGATCGCTTCTCGAAAAAGCTCGGTGCCAGCGTGGCTGAGCATTTGGCGATGTGGATGGGGTTCCAGGGACCGGCGTTGCGCTGATCGTTGTCTGCATAAGAAGCCGGCCTGTGTGGCCGGTTTTTTTTGTGCGCGCGCAGTCGGTTCAGGGTATTTGCACGCCTTCAGTCAGCAACATGTCAACCAGGCGAATCAGTGGCAGGCCGATCAGGCTGGTGGCGTCAGGGCCTTCGGTGCTTTGAAACAGGCTTACCCCTAATCCTTCAGCCTTGAAGCTGCCAGCGCAGTCGTAGGGCTGTTCGGCGTGCAGGTAGCGTTCGATGCGTGCTGCGTCGAGTGCGCGCATGTGCACGGTAAACGGCACGCAGTCGACCTGGCAGTGACCGGTCTGGCTGTTGAGCAATGCCAGGCCGGTGAGGAATGTCACGCTGGCACCGCTCGATGCGAGCAGTTGTTCGCGGGCCTTTTCGAAGCTGTGTGGCTTGCCGATAATCCGCTGGCCAAGTACCGCGACCTGATCCGAGCCGATGATCAGGTGAGCAGGATGGCGGGTGGCAAGTGCGCGGGCTTTCTCTTCGGCAAGTCGCTTTACCAGTTCGATGGCTGGCTCGTCCGGGCGATGGCTTTCGTCGATATCCGGTGAGCTGCAAGTAAACGGCAGCTGCAGGCGGGTCAGCAATTCCCGGCGATAAACCGAGCTTGAGGCGAGTAATAAAGGCAGCATGCGCATCTCCAAAGGGCAAGGGGGGATTCTAGCGGAGGCCTGCAAGTGACGGACAGGGCTGAATTTCCTTTGACATGGCCGGGGGCATCCCTATAATGCTGCGCCTATGTTGAATGACCCGATTCCACCTCACGTTGACCCGCGCAAATTGGCTGACCGTGGCACCACCCTTCAAGGTGAAATGCTGCTGGCCGATTTGGAGAGACTCTGCGACCCGCTTTCCGACAATGTCGGTACGGTGCAGGCTAAATTCGTTTTTGAACGAGATGAACGTAAGTCTGTGGTGATCCACAGCTTTATCGACACCGAAGTCAAAATGGTTTGCCAGCGTTGTCTTGAGCTGGTCACCCTGCCGATCCATAGCGAATGTAGTTATGCTGTGGTGAAGGAGGGTGCGAATACCCAGTCGTTGCCGAAAGGTTATGACGTGCTGGAACTGGGCGAAGATCCATTGGATCTGCAGTCACTGATCGAGGAGGAGCTTCTGCTCGCCTTGCCCATTGTGCCTGCTCATCATCCGGAAGAATGCCAGCAGCCGGCGGGAGCAGATGAGCCCGAACCGAGCGAGGACGAGGTAACGCGGTCCAACCCGTTCAGTGTATTGGCGCAGTTAAAGCGTGACCCAAACGTTTAGGAGTTAATCAATTATGGCTGTTCAGCAGAACAAAAAATCCCGCTCTGCCCGTGACATGCGTCGTTCGCACGACGCTCTCGAGGCTAGCACCCTGTCTGTAGAAAAAACCACTGGTGAAGTTCACCTGCGTCACCACGTATCGCCAGAAGGCGTATACCGTGGCCGTAAAGTGATCGACAAGGGCGCTGACGAGTAATCACTTGTCCGCTCAAGTCATCGCGATTGACGCAATGGGCGGGGACTTCGGTCCCCGCAGCATTGTTCAGGCCAGCCTTGCTTGTCTGTCTGCTACACCCTCGCTGCACCTGACCCTTGTCGGTCAACCCTCCCTACTTGAAGAATTGATCGCTGGCCAATCGGCTGTGGATCGCTCGCGCCTGTCGATTGTGCCGGCGTCCGAAGTCATCACCATGGACGAAAAACCTGCCCAGGCTCTGCGCGGCAAGCCTGATTCGTCGATGCGTGTGGCGCTGGAGTTGTTGCGCGACGGCAAGGTCCAGGCATGTGTCAGTGCCGGCAATACCGGTGCGCTGATGGCGTTGTCGCGGTTCGTGCTCAAAACCCTGCCGGGGATTGATCGGCCAGCCATAGTTGCCGCCATTCCCACCGAGAAAGGTTTCTGTCAGCTGCTCGATCTGGGCGCCAATGTCGATTGCAGTGCTGAGCATCTGTTGCAGTTTGCGGTGATGGGCTCGGTCGCGGCGCAAGCCTTGGGGGTTGTTCGACCACGGGTTGCGTTACTGAATATCGGCACCGAAGACATCAAGGGCAATCAGCAGGTCAAGCTGGCGGCGACCCTGCTGCAAAACGCTCGTGGCTTGAACTACATCGGGTTTGTCGAAGGTGACGGTTTGTACCGGGGCGAGGCGGATGTGGTGGTGTGTGACGGTTTCGTCGGCAATATCCTGCTCAAATCCAGCGAAGGCCTGGCGACCATGATCGCTGGGCGCATCGAAGCCCAGTTCAAGAAAAATTTCGCGTCGAAACTGGTAGGCGCACTGGCGCTGCCGCTGATGAAGCGCTTACAGGCCGAGCTGGCGCCGGCGCGCCATAACGGCGCAAGCTTCCTCGGTTTGCAGGGAATTGTCGTGAAAAGTCATGGTTCGGCGGGGGTTCAGGGCTTCCAGAGTGCGATTCAGCGCGCCTTGATCGAGATCCAGGAAAACTTGCCGGAACGTCTTCATGGGCGTCTGGAAGATTTGTTGCCTTAGGCGTTTTCGTCAGACAATGCTTAAATGTGACCGCTCAGTTCAATGAGCCATCCAACTGTCAGTTTCTTGCGTTCCCCTGGCGGGACGTCAATTCTCCGACGACAAGATCATTAGGGGCTTGTTACATGTCTGCTTCCCTCGCATTCGTCTTTCCAGGACAAGGTTCGCAGTCCCTCGGCATGCTGGCCGAGTTGGGCGCGCAACATCCGGTGGTCCTTGAAACATTCAAAGAAGCTTCCGATGCTCTGGGTTACGACCTGTGGGCGCTGACCCAGCAAGGGCCGGAAGAGCAACTCAATCAAACCGATAAAACCCAGCCGGCCATTCTGACCGCCTCGATCGCCTTGTGGCGCCTGTGGTTGGCTGAAGGTGGCGCGCGTCCGGCTTACGTTGCCGGTCACAGCCTGGGCGAATATAGCGCTCTGGTGGCTGCGGGCAGCCTGAGCCTCGGCGACGCGGTGAAGCTGGTAGAGCGTCGTGGTCAGCTGATGCAGGAAGCCGTTCCAGCCGGGCAGGGCGGCATGGCCGCTATCCTGGGTCTGGACGATGCTGATGTGCTGGCAGCCTGCGCCGAAGCGGCGCAAGGCGAAGTAGTCAGCGCGGTCAACTTTAACTCGCCGGGCCAGGTAGTGATTGCCGGCGCCAAGGCTGCGGTCGAGCGTGCCATCGAAGGCTGCAAGGTGCGTGGTGCCAAACGCGCCATGCCGTTGCCCGTCAGCGTGCCGTCCCACTGCGAGCTGATGCGCCCGGCTGCCGAGCGATTCGCCGAATCGATCGCAGCGATCGACTGGCAGGCGCCGCAAATCCCGGTGGTACAGAACGTCAGTGCCGGCGTGCCGGCCGATCTGGAAACCCTCAAGCGCGATCTGCTTGAGCAGCTTTACAAGCCTGTGCGCTGGGTCGAATCGGTCCAGGCACTGGCTGCCAAGGGCGCGACCCAACTGGTCGAGTGCGGCCCGGGCAAGGTCCTGGCCGGTCTGAACAAGCGTTGCGCCGAAGGCGTGTCGACCTCTAACCTCAATACCCCAGACGCTTTCGCTGCCGCTCGTGCAGCGCTGGTCTGATCAAGGAGAAGCTTGCATGAGTCTGCAAGGTAAAGTTGCACTGGTCACCGGTGCCAGCCGTGGTATCGGCCAGGCTATCGCTCTGGAGCTGGGTCGTCAGGGTGCCATCGTTGTCGGCACTGCGACCTCTGCATCAGGCGCCGAGCGTATCGCCGCCACTCTGAAGGAAAACGGTATTCAGGGCACTGGCCTGGAACTCAATGTCACCAGCGACGAGTCCGTAGCGGCTGTGCTGGCGAGCATTCAGGAGCAGTTCGGTGCGCCGGCGATTTTGGTCAATAACGCCGGTATCACCCGCGATAACCTGATGATGCGCATGAAAGATGACGAATGGCATGACGTTATCGACACCAACCTGAACAGTCTGTACCGCTTGTCCAAGGGGGTTTTGCGCGGTATGACCAAGGCCCGTTGGGGACGAATTATCAGTATTGGCTCGGTTGTGGGTGCCATGGGCAACGCAGGCCAAGTAAACTACGCAGCCGCCAAGGCAGGTCTGGAAGGTTTCAGTCGTGCACTGGCGCGTGAAGTCGGTTCGCGTTCGATTACGGTAAACTCGGTGGCCCCAGGGTTCATCGACACCGATATGACCCGCGAACTGCCCGAGGCGCAGCGTGAAGCCTTGCAGGTGCAGATTCCGCTGGGTCGTCTGGGGCAAGCTCAAGAGATCGCGTCTGTGGTCGCTTTTCTTGCGTCCGACGGTGCGGCTTACGTTACTGGGGCTACAATCCCGGTGAACGGCGGGATGTACATGAGTTAAATGTGACGGATTGCTTCAAAAAAATGTCATACGAGCTGTCTAAAATCCGTTATAAAGCTGCAATCTATTTTATCGGCAGAGGGCCGCAGGGTTTGAGGAGTGAAGCTTTCAGTTGAAAAGCTGAAAAGTCTTTCTATACACTTACCCACTGGCCAGCTGCCTGAATTTGTCCATTAGGAGTGAAAACAAGGTATGAGCACCATCGAAGAGCGCGTCAAGAAAATCGTTGCTGAGCAACTGGGCGTTAAAGAAGAAGAAGTGGTCAACACCGCTTCCTTCGTTGAAGACCTGGGTGCCGACTCCCTTGACACCGTTGAGCTGGTGATGGCTCTGGAAGAGGAATTCGAGACCGAAATTCCTGACGAAGAAGCTGAAAAGATCACTACTGTACAAGCAGCAATCGACTACGTTACCAGCCATCAGGCGTAATAGTTTTTAGTCGTCGCTCGCTGTCATGGAAAAACCGCACTGCCATCATGGCGTGCGGTTTTTTCTTTAGGCCTTGTGCGAAGTCGTCATTTGAAAAAAGGAGAGTGCTGTGTCGCGTAGACGCGTCGTAGTCACCGGTATGGGTATGTTGTCGCCACTGGGCACGGATGTGCCGAGCAGCTGGCAGGGCATTCTGGCTGGCCGCAGTGGCATTGGTCTGATCGAACACACCGACCTTTCTGCCTATTCCACCCGTTTTGGCGGCTCGGTAAAGGGCTTCAATGTCGAGGAATACTTGTCGGTCAAGGAAGCCCGCAAACTCGACCTGTTCATTCAATACGGTCTGGCTGCAGGTTTTCAAGCCGTGCGTAACGCAGGTCTCGAGGTTACCGACGCCAATCGCGAGCGTATCGGCGTGGCCATGGGGTCGGGTATTGGCGGTCTGACCAATATCGAAGACACCAGCCGCACACTGCATGATTCCGGCCCACGGCGGATTTCTCCGTTTTTCGTGCCCGGCTCGATCATCAATATGATTTCCGGTTTCCTGTCCATTCATTTGGGTGCACAGGGGCCTAACTACGCCATCGCCACGGCGTGTACCACGGGTACGCACTGCATCGGCATGGCGGCACGTAACATCATGTACGACGAAGCCGACGTAATGATCGCCGGTGGCGCCGAGATGGCTGCTTGCGGTTTGGGCATGGGCGGCTTTGGTGCCTCCCGCGCACTGTCGACCCGCAACGACGAGCCGACCCGTGCCAGCCGTCCATGGGACAAAGGCCGTGATGGCTTTGTGCTGTCCGACGGCGCTGGCGCGCTGGTTCTCGAAGAGCTGGAGCACGCCAAGGCGCGTGGCGCGACCATTTACGCCGAGCTGATCGGTTTCGGCACCAGTGGCGATGCTTACCACATGACTTCGCCACCGGCCGATGGCGCGGGTGCTGCGCGTTGCATCACCAATGCCTTGCGCGATGCGAAGATCAATGGCGATCAGGTGCAGTACATCAACGCCCACGGCACCTCGACCTCGGCCGGCGACCTCGCCGAAGCCTGTGCGATCAAGTCCGTGTTCGGCGATCACGCCTACAAGCTGGCGGTCAGTTCGACCAAGTCCATGACCGGTCACCTGCTGGGTGCGGCAGGGGCGGTCGAGGCGATTTTCAGCGTACTGGCCATCAACAGTCAGGTAGCCCCGCCGACCATCAACCTCGATGAGCCGGACGAAGGCTGCGACCTCGACTTCGTACCCCACACCGCGCGCGGCATGGATATCGACGTGGTGCTGTCCAACTCCTTCGGATTTGGCGGTACCAATGGCTCGCTGGTGTTCCGCCGGTTCGCTGACTGATGGACGGCTGGGTCGACGGTCAACCGGCTGACGCTTTGTCGCTGAAGGATCGCGGCCTGGCTTACGGCGATGGTCTGTTCGAGACCATCGCCGTCAAGGGCGGGCAGCCGTTGTTGCTGGATCGGCATTTGTCGCGTCTGGCCGAAGGCTGTTCGCGCTTGGCGATTGCCACCGATCATGAGTTGATCCGCGCGGAGCTGCTGGCTTACGCCGCAGCGCTGGGCGAAGGCGTGCTCAAGCTCATCCTCACCCGAGGCGACGGCCTTCGTGGATACGCCCCTGATCCCTCGGCCCAGGCCCGGCGCATTCTGCAAGGCAATCCTCCCGCTGCCTATCCGGCTGTGCATGCGAAGCAAGGCGTGCGTCTGTTCCCTTGTGCAACACGGCTTTCCAAGCAGCCATTGCTTGCCGGTCTCAAGCACCTGAATCGTTTGGAGCAGGTTATCGCCCGTTCAGAATGGCAGGACACCGAGCATGCTGAAGGCTTGATGCTGGATCAGGCCGGGCGGGTGATCGAAGGTGTGTTCAGTAATCTGTTCCTGGTGCGCGATGGCGTGCTGGTGACCGCCGATCTCAAACGTTGCGGCGTGGCAGGCGTGATGCGTGCCGAATTATTGTTTCAAGCCGAGTCTATGGGGATCCCCACACAAATTACCGACATTACCCTCGAACAGCTGCAATGGGCTGATGAGGTCTTTGTCTGCAACAGCGTTTATGGCGTTTGGCCGGTGCGTGCCTATGCTGCACTGAGCTGGCCGGTTGGGCCGCTCACCCGTAAACTCCAAACCATTGCCCGTGCGCTACTGGATGCTTGATTCGTGAGACGTAAATTATTGCTGCTGCTGGAAACCGGACTGGTTCTGGCGGGGCTGTTGGCGGGCGCTTGCGCCTGGAAAATCCATTCGGCGCTGGAACAGCCGCTGAACATCGCCCAGGAAGAGTTGTTGGAAGTGCCCAAAGGCACTACGCCGAACCGCACTTTCATTCGACTTGAAGCCGATGGCGTTATCAAGGACGCTTTCTGGCTGCGTGTGTACTGGCGCTTCAACCTGGCGAATCAACCGCTGCACAGCGGCGAATACCGCATGGTTCCCGGCATGACGGTCGAAGGGTTGATCGACCTGTGGAAGCGCGGGGAAATGGTTCAGTACAGCCTGACGCTGGTCGAAGGCTGGAATTTCCATCAGGTCCGTGCAGCCTTGGCCAAGGATGAAAAACTCGAACAGACCCTCAACGGTCTGAGCGACAGCCAGGTGATGGATAAGATCGGGCATGGTGGGATTTTCCCCGAAGGGCGCTTCTTTCCCGACACATACCGTTTCGTGCGTGGCATGAGCGACGTCGATCTGCTCAAGAAGGCTTACGACCGCCTCGACGAAGTCCTCGCCAAGGAGTGGAGCCAGCGTGCTGCCGACGTGCCCTACACCGAACCCTATCAGGCGCTGATCATGGCCTCGCTGGTGGAAAAGGAAACCGGTGTGCCGCAGGAACGCGGGCAGATTGCCGGCGTGTTCGTGCGGCGTATGGAGATGGGCATGTTGCTGCAGACCGATCCGACGGTGATCTACGGCTTGGGCGATCGTTATAACGGCAAGTTGACCCGCGCCCATCTCAAGGAGCCGACGCCGTATAACACTTACCTGATCGCCGGCCTGCCGCCGACGCCGATTGCGATGGTCGGCCGCGAGGCTATTCATGCGGCGTTGAATCCGGCGCAAGGCAACAGCTTGTATTTTGTGGCACGCGGTGATGGCAGCCACGTGTTCTCCGATGATCTGGATGCCCATAACAACGCGGTGCGGGAGTTCCAGCTCAATCGCCGTGCCGATTACCGTTCCAGCCCGGCGCCGACTACCGTGCCGCCGACGGAAAATGCACAGGCGCCGATCCCGGCGGCTTCACCCGATGTGGTGCCCGAAGAGGTGCCACAGATAGCGCCGCAGAACTCTGCACAAGAGTCTGCACCATCGCCCGATGCACCCGCGCCGCAAAGCTCGCAATGACTCTGATTAAGGACTGCCTGTGACTGGCCTGTTTATTACCCTGGAAGGCCCGGAAGGTGCCGGCAAGAGCACCAATCGCGAATACCTGGCCGAGCGTCTGCGCGCCGCCGGGATCGAGGTGGTGTTGACCCGGGAGCCGGGCGGCACGCCCCTGGCCGAGCGGATCCGCGACGTGCTGTTGGCGCCGGTCGATGAGGTCATGAACCCCGACACCGAGCTGCTGCTGGTGTTCGCTGCGCGAGCCCAGCATCTGGCCGAGGTGATCCGCCCGGCGCTGGCCCGTGGCGCGGTGGTTTTGTGTGATCGTTTTACCGATTCGACCTATGCCTATCAGGGCGGTGGTCGCGGCTTGTCGCTGGAGCGCATCGCGACCCTCGAAACATTCGTCCAGGGCGATCTGCGCCCGGACTTGACGCTGATCTTCGATCTGCCGGTAGAAGTAGGCTTGGCCCGCGCCAGCGCCCGCGGTCGCCTGGATCGCTTCGAGCTTGAAGGCCGCACGTTCTTCGATGCCGTGCGCAGTGCCTTCCTCGAGCGCGCCAAAGCGGATCCTGCGCGTTATGTCCTGGTGGATGCGGCTCAATCGCTGGCGCAGGTTCAGCAGTCTCTGGATGCTCTGCTGCCACGATTGCTGGAGATGACCCGTGGCTGAAGCCTATCCATGGCAGGACAGTCTCTGGCAGCAATTAGCCGGTCGCGCACAGCACGCCCACGCCTATTTGCTGCATGGCCCGGCCGGGATCGGCAAGCGTGCGCTGGCCGAGCGTTTAATGGCCAGTTTGTTGTGCCAGCGTCCGACCGCGCAGGGCGCCTGTGGTGAGTGTAAATCCTGCCTGCTGCTGAACGCCGGTAGTCATCCCGACAACTACATCCTGGAACCGGAAGAGGCAGACAAGGCGATCAAGGTCGATCAGGTGCGTGATCTGGTCAGCTTCGTGGTTCAGACCTCGCAGATGGGCGGTCGCAAAGTGGTGCTGATCGAGCCGGTCGAGTCGATGAACATCAACGCCGCCAACGCCCTGCTCAAAAGCCTTGAAGAGCCGTCCGGCGACACCGTGCTGCTGCTGGTCAGCCACCAGACCAGCCGTCTCCTGCCGACCATCAAGAGCCGCTGCGTGCAACAGGCCTGTCCGTTGCCGAGCGAAGCCATGAGCCTGGCGTGGCTGGCCAAGACATTGCCGGACTGCTCGGAAGACGAGCGCATTGAACTGCTGACCCTCGCCGCCGGTTCGCCATTGGCCGCGGTCAAATTGCAGGCCCAGGGCGTGCGCGAGCAGCGGGCGCTGGTGGTCGAGGGCGTGAAGAAGTTGCTCAAGCAGCAGCAATCACCGACGCAACTGGCCGAGGAATGGAAAACCATTCCCATGTTGCTGCTGTTCGACTGGTTCTGCGACTGGTCGAGCCTGATCCTGCGGTATCAGTTGACTCAGGATGAAGCGGGGCTGGGGCTGGCGGACATGCGCAAGGTGATTCAATACCTGGCGCAAAAAGCCCCTCAGGATAAGGTTCTGAATATCCAGGACTGGATTCTCGCCCAGCGGCAGAAAGTCATGAGCAAGGCCAACCTCAATCCGGCGCTGTTGCTGGAGGCACTGTTGGTGCAATGGGTATCCTTGCCTACCCAGAAGTGACCTCTGAGCCTAGACTCTGATCATCAGAAATGGAGGTCAGCATGAACGAACCCATCAGTCCGGGGCCGCGCAATGGCATTTTGTCCTTGACCATCAAGGACAGGTCCGTGCTCTACGCGGCCTATATGCCATTCATCAAGAACGGTGGTCTGTTTATCCCGACCAACAAGAGCTACAAGTTGGGCGATGAGGTCTTCATGCTCCTGCACCTGATGGACGAACCGGAAAAGATCCCGGTCGCTGGCAAGGTCACCTGGATTACCCCCAAAGGGGCCCAGGGCAACCGCGCCGCTGGAGTCGGCGTGCAATTCAATGAAGGCGACGACACCGCGCGCAGTCGAATCGAAACCCATCTGGCCGGAGCCCTGAAGTCCGACCGTCCCACTCATACGATGTAAGTTGCAGCCCTTTTATGCTTGTAGATTCCCATTGCCACCTTGATCGCCTCGACCTCTCCGCCCATGACGGCTCCCTGGATGCTGCACTCGATGCGGCCCGTCAGAGGGGGGTAGGGCACTTTCTGTGTATTGGCGTCAGCGTCGAGAACGCCGCCGACGTCAAAGCCCTTGCCGAACGCTATGACGACGTCGATTGTTCGGTTGGGGTGCATCCGCTGGACGTGCAGCCGGGTGCCGCTCCGGCGCTGGATTGGCTGTTGCGCGAACTCAATCATCCGCGGGTGGTAGCGATCGGGGAAACCGGCCTGGATTACCACTACGAACCGGAAGCGGCAGAGTTGCAGCAGGAGTCGTTCCGCCTGCACCTGCAAGCGGCGCAACAGACCGGCAAACCGGTAATCATCCACACCCGTGGCGCCCGGGCCGACACCCTCGAACTGCTGCGTGAAGCGGCGCTGCCTCAAGCAGGCGTTCTGCATTGCTTCACCGAAGACTGGGAGATGGCCAGGGCCGCGCTGGATATGGGGTATTACATTTCCTTGTCCGGTATTGTCACTTTTCGCAATGCCGATGCTCTGCGCGATGTGGCCAGCAAGGTGCCGGCCGACCGATTGCTGGTGGAAACCGATTCGCCATACCTGGCGCCGATCCCGCATCGCGGCAAACCGAACCTGCCGCAATACGTACGTGAGGTAGCGGAATTTCTGGCAATGCTGCGAGGCGAGTCATACGAGCGATTTGCCGAACAGACCACCGAGAATTTCAAGCGGTTATTTCCGTTGGCGCATGTCAGGGCATCGGCGTAACGCTGGAGAAAATCGCAGCCTGCGGGGGTTTGGCCCCTGAATCGCAGGCAAAAAAAACCCGGGTTCTGGGGGGTGAATCCGGGTTAAGACCATTAGGAGTAAAACAAAGGTACGCGGTCCTTTGGTACCTTCATCGGCGCGACACTTGGGGGAGATGCCTCGCCGACAGTTGAAGTATTGATCAGTATCGCGCCGAGTCCAGTTTGGTTGGTCGGGTTTTTAAACAAATTTGGAATACGCGCGCTTCGGTTGAGTTCTCATCGACTGGCGAGGTAGCGTGAATTCATCAAGAAACACATATATGGTCGGATGATCCGTGCATTTTTGCGCAAGTTAGGCATAATACGCGGCTTCGAATTTTGACCCCTACAGACCTTTTCTTATGCATAAAGAACCTCGTAAGGTCCGTGAGTTTCGTCGCCGCGAGCAAGAAATTCTCGATACCGCGCTCAAGCTGTTCCTCGAACAAGGTGAAGACAGTGTCACCGTCGAGATGATTGCTGATGCCGTAGGTATCGGCAAAGGCACGATCTACAAGCACTTCAAATCCAAGGCGGAGATCTACCTGCGCCTGATGCTCGATTACGAGCGCGATTTGAACGAGCTGTTGCATTCCGCCGATGTCGATAAGGACAAGGAAGCCCTGTCCCGGGCCTACTTCGAATTCCGCATGCGCGATCCGCAACGCTATCGGTTGTTCGATCGCCTGGAAGAAAAGGTGGTCAAGGGCAACCAGGTGCCGGAGATGGTCGAGGAACTGCACAAGATCCGCGCCTCGAACTTCGAACGCCTGACCTTGCTCATCAAGGGCCGGATCAGCGAAGGCAAGCTCGAAGACGTGCCGCCCTACTTCCATTACTGCGCAGCCTGGGCGCTGGTGCATGGCGCCGTGGCGCTGTATCACTCGCCGTTCTGGAGCAATGTGCTGGAAGATCAGGAAGGTTTCTTCCAGTTCCTGATGGACATCGGCGTGCGCATGGGCAACAAACGCAAGCGCGATACCGATACTCCGAGCAGCTAAGCCACTCAGTTGTCTAATTGCGCCATGAGCCATGATTTAGCTACGTGGCGCAGTACCGCAGGAATATACTCAGGCATAGGGCTTGCTAAAACTTGATTTGTGAGTCAAGTTTTGCGCGTTCGAATCTTCTTTCGCCGGAGTGATCCATGATCGTTGACCGTCAAGGCAGGCGTTTTCGCAATTTGCGGATCAGTCTGACCTCCGCCTGCAACTACGCCTGTACCTACTGCGTGCCCAACGGCAAACGGCTGGTGGCTGCGCAGGATGAGTTGTCGGCCGAGGCGATGGCACGCGGCGTGGCCTATCTCATCGAAGCAGCCGGCATCGAGCGCCTGCGCATTACCGGTGGCGAGCCACTGGTCAGTCCCAAACTCGAAGCCTTCATGACCGCCGTCGGGCAGATGGGGCTGGCGGACATCAGCCTGACCACCAATGGCCAGCTGTTGGCGAAGAAGCTGCCGCTGCTGGTGGATGCCGGCATTCGGCGCATCAACGTTTCCCTCGATACTCTGGATGCCGGGGCTTTCCGCAGCATTTCCCGCGGTGGCGATCTGGCGACTGTCCTTGGCGGCATGGATCAGGCTGCGGCAGCCGGCATGAAGATCAAGGTCAATATGGTGCCGCTGCGTGGGCAGAACCTCGATCAGGTGATGCCGCTGCTCGATTACTGCCTGGAACGCGGCTACGAGCTGCGCTTCATCGAGTTGATGCGCATGGGCCACCTGGCCAACGATTCCAACGCCTTCCTGCAACAGTTCGTCAGCCTTCAGCAATTGCTGAGCCTGATCGGCGAACGCTACGAATACCTTCAGGCCGACGCACCAGTCGATGCCACGGCGGTGCGCTACGAGATTCCGGGGCAGGGCCACTTCGGTGTGATCGCCAACGAAAGCGTGCCGTTCTGCCGCACCTGCTCGCGTCTGCGCTTGTCGTCCACTGGCTGGCTGCACGGCTGCCTGTCGTCGAGCAATCGTCACTATGTCGGCGATCTGCTGGACAAACCTCGTCACCAGGCATTGCCGGCGTTGCAGCGGCTGTTGGTGAAAGCCTTGGGGGACAAGCAGGAAGTGGCGTTCTCCGGTGGCGCAACCATCATGAAGATTATTGGCGGCTGATCGGGCCTCATCGCGGGCAAGCCACGCTCCCACAGGTTTACAAATATCCTGTGGGAGCGTGGCTTGCCCGCGATTGCGTTCTGCCAGGCGACGATGCCCATGAGCTGGCGCGGAAGCTGCATCCCTCGGCCATTCGCCGGTTTTCCGTCACCGGCTTCTGGAGGGAAGGATGCGTAGCCTGGTTTTGCTGCTGGCCGTTTTGGCGCTTGGCGGCTGCATGAATGTCAGCGATATGGCCGAAGGGACTCGCTACCACATGAGCGACGCGGGGCTGCTGGACCACAGCGACAGCCGTCGCGTGAATAACATCCGCATTCAGCCGGACTCCTTCATCTACATCGCCCAGGGCGCCTTCGCGCCGCCGGGCACTGCCTATCCGCGACCTAACGTGGTGGCCGAAGAAGCCTTCAACGGCTTTATCGAATATTTCCCGATGGTGCGTCGCGCCCGCGCGCCGGAAGGTCTCGACGCGGCCATGGGTGAAGCCCGTGCCGCCGGTGCCCATTATCTGCTTTACACCCGTTTCGCCAAGGCCGACGACCGCATCGGCAACACGGACGAATTGATCGACCAGGAACGCTCGGATCGCCTCGGGATCGACAGTGGCGTGATTCAGATCATGTTGATCGAGACCAGCACCCAGTATTTGATCGATACTGCACGTATCAAGAGTCGTGGCGGTTTACTGACGTTCCACGATAACAAACCAGAAGATCTGCTGGGCCCGCCGCTGGAGCAATACGCTCGTAGCCTGCTGGGGCTCAGTGACCAGTAATTCAAAGGAGAACGCGATGAGTGGCCCGCAAAAAGCCAATGACCTGTTGGGACAAATCCCCAAAACCAAAGGCTTGCCACCGGTCCACTTGTGGAACCCCGACTTCTGCGGCGACATCGACATGCGCATCGCCCGCGACGGCACCTGGTATTACCTGGGCACGCCGATCGGGCGCAAGCCGATGGTCAAGCTGTTCTCCACCATCATTCGCCGCGACGGCGATGATTACTTTCTGATTACTCCAGTCGAGAAGGTCGGCATCAAGGTCGACGACGCACCGTTCGTGGCGATTGCCGTGGAAGTCGAAGGCGAGGGGGAGGCTCAGGTCTTGCGCTTTACCACCAACGTCGATGAAACCACCGACGCCGGTGTCGAGCACCCCATGCGCGTGGTGATCGACCCGGTGACCCAGGAACCCGCGCCGTACGTGCATGTACGCAGCAACCTTGAAGCGCTGATTCACCGCAATGTGTTCTACCAATTGGTGGAGCTGGCGGTGAGCCGTGAAATCAACGGGCAGAGCTGGCTCGGTGTCTGGAGCGGTGGCGAGTTTTTCCCGATCGGACTTGAGCCATAAGCGCTGAACTTGAAAAAACGAAACGGCCCGTTATTGCAACGGGCCGTTTTTTTTATGGGCTTACAAACCCTTGCTCTTGAGCCGGGCGGCATGTTCGAGATAGAGCCCGACCGGGCTCACGTTCCAGCTGTTGATCCCGGCCATCTGATTGACGGCGTCGAAATGGTCCATGGGGTAATCCGAGCGGATCACTTTGCCCAGGTGCGAGCTGTAGCGACCAACCAGCCCATCGTTGGCGTGCTTCTCTTTATAAAATAACTGCGACAGCACCTTACAGTTCAAATGGGTCGGGTCGAGGAGTTGCAGGCTTTGAAAGTTTTGCACGATCCCGCTCCAGGAGTAGTAGTGCACGCCGTTCTCAACTTCGTTGCCTTCCCCGCCCCAAACCTTTGGTAGCCCTTGCGGGTACTTGCGATTGAAAGCGGCCAAGCCTGCGCTGGTCAGGGATTCGAACGCCGCTTGAGGGTCTACGGGATTTTCCGGGTGGCCGCTGATCAACGAAATGAAGGTGCCGACTGCACTTAGCAGGGCCAACACGAAGGCTTCGGGTAGTTCTCCCGGTGTCAGTGCCTTGTGCAGTTGGTCGGCAATCTCGGAGCCGTGGTTAGGGCAACTGACCGAGGTGACCGACGCGACCTTTTCCGGGTACAGGGCTGCGACGTAGCGTGCAGCCAGCGGGCCTTGGCTATGGCCGATCAGATTGACCTTGGCGGCGCCCGTTTCCCGCAAGATTCGGTCGACGTCTTCGAGCAGTTTTTCACCGCGTTCTTCATTGCCGTTGACGGTTGGAATATTCACGGCGAACACCTGGGCGCCAGCGCGCTCCAGGGCTTCCTCGATTTCGAAGAAGTACGGATAACCGGCGATTCTGTCGAAGCCGAAAAGACCGTGAACCAACACAATGGGGTATTTCGTAGACGCATCCATGTCCATGTTCGTACCTATCGATAGCGGATTTATGAAAAGCAGATGCGGCGGACTGCCAGATCTGTTGCGGGCTAACCGTAGTTTACAAAGTGGGTGGGTTCAAAGTGCCGGGGGCAGTAACCGGACGAACAGTCATGTCTGCATTGGCAAGGATTCCTGAAAATCCAATTGACACCCAATCATATGATGATTAGCGTGGGCATCCATCGCGAATGGCTTTTTGTCGTTCCGTTTTTTGTCACCGGAGTGGTGAGGTAACCATGTCCAGCAGTTTTCACGCGTCGACGGTTGATTGGCTGGGGTGCTGGATTGCCGCTGGCCAGGTGAAGCCCGGCGAAACCATCAAGGTTGAAGCCGATCTGGGCGAGCAACTCGGGGTCAGCCGTACGGTCATCCGCGAGGCGATCAAGACGCTGGTCGCCAAAGGCATGCTCGAAGTCGGGCCTAAAGTCGGCACGCGGGTGTTGCCGGTACGGCGCTGGAACCTCTTCGATCCGCAAGTCGTCGGCTGGCTGTCGCGCAGTGGTCTGCCGGAAAACTTCGTCGACGATCTGCTCGACCTGCGCCGCACCATCGAGCCAATGGCAGTGCGCTGGGCCTGCGAGCGCGCGACGGTGGAACAAGTGCAAGCGGTGCTTCAGGCCTATAACGCGCTGGAACGAGCCGTAGACAGCGGCATCGATTACAACCGCGCCGACCAGTTCTTCCACGAGTGCATCCTCGCCGCCAGCCACAATCAATTCATCGAACAAATGGTCCCGGCCCTCGGCGCGCTGCTGGCGGTGTCGTTCGAAGTGTCTGCCGCCGACCCGGACGAACTGCGCCGCACCTTGCCGATTCACAAAGACATGGCCGACGCCATCGCCGCCCGGGATGCCGCGCGGGGTGTGTGGGCCTGCATGACCCTGATCGATAACGCCGACCTGGCGATCAAACGGTTTTACCCCCAAGTCGTGGCCGACAAGAAGGCTAGCTGACAATAAAGAACCCTGTAGGAGCGTGGCTTGCCCGCGAAGAATGCACCGCGATTTTTCAGGTATTACGCGTCATCGTTCTTCGCGGGCAAGCCACGCTCCTACAGGTCTGCGGTGCAAACAAGAGGAGGTTTCATGACGTGGACTGCGGTTACCGAACACCGTGCGCGACTCGGTGAAGGCCCGTTCTGGGATGCACCGACCCAGGCGCTGTACTGGGTAGACATCGCCGGCAAACAAGCGCTGCGATTGATCGGCGCCAATGTGGACATCTGGCAGATGCCGGAACACGTGTCCGCGTTCATCCCCTGCGAAAGTGGCGATGCCCTGGTGACATTGAGCAGTGGGGTTTATCGGCTGGACCTGAGCTCTCCTGGCCTGGAACCGCGTCTGACCTTGTTCTGCGTGGCCGATCCGCAACCCGGCAATCGTGCCAACGAAGCCCGCTGCGATGCCTTGGGCCAGCTCTGGCTGGGCACCATGCAAAACAACATTGGCGAGCAGGGCGAAGACTTGCCGATCGTGCGCCGCTCCGGTGGCCTGTTTCGCATCGACCGCGATGCTCGGGTCACGCCGCTGCTTCGAGGGCTCGGCATCCCTAACACATTGCAATGGAGCGACGACGGCACGACCCTGTATTTCGCCGACAGCCTCGACGGCACGTTGTACCAACATTTCATCCATACCGACGGCAACCTCGACACCGCCTGCGTCTGGTTTGGCCCCCACGAACGGGGTGGCCCCGACGGCTCGGCGATGGATGCCGAGGGCTATATCTGGAACGCCCGCTGGGACGGCAGTTGCTTGCTCAGGCTGACCCCGGACGGTCACGTTGATCGAGTGATCGAACTGCCTGTCAGCCGCCCCACCAGTTGCGTGTTCGGTGGCGAAGATTTCAAGACCTTATACATCACCAGTGCGGCGAGCCCGCTCAACCACCCGTTGGATGGTGCTTTGTTGGCGGTTCGAGTCGATGTACCTGGAAAACCTTGTCAGAGATTTGCAGGTTAAATCCCAAAATATGGGATGTAAAATTATATATTGAGATTTATTGGTGGCCGGGTTTATAGTCGGCCCCATCAGTTACACGCACTCACACTTAAAAAAACAAAACAGGTGAAGTGATGCAGCGATATTCCACCGTCCTCCCTTGGGGCGACAGTGCTTCAGGCCGCCCCGGCGCCCGGGCGTTGTCGCGCCTGCCTGCCTATTCCAAAAAGCCTTTTGACCGGACATCGACAGATGTCTGGTTTTCGTCGTGCCTTAAAACAGGAGTGTTGATCCATGGCTGACCCCCTTTCCTTGCCACCGGTGCCCGAACCGCCCAAGGGTGAGCGCCTGAAAAACAAGGTCGTGCTGTTGACCGGCGCCGCTCAGGGGATCGGCGAAGCGATTGTCGCGACCTTTGCGTCCCAGCAAGCCAAGCTGGTCATCAGCGATATCCAGGCCGAGAAAGTCGAAAAAGTCGCGGCGCATTGGCGTGAACAAGGCGCGGATGTCGTGGCGATCAAGGCCGACGTATCGCGCCAGCAAGACCTGCACGCCATGGCCAGGTTGGCCATTGAGCTGCACGGCCGCATCGACGTGCTGGTCAACTGCGCCGGGGTCAACGTGTTCCGTGACCCGCTGCAAATGACTGAAGAAGACTGGCGTCGCTGCTTCGCCATCGACCTGGACGGCGCCTGGTATGGCTGCAAGGCCGTGTTGCCGCAGATGATCGAGCAGGGCATCGGCAGCATCATCAACATTGCTTCGACCCATTCCTCCCATATCATTCCCGGCTGCTTCCCGTACCCGGTGGCCAAGCATGGCTTGCTCGGGCTGACCCGCGCCTTGGGCATCGAATACGCACCCAAGGGCATTCGGGTCAACGCCATCGCGCCGGGCTACATCGAAACCCAACTGAACGTCGACTACTGGAACGGTTTTGCCGACCCTCATGCCGAACGTCAGCGCGCATTCGACTTGCATCCACCGCGCCGCATCGGTCAGCCAATCGAAGTGGCGATGACCGCCGTGTTCCTGGCCAGCGATGAGGCGCCATTCATCAACGCTTCGTGCATCACCATCGATGGTGGTCGTTCGGTCATGTACCACGACTGAATAATCTGGGGTTCAGGCGCAAAACTACGCCTGAAATCCAATCATCATACGATATGACTATTGTCTGCATGTTTCGACCGCTGTATTGGCTTTCAAATAACGCTCAAAAAAAATAACAAGGAGTCAGCTTATGAAACGTCGTCGTGGGATCCGTTCCCTGTGCTGTGCCGCTTTGGCGGTCACCGCGGTCAGCCTGAGCAGTACGTTGCTGGCGGCCGATCCAGTGAAGATTGGTTTTCTGGTCAAGCAAGCCGAAGAGCCCTGGTTCCAGACCGAATGGGCATTCGCTGAAAAGGCCGGCAAGGACAAGGGCTTCACCGTCATCAAGATCGCCGTGCCTGATGGCGAGAAAACCCTCTCGGCCATCGACAGCCTGGCGGCGAACGGCGCCAAGGGCTTCGTGATCTGCCCGCCGGACGTATCCCTCGGCCCGGCGATCATGGCCAAGGCCAAGCTCAACGGTTTGAAAGTTATCGCTGTCGATGACCGCTTTGTCGATGCCAGCGGCAAGTTCATGGAGGACGTGCCGTACCTCGGCATGGCGGCCTTCGAAGTTGGCCAGAAGCAGGGCGCCGCGATGGCCGCCGAAGCGAAAAAACGCGGCTGGGACTGGAAAGAAACCTATGCGGTGATCAACACCTTCAACGAACTCGACACCGGCAAAAAGCGCACCGACGGTTCGGTTAAAGCCCTGGAAGATGCCGGGATGCCGAAAGACCACATTCTGTTCTCGGCCCTGAAAACCCTCGACGTACCGGGCAGCATGGACGCCACCAACTCGGCGCTGGTGAAACTGCCGGGCGCGGCGAAAAACCTGATCATCGGCGGCATGAACGACAACACCGTGCTGGGCGGCGTGCGCGCCACCGAAAGCGCCGGTTTTGCCGCCGCCAACGTTATCGGCATCGGCATCAACGGCACCGATGCCATCGGCGAACTGAAAAAACCCAACAGCGGTTTCTTCGGCTCGATGCTGCCGAGCCCGCACATCGAGGGCTACAACACCGCCAGCATGATGCACGAGTGGGTCACCACCGGCAAAGAACCGCCGAAATACACCGCCATGGACGACGTGACGCTGATCACGCGGGACAACTTCAAGCAGGAACTGGAAAAGATCGGCCTGTGGAATTGAGGGTCGGTTGATTTCATCGGCGGCCCTGGCAACGGGGCTGCCTGATCGGTGTGATGAGGTGGGTTATGCACGCACAAGTACAGACAAACGAACACAGCGCCAGCGGCAGCCTGCGCTTTAACGGGATCGGCAAAACCTTTCCAGGGGTGAAGGCGCTGGACGGCATCAGTTTCGTCGCGCATCCGGGGCAGGTCCATGCCTTGATGGGCGAGAACGGCGCCGGTAAATCCACGCTGCTGAAAATCCTCGGCGGTGCTTACACGCCGAGCAGCGGTGACCTGCGGATCGGTGAGCAGACGAGGGTCTTCAAGTCCACTGCCGACAGCATTGGCAGCGGGGTCGCGGTGATTCATCAGGAGCTGCACCTGGTGCCGGAAATGACCGTGGCCGAGAACCTGTTTCTCGGCCATTTGCCAGCAAGTTTCGGCCTGATCAATCGCGGCGCTTTGCGGCAGCAGGCACTGGCCTGCCTTAAAGGCCTGGCCGATGAAATCGATCCGCAAGAGAAGGTCGGGCGCTTGTCCCTCGGCCAGCGGCAACTGGTGGAAATTGCCAAGGCGTTGTCCCGTGGGGCGCATGTGATTGCGTTCGACGAACCCACCAGCAGCCTGTCCGCGCGGGAGATCGATCGCTTGATGGCGATCATCGGTCGCCTGCGGGACGAAGGCAAAGTGGTGCTTTACGTGTCCCATCGCATGGAAGAAGTGTTCCGTATCTGCAATGCGGTGACGGTGTTCAAGGACGGTCGCTTCGTGCGCACCTTCGAGGACATGAGCGCGCTGACCCATGACCAGTTGGTGACGTGCATGGTCGGCCGCGACATTCAGGACATCTACGATTACCGCAGCCGCCCGCGTGGCGCGGTGGCGCTCAAGGTTGACGGTTTACTGGGGCCGGGTTTGCGTGAACCGGTGAGTTTCGAGGTGCACAAGGGCGAGATTCTGGGCCTGTTCGGCCTGGTTGGCGCGGGGCGTACCGAGCTGTTCCGCATGCTCAGCGGACTTACCCGCAACACGGCTGGTCGTCTGGAATTGCGTGGCCATGAACTGAAACTGCGGTCACCACGCGATGCCATTGCGGCGGGGATTCTGCTGTGCCCCGAGGACCGCAAGAAAGAGGGCATCCTGCCACTGGCCAGCGTTGCGGAGAACATCAACATCAGCGCCCGTGGCGCTCATTCCACCTTCGGTTGCCTGTTGCGCGGGCTGTGGGAAAAGGGCAACGCCGACAAGCAGATCAAGGCGCTGAAGGTGAAGACACCCAACGCGGCGCAGAAAATCATGTACCTGTCCGGCGGCAATCAGCAGAAGGCGATTCTCGGTCGCTGGCTGTCGATGCCGATGAAAATCCTGCTGCTCGATGAGCCTACACGCGGCATCGACATCGGCGCCAAAGCCGAGATTTACCAGATCATCCACAACCTGGCCGCCAGCGGTATTGCGGTGATTGTGGTGTCCAGCGACCTGATGGAAGTCATGGGTATTTCCGACCGCATCCTGGTGCTCTGCGAAGGCACGATGCGCGGCGAACTGACCCGCGAACACGCCAATGAATCCAACCTGCTGCAACTGGCTTTGCCACGCCAACGCGCTGCCGACGTGGCGAACTGAGAGGTGACTATGACCATCCAAAACAACGCTCTGCCAACCCCGCGCAAACCGCTGGACCTGCGACGCTTTCTCGATGACTGGGTAATGCTGCTGGCGGCCGTCGGGATCTTCGTGCTCTGCACCTTGCTGATCGACAACTTCCTGTCGCCGCTGAACATGCGCGGTCTGGGCCTGGCGATTTCCACCACCGGGATTGCCGCCTGCACCATGTTGTATTGCCTGGCGTCGGGGCACTTCGACTTGTCGGTGGGCTCGGTGATTGCCTGCGCCGGCGTGGTCGCGGCGGTGGTGATGCGCGACACCAACAGCGTGTTCCTCGGCGTCAGTGCGGCGCTGGTGATGGGGCTGATTGTCGGGCTGATCAACGGGATCGTGATCGCCAAGCTGCGGGTCAATGCATTGATTACCACACTGGCGACGATGCAGATCGTTCGTGGCCTGGCTTACATTTTTGCCAACGGCAAAGCGGTGGGCGTGTCCCAGGAGTCGTTCTTCGTCTTCGGTAACGGCCAGTTGTTCGGCGTGCCGGTGCCGATTCTGATCACCATCGTTTGCTTCCTGTTTTTCGGCTGGCTGTTGAATTACACCACCTACGGGCGCAACACCATGGCCATCGGTGGCAACCAGGAAGCGGCGTTGCTGGCTGGGGTAAACGTTGACCGAACCAAGATCATCATCTTCGCCGTGCACGGGGTGATTGGTGCATTGGCCGGGGTGATTCTGGCATCGCGCATGACCTCGGGTCAGCCGATGATCGGCCAGGGTTTCGAACTGACGGTGATCTCGGCTTGCGTGCTGGGCGGGGTGTCGCTCAGTGGCGGGATCGGGATGATCCGGCATGTGATTGCCGGGGTGCTGATTCTGGCGATCATCGAGAATGCGATGAACCTGAAGAACATCGATACGTTCTACCAGTACGTGATTCGCGGTTCGATCCTGTTGCTGGCGGTTGTGATCGATCGACTGAAACAGCGCTGATTTCCCCCGGGGGAGCGGGATGTCCGGCACATGGATACTGGATGTGCCGACGCCTTCGCGGGCAAGCCTCGCTCCTACAGTACCGTGCAGATCCCCCTGTAGGAGCGAGGCTTGCCCGCGAAAGCGGTCTGTCTGTCACACAATCCAGCCACAAAATATCCCTTGCTCGCCCTAATCCCTTTCGGTTATCACTTTGTACATGATTAGACAGGTACGATTTGACAAGAAACAACGGGTGATCGACGAGCTTATCCGGCGCATTGAAAGCGGCCTGATGGAGGACGGCCTGCTATTGCCGGGCGAACATCAGTTAGCCCAGGAATTCAAAGTCAGCCGCGGCACGCTGCGCGAAGCCTTGGCCGAACTGAAACGGCGTCACTACATCGCCACGCAAAGCGGAGTCGGTTCCATCGTTACTTACGACGGCGTAGTGCTCGATCAGAGCAGCGGATGGGCCCAGGCGCTGGCCGACAGCGGGGCGTTGATCAATACCGAAGTGCTGCGGCTGGAGGCGGTGACTCGGCCTGACTTGTTGTCGCGTTTCGGCACTGATCAATTCGTTACGCTCGACCGTCGTCGCCGCGCCACCGACGGCACGCTGGTATCTCTGGAGCGCGCGTTGATGCCCGCGACTGGAGGCCTGGAAGGCTTGCCGCGAGTGGGGCTGATCGATAATTCCCTGACCATCACATTGGCCGCCTACGGCTATATCGGTGAGCACGGCGACCAGTGGATCGGTGCCGAACCCTTGAACGCCGAAGACGCCGAGTTGCTCGGGCGTCCGGTCGGCACGGTGTTCCTCAAGGCCCTGCGCACCACCTACGACCGTCAGAACCGGTTTATGGAACAGGTCGAAAGCCTGCTCGATCCGGTGCACTTTCGTCTGCATTTGCAGTTTGGAGCTCCAAAATGACCGCGCTCAACCGTGCCCTCGGCGCGTTCTATGGACTGGCCCTGGGCGATGCGCTGGGCATGCCGACCCAATCCCTGAGTCGCGCCGAAATCAAGGCGCGCTTCGTTGAAATTACCGATCTGCAAGACGCCGGCCCCGATCAACCGATCGCCGCGAACCTGCCCAAGGGCTCGATCACTGACGATACCGAGCAGGCGATCCTGGTCGGCCGGTTGTTGATTGACGGCGAGGGCCGGATCGAACCGGCGGTGTTGGCCCAACGGCTGATCGAATGGGAAGCCGGGATGCGGGCCAAGGGCTCGCAAGACTTGCTCGGCCCCTCGACCAAACGCGCGATCGAAATGATCCTCGCCGGCCACTCGCTGGAAGAGGCGGGGCGCTACGGCACTACCAATGGCGCGGCGATGCGCATCACCCCGGTGGGGATTGCAGCCGATGTTGCCGATCCCGAGCGTTTCATCCGTGCGGTGGTGCAGGCCTGTCAGGTGACCCACAACACCTCGCTGGGGATTGCCAGTGCGGCGGCGGTGGCGGCGGTGGTTTCCGCCGGGATCAACGGCTTGGACCTGGGCGAGGCGTTGAACCTCGGTCAGCAGGTTGCGCAGCAGGCTGAAAGCCATGGCCACTGGGTCGCGGGCGGGCGGATCGCGTCGCGCATCAGTTGGGCGCGAAGCATCGGCATCGACAGCGACAAGGCGTTGCTGGCGGATTTGCTGTACGACGTGATCGGCACTTCAGTGGCCTCACAGGAATCGGTGGTGGTGTCGTTTGCGCTGGCCCAGCAAGTGGCCATCGGCGAGATGAGAGCCTTCGAGGCGCTGTGCATGGCCGCGAGCCTGGGCGGTGACACCGACACCATCGCGGCGATACTCGGTGCCATGCTTGGGGCCTGTCTGGGGCTTGAGAGTTGGCCGGTGGCGATGATCGAAAAGGTCAAAGCCGTTAATTCGTTGGAGTTGGAACCGTTGGTGCAAGGACTGCTGGCCTTGCGTTGAATGTACTGACGTCATCGCGGGCAAGCCCGCTCCCACAGGAATAGTACAAACCTTGAGATGCACGCCGTACCTGTGGGAGCGGGCTTGCCCGCGATAGGCGCGCCGCATATTTGAATTTTTCACCCGCAATGGAGCGCATTGACATGGCCAGGACCGCCAAAATGTCATGTCGACTTCCTGAATTGGCCAGAACCACAACAATCGCAAGGAGCATTTTCATGAGTTCATCGAACACCGGGCAGAGTGCCGGGCAACTGGAAACCCGTGGTATCGAACCGGTGCCGGAAGGGGAGTGCAACGGTCATCCGCTGCAACTTTTCTGGGTGTGGTTTGCGGCCAACATTTCCATTCTCGGCTTGCCGTTGGGCGCCACGCTGGTGGCCTTTCGCGGCCTGGCGATCTGGCAAGCGATCATCGTCGCGATCCTTGGTGCCGCCGGTTCTTTCGCGGTGGTCGGGATCATCTCCATTGCCGGTCGTCGTGGTCGCGCACCGAGCCTGACGCTGTCGCGAGCGATCTTCGGCGTACGCGGCAATATCGGCCCGACGCTGGTCTCGCTGATGTCGCGTCTGGGCTGGGAAACCGTTAACACCACCACCGCCGCGTTCGTCTTGCTGTCGCTGTGCTCGATACTGTTCGGCTCGCCGGTGGAAGCCAAAAGCGCGCCGCTGCTGACCCTGGTGTTCATCGCGATTTTCGTGCTGCTGACGTTGTCGGTGTCCGGCCTCGGTCACGCCACGTTGCTGGTGATCCAGAAATGGGCGACTTATGTGTTCGGTGCGCTGAACATCCTGGTCGGTGGTTTCCTCTGCGCGACCATCGACTGGAGCGCCGTGTTCAACGCCACGCCGGCACCGCTGAGCGCGATGATCATCGGCATCGGCACCATGGCCGCCGGCACCGGGATCGGTTGGGCCAACGCCGGCGCGGACATGTCGCGCTACCAGCATCGCAGTGTCAAAGCCGCGCGCCTGGTGGCCTCGGCGGCGTTCGGTGCGGGGATTCCGCTGGTGCTGCTGATCACCCTCGGCGGTCTGCTGTCAGTGGGCAACAACGATCTGGCCTCGGCCACTGACCCGATTGTCGCGATCCGCGACATGCTGCCGACCTGGATGGCGGTGCCGTACCTGATCACCGCGTTCGGCGGGCTACTGCTGTCGAACAACCTGTCGGTGTACTCCGCCGGTTTGACCACCTTGACCCTCGGGCTGAAGGTCAAGCGCGTGTATGCGGTGGTGGTCGATATCGTCGCGATCTTCGCCGGCTCGATCTACTTCATGCTGATCGCCGAGAGTTTCTACGGTCCGTTCATTACCTTTATTTCCTTGCTGGCGGTGCCCATCACGGCGTGGGTCGGGATCTTCGTCGTCGACCTGATTCATCGTCATTACTACAGCCCCAAGGACCTGCTGGACGTCAGCCCGAGCAGCGCCTACTGGTATCGCGGCGGCGTTGAGTGGCGCGCATTCGGTGCGTGGGCGCTGGCGATCGTGTTGGGTTTCAGCTTCACCACCATTGGCACCACTGAGCAAGATGTCTGGTTCCGGGGCTTTCTGTCTGACTCCTGGCTTGGTCACAACGGCTTGGGCTGGATCGTGACGTTCGTGGTGGCTGGCGGGATTTACTGGGTGCTCGGCGGCGCCAAGGATCGCCGCACCGCGTTGCTCGAGCCTGCGCATGTCTAGGCTACTGCACACCGGCCAGGTCATCATCGACCTGGTCATGGCCGTGGATAAATTGCCTCATTCGGGCGGTGACGTGCTGGCGCAATCCGCCCGTTTCGAGGCGGGCGGCGGTTTCAATGTCATGGCCGCGGCCCGACGGAACGGCTTGCCGGTGGTCTACCTCGGGCGCCATGGCAACGGCCGTTTTGGTGATCTGGCTCGGGAGGCGATGACTTCCGAAGGCATTCTCATCGGCGTCGATCAGCGTTGCGAGCGCGACACCGGACTGTGCGTTGCACTGACCGAAGCCTCGGCCGAGCGTACATTCATTTCCTATGTCGGCGCCGAAGGCGAATTGACCGCTGAAGACCTGGCGAGTGTGCCAGCCGAAGCGGGCGACTTTGTCTATGTCAGCGGCTACAGCCTGCTGCATGCCGGCAAGGCTCAGGTGCTGGTGGATTGGGTGCTGGAGCTGCCGGACGGGATCAAAGTGGTATTCGATCCGGGACCGTTGTTGGATTCGCCGGACGCACCGCTGATGAAGGCCTTGCTGCCACGCATCGATCTGTGGACCAGCAACCGTGTCGAGGCGCTGCGGTTTACCGGGGCGTCGGAGATTGCCGAGGCGTTGAATATTTTGGCGGATCAGTTGCCGACGGACGCCCTGATGGTGGTTCGCGATGGGCCGCAGGGTTGCTGGATCAACCAGCATGGCGACCGTCGGCAGGTGCCGGGATTCAAGGTCTCGGCCGTCGACAGCAACGGTGCGGGGGATGCCCATGCAGGGGTGTTTGTTGCCGGGTTGGCGCAGGGCTTGTCGGCGGCTGAAGCGGCACGGCGGGCGAATGCGGCAGCGGCGTTGGCGGTCACTCGTTGGGGGCCGGCGACTTCGCCGGGGGCGGCGGAGGTGGATGCGTTGATCTTTGAGACTTTTGGCGCCTGATCCAGCGCTTTCGCGAGCAAGCCCGCTCCCACATTGGGTCTTGTGAACAACACAGATCCAATGTGGGCTTGCTCGCGAAGAGGCCCTCGAATTCACCCTCAGTCCTGACCTTTAACTCGCCTTGCGCAGCGCCTCGATCAGCTCTTGCTTGCGCATGCTCGAGCGCCCCGGAATCTTCTTCGCCCGGGCTTCCTTCATCAGGCTGTCCACCGTCTGGGTATCGCGTGAAGCCTTGCTGTTGCGCGGTTTGCCCTCTCTGGTGGCGACTGCACGGCGGGCTGATTCCTTGCGATCGGCAGACTTGGCAGCGGCCGGCTTATTGCGTCCCGAGCCACCGGCGCGCTCACCGCCACCCGACTGCTTGTTCACCGTCGCCCAGGCGCGGGCCTCGGCTTCATCTTTTGACACGCCTTTGTGTTCGTAGCTTTCTTCGATATGTTCGGCCTTGCGTTTCTGCTCGGCGGTGTATTTGTCTTTGCTTCCACGTGGCATGGGATTTCTCCTACGCGTCAGGTATCCAGTTTGCGCGCCGCCTCAACCCCAGCGGCGCTGAGTTTGATCGGCAGGTTCAGCGAGTGTTCGCCGGCTTCGTTGCAGATCACATGACCGTGCTGGATCAGCCCACGCTCCTGCAGCGTCGCAAGGGTGCTGGCCACGACTTTCTCCCCCCGGTAGTTGTCCAGAACCTCCTTGCCCAAACCGCTTGGGTGGGCATGCAGCAAGCGGGTCAGGACTTCTTTTTCCAGGTTTTTATCGACGTTCATGGTGACCTCTTGGTTGGGATGGACGAGTGTGCTCCTCGCTCGCATCGGCGAGCCGTTACTCGATATTGGTCCGTCCCCGACCGGGATTGGTGCCTGATGAACGACGAGCGGTGTAATCCAAGCCTTTCAGTCGACGCCGATTTCTTCCTTGAACAGCTCCATGAATCCCTTCAGGCGTTGATGGCGAACTTGTGCCAGACGCTGGCCGGTGGTCGTTTGGAAGCCGTCCGCCAGGTGCAGCAGTTTTGTCTGGAAATGATCGAGGCAAAAGCGCTTGTCGTCGTAGTCCCGCTCGTTTGCCTCGGGGTCCAAAGGGTCGTACAGCGCGCTGCCCATGCGCCCGGCAATGTAGAAGGTTCGCGCCACGCCGAGCATGCCAAGGGAGTCGAGGCGGTCGGCGTCCTGGATGATTCGGGCTTCTAGGGTCGTGGGCGTGATGTTGGCGCTGAAACTATGGGCCTCAATGGCATGGACGACCGCGGTGATTTTTGCGCCGGGCCAATCCATGGCTGTCAGCACTGTCGACGCTTTCCGCGCCGCCAGCCGTGACGCCTGGGAACGCAGCGGCGAGTTCTTCTCCACCGCCACGCAATCGTGCAACAGCACGGCGGCCAGCAGCACTTCAAGATCACCGCTTTCTTCAGCATGAAGCGTGCGCACGTTGTGCCATACCCGTTGCAAGTGCGACAGATCGTGGGCGCCGTCCTCGCCCGGTTCCAGCGCATGGGGCAGCAGTTTAGAAGCCAGATTCTGCAGAGGTGCGAAAGCAGCGGTGCTCATAAATGTCCTAAGTATGAAAACGCTTTTGTGGCGAGGGAGCTTGCTCCAATGCCAGTAAGTTAAACCGTAAATGCAATCCGTAGCAGCTGCCGAGCCTCGCAGGCTCGGCAGCTGCTACGGAGAGTGTGTTACCGCTGAGATTACTTAGCGAATCGACATTAGCCACAAAGGCCCCCTCCATCATTTCAAATGTGACGAGCGCCGCGCGCGGACTTAGTATGGCGTTTTCAACTTTTGACAAGGCACGTCCATGACGATCGAAATCCGCCCGGCAACCCCCAGCGATGCTCCGCAAATCCTCGCGTTCATCACTGAACTGGCCGACTTCGAACGTGCCCGCCACGAAGTCATCGCCAGCGTCGCCGACATCGAGCGCAGCCTGTTCAGCGAAGGCGCCACCGCCCATGGCCTGATCTGCCTGCGCGATGGCCTGCCGATCGGCTTCGCGGTGTTCTTCTTCAGCTATTCCACCTGGCTGGGCAGCAATTGCCTGTACCTCGAAGACCTCTACATCACCCCTGAACAACGGGGCGGCGGTGCCGGTAAAACCTTGCTGCGCCACCTGGCAAAAATCGCCTGTGCCAACGACTGCGGCCGTTTCGAATGGAGCGTGCTGGACTGGAACAAACCGGCGATTGAATTCTACAAATCCCTCGGCGCACAACCGCAGGAAGAGTGGGTGCGCTATCGGATGGATGGGGCGGTGCTAAGGGATTTTGCCGCCGGTCATTGATCCTCTAAAAGATCGCAGCCTTCGGCAGCTCCTGCACGGGATTGTGTTTCGACCGCGATATTGCGGGCGTACATCGAATCTGTAGGAATTGCCGAAGGCTGCGATCTTTTTTTGTGATGTCTCAATATGTGGGATTGATATTTATATATTGAGATTATCCCTCGTCCAGGTTTATAGTCCAGCTCACTCACTGCCAAAAACAAAACAGGTGAAGCGATGCTGGCGCAATTGATCGCGCTCGATTGGGGGACAACCTCATTACGTGCTTACAAACTCGGCTTCGGTGGCCAGGTGCTGGAACAGCGAGCGCTGTCGTCCGGGATCATGCAGTTGCCCAAGACGCCGCGAACCATCGCCGGTCAGGCGTGCGCCGACGGTTTTGAACTGGCCTTTGATGAGGCTTGCGGTGATTGGCTCGACGCGCAGCCCGATGTGCCGGTGATTGCCTGTGGCATGGTCGGCAGTGCTCAGGGCTGGCGCGAAGCGGCCTACTGCGACACGCCGGCCAACGTCGCCAATCTCGGAACTTCCCTACAAACCGTTCGCAGTCTTCGCGGTATCGATGTGCACATCGTGCCGGGTGTGATTCAGCGTTCGCACTTGCCCAACGTCATGCGTGGCGAGGAAACCCAGGTCCTCGGCGTATTGCAGAATCTGCCGGGCGAGGCGGGCAACGATCTGTTGATCGGCCTGCCGGGCAGTCATTCGAAATGGGTGCAAGTGGCCGACGGCTGCATCGTGCATTTCGATACCTTCATGACCGGCGAAGTCTTCGCCGTGCTCAGCGAATACAGCATTCTGGGGCGCACTCAGCAGCGCGGCGGGGCTTTTGATGGCGATGCTTTTGACCGTGGCGTGCAAGTGGCGCTGTCGGCGGACGGCGAGATCGGGCCGCTGTCGACGTTGTTCAGTGCCCGCAGCCTGGGGCTGACCGGCGAGCTGAGCGCCACCGCTCAGCCGGACTATCTGTCCGGCCTGCTGATCGGCCATGAACTGTCGGCCCTGGCCAATGTTCAGCGGCGTCGACGCAATAGCGTGCACCTGCCCTCGATCATCCTTATCGGCAATGCCCAACTCTGCACTCGCTACAGCCGGGCGCTCGACGCCTGCGGTTTTACCCGGGTGACCCTGGCCGAGCAGGCCACCGAACGCGGCTTGTGGCAGTTGGCGGTCGCCGCCGGACTGGTCACTGCAAACCCATCCCGTTAAACCTGACTGGAGGTCTGACATGCTCAAGCAAGCATTGGCACAAAACGGTCTGATCGCGATCTTGCGTGGCCTGCGTCCGCAAGAGGCGGCAGCCGTCGGCGAAGTCCTGTATTCAGCCGGATTTCGCGTCATCGAAGTGCCGCTTAATTCCCCTGAGCCGTACGAAAGTATCCGCATCCTGCGCAGCACATTACCCGCCGATTGCCTGATCGGCGCGGGCACGGTGTTGACGCCGGAACAGGTCGAGCAAGTGAAAGCGGCGGGCGGCCAGGTGATCGTCATGCCCCACAGCGATGCCAAGGTGTTACGTGCGGCGAAGGCAGCAGGGCTGTTCCTGTCGCCGGGCGTCGCGACGCCGACCGAAGCCTTTGCAGCCCTGGCCGAAGGGGCGGATGTGCTGAAGATGTTCCCGGCCGAACAAATGGGCCCCGCTGTAGTGAAAGCCTGGCTGGCGGTGTTGCCGGCGGGGACGGTGCTGGTGCCGGTGGGCGGGATTACGCCAGACAACATGCAGGTGTTTGTCGAGGCTGGCGTCAAAGGTTTCGGTCTCGGCTCCGGGTTGTTCAAACCAGGCATGACGGCTGACGAAGTAGCGGTGCGCGCCAAGGCATATGTCGCTGCATGGAACGCTCTGCGTTAAGACTTTCTGGCGCTGTGAGCGCTGCATCTACAAGAGAGACAATAGAGATGAAAATCACCAAACTCACCACCTTCATCGTTCCGCCGCGCTGGTGCTTCCTCAAGGTCGAGACCGACGAGGGCGTGACGGGTTGGGGCGAGCCCGTGGTCGAAGGCCGCGCGCACACCGTCGCTGCTGCGGTCGAGGAATTGTCCGACTACCTGATCGGTAAAGACCCACGCAACATCGAAGACATCTGGACCGTGCTCTACCGTGGCGGCTTCTACCGTGGCGGGGCGATCCACATGAGCGCGCTGGCCGGTATCGACCAGGCATTGTGGGACATCAAGGGCAAGGCGCTGGGTGTGTCGGTCAGCGATTTGCTGGGTGGCCAGGTGAGGGACAAGATCCGGGTTTATTCGTGGATCGGTGGTGATCGCCCGGCGGACACCGCGCGCGCCGCGAAAGAAGCGGTCAGCCGTGGTTTCACCGCGGTGAAAATGAACGGCACCGAAGAGCTGCAGTTCCTCGATTCCTTCGAGAAAGTCGACCTGGCGCTGGCCAACGTTGCCGCCGTGCGCGATGCGGTCGGCCCGAATGTCGGCATCGGCGTGGACTTCCACGGTCGGGTACACAAGCCGATGGCCAAGGTGCTGATGAAGGAACTCGACCCGTACAAACTGATGTTCATCGAAGAGCCGGTGCTCAGTGAGAACTACGAAGCGCTGAAAGAACTGGCGCCGCTGACCAGTACACCGATTGCCCTCGGCGAGCGGTTGTTCTCGCGCTGGGATTTCAAGCGTGTGCTCAGCGAAGGCTACGTCGACATCATCCAGCCTGATGCGTCCCACGCGGGCGGCATCACCGAAACCCGCAAGATCGCCAACATGGCCGAAGCCTATGACGTGGCGCTGGCGCTGCATTGCCCGCTGGGCCCGATTGCCCTGGCGGCATGCCTGCAACTGGATGCGGTTTGCTACAACGCGTTCATTCAGGAACAGAGCCTGGGCATCCATTACAACGAGAGCAACGACCTGCTCGATTACGTGAAAGACCCGCGCGTGTTCGACTACGACAAAGGCTTCGTGAAGATCCCCAATGGGCCGGGCCTGGGCATCGAGATCAACGAGGAATACGTGATCGAACGTGCCGCCGTTGGCCACCGCTGGCGCAACCCGATCTGGCGCCATGCCGATGGCAGTTTTGCCGAGTGGTGATCACCACCTGACTCAACACAGTTCCAAGTGTGGGAGCGGGCTTGCTCGCGAAAGCGTCCTGGCAGTCACATCAATGTTGGATCTGCCGCCATCTTCGCGAGCAAGCCCGCTCCCACACTTGATCTCCATGGATAGAGAGGGATCTGCGTTACCCCCCGATTTTCTCATTGACCTCAATAAACATAAGAAGAGGCACCCCCATGCAACCGCAAACCCTCACCGGGCAGGCGTCGTTGGTGACGCCCAGTCGCAAGCGATTTTTCATCATGGTCCTGTTGTTCATCACCGTGGTGATCAACTACCTGGACCGCAGCAACCTGTCCATTGCCGCCCCGGCGCTGACCAGTGACCTGGGCATCGATCCGATTCATGTCGGGTTGATTTTCTCCGCGTTCGGCTGGACCTACGCCGCCATGCAGATCCCCGGCGGCTGGCTGGTGGACCGGGTGCCGCCGCGCATTCTCTATAGCGTTGCATTGCTGCTGTGGTCGTTGGCCACGGTGATGCTCGGCTTCGCCGCCAGTTTCATTGCGCTGTTCGTGCTGCGCATGGCGGTCGGTGCCCTGGAAGCGCCGGCGTATCCGATCAACAGCCGCGTAGTGACAACCTGGTTCCCCGAGCGCGAACGCGCCACGGCCATTGGTTTCTACACCTCCGGGCAGTTCGTCGGCCTGGCGTTCCTGACACCGGTGCTTGCCTGGCTGCAACACCAATATGGTTGGCACATGGTGTTTGTCAGCACCGGTGTGGTGGGTATCCTTTGGGCGGTGATCTGGTACGCGGTGTATCGCGAACCACGGGATTTCAAGGGCGCCAATGACGCGGAAATCGAGCTGATCCGCGAGGGCGGCGGGTTGGTGGATATTCAGGCTGAAGCCGCCAGGGCCAAGGCAAAATTCAGCTGGATCGACCTCGGAATTGTCCTGAGCAAGCGCAAGTTGTGGGGCATTTACCTCGGCCAGTTCTGCCTCAATTCGACCTTATGGTTCTTCCTGACGTGGTTCCCGACTTACCTGGTGAAATATCGCGGGATGGACTTCATCAAGTCTGGCTTGCTGGCGTCACTGCCGTTTCTCGCAGCGTTTGTCGGCGTGCTGTGTTCGGGGTTCTTCTCGGATTTTTTGATCCGTCGCGGCTACACCGTAGGCTTCGCCCGCAAGCTACCGATCATTGGCGGACTGCTGATTTCCACTTCGATCATCGGCGCCAACTTCGTTGAGTCGACACCGCTGGTGATTGCCTTCCTCGCGCTGGCCTTCTTCGGCAACGGTCTGGCCTCGATCACCTGGTCGCTGGTGTCGACCCTGGCCCCGGCACGCTTGCTCGGTCTGACCGGAGGGGTGTTCAATTTCATCGGCAACCTGGCGGCGATCACCACGCCGATCGTCATCGGTTTCCTTGCCTCCGGTGATTCGTTTGCTCCGGCGATCACCTATATCTCGGTTCTGGCGTTGCTGGGCGCGCTGTCCTACGTGTTGCTGGTGGGCAAGGTCGAGCGTATCAAGTTGTAGTCGCAGCCGTCGGGCGACCATAATGCCGCCCGTTCCCTCGCTCAACGGTAAAGGCTGGATATGCAGGAAGACGCCCCAAAAATCGCCAAGGACGCCGCGCCGACCGGCACCCAGACACTGCTTCGCGGCCTGGGTGTGGTGCAGGCGGTGGCCAGTGGCGCCCGCGATCTCAAGGAAATCGCCCGGCTGATCGGTACGACGCGCAGCACCACCCATCGTCTGGCCAGTTGCCTGGTGGACGAGCGTTATCTGCGGGTAGTGCCGCAGGTGGGCTATCTGTTGGGGCCGAAACTGATCGAGCTGGGTTTTCAGGCGCGCGAAGAGCTGCCGTTGGTGACGCTGGCCGGGCCGTATCTGGATGAGTTGTCGGCGTTGACCGGCGATACCATTCACCTGGCGATTCGTGAAGGCGACGAGGTGCTGTACCTGCTCAAGAATCCGGGGCGCAATGGCCCGGAAATGCGTTCGCGGGTCGGCCATCGCATGCCGTTGGCGCGTACCGGGATTGGTAAGGCGCTGATGCTTGATGACTCGCAGGAAGAATGGCAACGGCTGTATGAAATCAGCTTGCCGGTGGGCGGGAAAAATCAGTTCTGGCCGCAGCACCCGGAGCAATCCTGGGAACAGTTTCAGCAGCGCATGATCGAGTACGTGGCCGGCGGCTACGCCTTCGACCTGGAGGACAACGAACCGTCGATTCGCTGCGTGGCGGCACCGATCCGCGATGCCAGCAAGCGCATTGTCGCCGGCATCAGCATCGCCAGCACCGTGCCGTACATGCCACTGGAAAAAATGGCCGAGCTGATTCCCCTGATCAAAGGGGTCACAGCCCGGCTGTCGGCGGAATTGGGCCTGAAGGTTTAGAGCTTCAGCGTCGCCATGTCGATCACGAAGCGGTATTTCACGTCACCGGCGATCATGCGGGTGTAAGCCTCGTTGATCTGGCGGATGTCGAGCATTTCGATGTCGCAGGAGATGCCGTGCTCGGCACAGAAATCCAGCACTTCCTGGGTTTCGGCGATGCCACCGATCAGGGAGCCGGCCAGCATGCGACGACCCAATACCAGTTTGGCAGCATGCACCGGCGGATCGATCGGCTCGATCAAGCCCACCAGAATGTGCACGCCGTCGAAACGCAGGGTATCGAGGTGGGGGTTGAGGTCGTGCTGCACCGGAATGGTGTCCAGCAGGAAGTCGAATTGTCCGGCGGCGGCCTTCATCTGTTCGGCATCGGTGGACACGATCACGTGGTCCGCGCCTTGGCGACGACCTTCTTCAGCCTTGCTCGCCGAGCGGGTGAACAAGGTCACCTCAGCGCCCATCGCCTTGGCGAACTTGATCCCCATGTGACCGAGACCGCCCATGCCAAGAATCCCGACCTTGTCACCGGCCTTCACGCCGTAGTGCTTGAGCGGCGAGTAGGTGGTGATGCCGGCACATAGAATCGGCGCGGCGCTGGCCAGGTCGAGCTTCTCCGGGATGCGCACGACAAAGTGCTCGCTGACCACGATGCTGTCGGAGTAACCGCCCATCGTGTTGCTGCCATCGACCCGGTCCGGGGTGGCGTACGTCATGGTCGGGCCTTCGAGGCAGTATTGCTCCAGATCGGCCTGGCAGGCTTCGCAATGGCGGCACGAGTCGACCATGCAACCGACGCCGACCAGATCGCCGACTTTGTGTTTAGTAACGTTCGCGCCGACGGCGGTCACTTTGCCGACGATCTCATGGCCGGGCATCAGCGGGTAAACCGCAATGCCCCACTCGTTGCGCGCCTGGTGGATGTCGGAATGGCAGACGCCGCAGTAGAGAATTTCGATCGCCACATCGTCGGCCCGAGGGCTGCGGCGTTCGAATTTCATCGGGGCGAGG
This sequence comes from Pseudomonas sp. DF5, assembly GCF_058148225.1. Taxonomy (NCBI): domain Bacteria; kingdom Pseudomonadati; phylum Pseudomonadota; class Gammaproteobacteria; order Pseudomonadales; family Pseudomonadaceae; genus Pseudomonas; species Pseudomonas sp. DF5. Next base: position 58,419 of record NZ_JBYVYM010000024.1, read on the forward strand.
GGAGTGGTGGGCGACTGAGCGGCGTATCCGATGGCGGTGTACATGGTGAACCTCGCAAAGCAGTGACAGGTGAGGCGAGCCATTCTGGGCACCGCACGGGTGACCGGCCATGGCGATTCCTCCGGGTGTCATGCCTAATCCTCCGGTATGCGCCGTTGATTGGCCGCATTGGCGTTCAGACCTGCGATGATGTTTTCATCCCTTTTTTCGCGACTTTTTTGTGAAGAGCTCTCCATGTTGTTGACCCGTCATCTCGATGCCAATGCCACGCTGGTTTCGCTGATCCAGCCGCTGACCACCCGCGATGGTTTCACGCCTACCACGTTGCCGGGCGTGCAGGTTTTGCGGGCCAGTTGTGATTTGGCCCGTGGCCCGCAAATCTACGAGCCAAGCCTGGTCATCATCGCCCAGGGCAGCAAGTTGGCGTATCTGGGGTCGCGTACTCTGGAATACGGTGCCGGGCATTATTTGATTCAAGCGCTGCCGGTGCCGTTCGAGTGCGAGACGTTTTCCGCGCCCGATGGCCCGATGCTGGGCATTTCCATCGCCATTGACCGGGTGTTGCTCGGTGAATTGGTGCTGGCCATGGGTCTGGCGTCGGGGCGCTGTATCGCGGCGCAGACGCCAGAGTCCATGACTTCGGCGGTGCTCGATGATGCGATGCGTGGTTGTGTTGAACGGTTGTTGCGCTGTCTGCACGACCCGCTGGAGAGCCAGGTTATGGGACAGGCGCGATTGCGTGAGTTGTTGTTCGTCGCCTTGCGTGGGCCGCAAGCTGATGTATTGCGGGCGCTGGTGGAGCAACAGGGGCAGTTCGCCCGGATCGCGGCCTCCCTGAGCCATCTGCATGCGCATTACACCGAGCCGCTGAACGTCGACGCCCTGGCCAGTTGCGCGAACATGAGCGCGTCGACGTTTCATGAGCATTTCAAACGCAGCACCTTGTTGTCGCCGGTGCAGTACTTGAAGCGTTTGCGCTTGCTCAGGGCCCAGCAGTTGTTGCTGGGCGAAGGACTGGGCGTGGCTCAGGTAGCGCATCGGGTGGGGTATCAGAGCACGTCGCAGTTCAGTCGCGAGTACAAGCGCTACTTTGAACGTAATCCGGGGGATGAGCGCGCTGCCTGATCCAGCGATGTCCCTTGTGGGAGCGAGCCTGCTCGCGATTGCGGTTTATCATCCAGCATTGATGCCGACTGACACACCGCTTTCGCGAGCAGGCTCGCTCCCACATGGGGTTTGTGTTGATGTCTGGATTGCAGGCAACAAAAAGGCCCCCGTTCAGGGAGCCTTGTTGTTCAAGCGATCGACTTACATGTTCGGGTAAGTCGGGCCACCAGCACCTTCCGGTGCCACCCAGGTGATGTTCTGTGCAGGGTCCTTGATGTCGCAGGTCTTGCAGTGAACACAGTTCTGGGCGTTGATCTGGAAGCGCTTCTCGCCGTCTTCCTGGGTGACCACTTCGTACACGCCGGCCGGGCAGTAACGCTGGGCAGGTTCATCGTACAGCGGCAGGTTCTTGCTGATCGGGATGCTCGCGTCGGCCAGCTTCAGATGGCACGGCTGCTCTTCTTCGTGGTTGGTTCCGGAGATGAACACCGAGCTGAGTTTGTCGAAGCTGATCTTGCCGTCCGGTTTCGGGTAGTCGATCTTCTTGCAGTCGGCCGCCAGTTTCAGGCAAGCGTAATCCGGTTTGGTGTCGTGCAGGGTGAACGGCAGTTTGCCGCCGAAGATGTTCTGGTCGATCCAGTTGAAACCGCCGCCGACGATGGCGCCGAACTTGTGGATTGCCGGGCCGAAGTTGCGGCTGGCGAACAGTTCGTCGTAGAGCCAGCTCTTCTTGAAGGCGTCGACGTAAGTAGTCAGCTCTTGCGTGCCGTCCAGATCGGCGAACAGCGCATCGGCCACGGCGTCAGCGGCAAGCATGCCGGACTTCATCGCCGTGTGGCTGCCTTTGATCTTGGCGAAGTTCAGGGTGCCGAGGTCGCAACCGATCAGCGCGCCGCCCTTGAAGACCATTTTCGGCAGCGAGTTCAGGCCGCCTTTGCAGATGGCGCGTGCGCCGTAGCTGACACGCTTGCCGCCTTCCAGGTATTGCTTGAGCACCGGGTGATGCTTGAGGCGCTGGAACTCATCGAACGGCGACAGGAAGGTGTTGCTGTAGGAAAGATCGACGATCAGACCGACCACCACCTGGTTGTTTTCCAAGTGATAGAGGAACGAGCCCCCGGTGTTCTCGGTGCCCATGATGTCCAGCGGCCAGCCGGCGGTGTGGACCACCAGGCCTGGCTGGTGCTTGGCCGGGTCGATTTCCCAGATTTCTTTCAGGCCGATGCCGTAGTGCTGGGCGTCGGCTTCGCTGTCGAGGTTGAAACGCTTGATCAGCTGCTTGCCGATGTGGCCGCGGCAACCTTCGGCGAACAGCGTGTACTTGGCGCGCAGTTCCATGCCCGGGGTGTACAGGCCTTCTTTCGGCTTACCTTCGCGGTCAACGCCCAGATCGCCGGTGATGATCCCGCGAACCACGCCGTTCTCGTCGAACAGCGCTTCCTGGGCGGCGAAGCCCGGGTAGATTTCCACGCCCAGGTTCTCGGCCTGCTGGGCCAGCCAGCGGCACAGGTTGCCCAGGGAGATGATGTAGTTGCCTTCGTTGTGCATGGTCTTGGGCACAAAGAGGTCTGGAATCTTCTGCGCGCTGTCAGCGTTTTTCAGAACGAAGATGTCATCGCGGGTGACTGGCGTGTTCAGCGGCGCGCCGAGTTCTTTCCAGTCCGGGAACAGTTCGTTCAGGGCCCGTGGTTCGAACACGGCACCGGACAGGATATGAGCGCCGACTTCGGAGCCTTTTTCGACCACGCAGACGCTGATTTCCTTACCGGCTTCGGCGGCCTTCTGCTTCAAACGGCAGGCGGCGGACAGGCCAGCGGGGCCGGCACCGACGATGACCACGTCGAATTCCATGTATTCGCGTTCCACAGGCTATCTCCTACTCAAGGCTCAACAGTTTTTTTTTCTAATTGGAGGTTAGGTGTCGCATTCATGAATTCCCCACAGTGCGGCACAGAGGACAATCGATGAACCACCTTTCTCTCTGGGTGGCGCATTATATCTACACCACTCTTAGCGTCCAATACAAACGTTTGTTTGAATCGGCTCAAAGCCAGATAAATCAAAGTCACGCGGCTTATGACTGGCCATTTTGCCGTATTGACCGGAATAGGTGTTCCGGTCAAGATACGGGCGGTTTTGCGCTCGCCGTAGGCTGAATACAGGTTCCAAGAGCACCTCTAAAGACAGGGCGATGGCAGTACAAGGTGAAGCGCCGTGCAGGTATCGCGCGCAGTTTACACGTCGCGGTAATGAATGACTTATCGGTCACCACTGACGAACGGTCATCAGCCTCGTGAGCAAGGTTCACCCGATACACCTGCCAGCGTTTTTAGAGGTGCCCTTGCGCCGATGAGCATCAACCGCCAGGTTCGCCTAGGCGACTTTCTTTTCACCGGAGAGTAACGAGGAATCCATGAAGGTTCTTGTAGCTGTCAAACGCGTTGTGGATTACAACGTCAAGGTTCGCGTCAAGGCGGACAATTCCGGCGTCGACCTCGCCAACGTCAAGATGTCGATGAACCCGTTCTGCGAAATCGCAGTGGAAGAAGCCGTACGTCTGAAAGAGAAAGGCGTGGCGACTGAAATCGTCGTCGTCTCCATCGGCCCATCCACCGCTCAAGAGCAACTGCGCACCGCGCTGGCTCTGGGTGCCGACCGCGCCATCCTCGTCGAATCCGCTGAAGATCTGACTTCCCTGGCCGTGGCCAAGCTGCTCAAGGCAGTGGTCGACAAGGAGCAGCCACAGCTGGTGATCCTCGGCAAACAAGCCATCGACAGCGACAACAACCAGACTGGCCAGATGCTCGCGGCATTGAGCGGCTACGGTCAGGGCACGTTCGCGTCGAAAGTCGAAGTGACCGGCGATACAGTTGCCGTGACCCGCGAAATCGACGGCGGCGCGCAGACGGTTTCCCTGAAACTGCCGGCCATCGTCACCACCGACCTGCGTTTGAACGAGCCGCGCTACGCGTCCCTGCCAAACATCATGAAAGCCAAGAAGAAGCCTCTCGAAGTGCTGACTCCGGACGCTTTGGGCGTTTCCACCGCCTCCACCAACAAGACCCTGAAAGTCGAAGCGCCAGCTGCACGCAGCGCGGGTATCAAGGTCAAGTCGGTGGCTGAACTGGTCGAGAAACTGAAAAACGAAGCGAAGGTAATCTAATCATGACTATCTTGGTAATCGCCGAACACGACAACAAAGTGCTGGCCCCGGCCACGCTGAACACCGTTGCTGCTGCCGCCAAGATCGGTGGCGACATCCACGTTCTGGTTGCAGGCCAGGGCGCTGGCGCCGTGGTTGAAGCCGCTGCGAAAATCGCTGGCGTGAGCAAAGTCCTGAACGCTGACAATGCTGCTTACGCGCATCAGCTGCCGGAAAACGTTGCTCCACTGGTAGCCGAGTTGGGCAAGGGCTACAGCCACATCCTGGCTGCCGCCACTTCCAACGGCAAAAACATCCTGCCGCGCGTCGCCGCTCAGCTGGACGTTGACCAGATCTCCGAGATCATCTCGGTAGAAAGCGCCGATACCTTCAAGCGCCCGATCTACGCCGGTAACGCCATCGCTACTGTGCAATCGAATGCTGCAGTGAAAGTGATCACCGTGCGTGCTACCGGTTTCGACCCGGTGGCTGCCGAAGGTGGTTCCGCCGCTGTTGAAGCGGTTGCCGCTGTTCACAACGCCGGCACTTCCAGCTTCGTCAACGAAGAACTGGCCAAGTCCGATCGTCCGGAACTGACCGCTGCCAAGATCGTCGTTTCCGGTGGTCGTGGCATGCAGAACGGCGACAACTTCAAACACCTGTACGCCCTGGCCGACAAGCTGGGCGCTGCCGTCGGTGCTTCGCGCGCTGCGGTTGACGCAGGTTTCGTACCCAACGACATGCAGGTCGGTCAGACTGGCAAGATCGTTGCGCCACAGCTGTACATCGCCGTCGGTATCTCCGGCGCGATCCAGCACCTGGCCGGCATGAAAGACTCCAAAGTGATCGTGGCGATCAACAAGGACGAAGAAGCGCCGATCTTCCAGGTGGCCGATTACGGCCTGGTGGCAGACCTGTTCGAAGCCATCCCTGAGTTCGAGAAGCTGGTCTAATCCGGCGGCTTGACTTATAAAGAGCCCGGCCTTTTGGTCGGGCTTTTTTTTGTTCCGGATTTGAGTGGGGAGAGTGTTGCCATGGATCTGCGCCGCTGGTTTGGCTGCTCTTTTTTGCCAGGATTGTGTTTAAGTCTGGCGTTGATGCCGGGGCTGTCCAGCGCTGCCGGCAAGTGCGAGCGCCTGGTGGTGACCGGCAGTCCCGACGCGCCGCCGTATCTGTGGCAAGACCCGCAAAACCCCAAGCACCTGATTGGCGCCAGTGCAGATCTGTTGCAGCAAGTGGCGGGGGAGTTGGGCATCAAGGTCGAGCTGCTTTATGCCGGCAAACGCTCCCAGGCCCTGGACGAAGTGCGCAGCGGGCGCATGGACATGCTGGCCGATGCGCCGTTGATGGTCACTGAACTGGAAAATCTGGATTACATCCATCCAGCGCTGTTGGAAAACGATTACCTGGTCTGGACCCGCAACGATTCGCTATTGGTCTACAACGAAGCGCAGGACCTTCACGGTCATCCCGGCGCGTTGTCGGAAAAGGCTCGGGTGACCCCTTCATTCGGCACTTTCGCCGAGCAGCAATTGACCCTCGTGCGCACGCCCAATCTGACTCAGGCCTTTCAGAAGTTGCTGCTCGGCGAAGTGGAGTTTGTCCTTGCCGGCCGCTACTCGGGCATGGCCCTGGCGCAATCGTTGGGCCTGGCCGATGACTTGATGGCCCACCCACAACCCATCGATAAACCCGGTCTGTATCTCGCGGTTTCCCATAACTCTGCTTGCAACGATCCTTGGTTGCGCGGACAGCTGGCTAAAAAGATGACAGAATTGCCCGCGTCCGGACTGACGGAAGCCGCGCTGCTGCGCAATATCGAGCGTTGGAAAGCACAAGGCTCACAACAGCAGCCACAACCGGTCAGTACCCCAAAACAGTAGGGATTTTTAGTGAGTATTCGACCTCTTTTCGCTGCCCTGGCCGTTCTGGCTCTGGCGGGTTGTGCAGCCGATCCGGCGCCGAATGAACAAATACGCCTGACCGAACAGGCCCTCGAACAAGCCAAGGCCGTGGGCGCTACCGCCGATGAGGTGCCGGAGCTGAAACTGGCCCAGGACAAGTTCAATCGTGCCAAGGGCAATATGGCCGACCAGTCCTTCAAGAATGCGCGCATGCGGGCCGAGCAGGCCGAGCTGGACGCGCGTCTGGCCGAAGCCCGGGTTCTGACACTCAAGAGCGAGGCGCAGTTGAACGTGCTCAATACCCGCATCACCCGCCTGCGCAAGCAACTGGGAGATGCCCAATGAGCCTGAAGACCAAAGCACTCGGCGGCTTGATCCTGGCCGGCTGCGCAAGCCTGTATGGTTGCGCCGGTCAACACAGCGAAGCTGCGTTGCAGCAGGCCGGTACCGACTTCCAGAAGGTCAAGGAAGACTCCAACGTGTTGCGTATCGCGCCCAAGGACGTGATCCGTGCCGGCGAGTCCCTGGCCCGTGCCGATCGACTGTCCAGCTATTGGGGCAGCGGTTCGGACGTGGCGCATTACGCCTACCTGAGTCAGCGCTACAGCGAAATCGCCCGGGAGCACACCAATCAGGTGCTCAATGAGGAGCGCGCAGCGAAGCTCGAGCTCGAGCGTCAGCGCCTACAACTGGCGTTGCGTGAGTCCAAGTTGCTCAGCGTGCAGCAACAGGGCAAGTGGCTCGAAGAGCAGATCGTGGCGCTGGCGACCACCCAGACCGACCGTGGTCTGGTGATGACCCTGGGTGATGTGCTGTTCGATACCGGTGAGGCGGAGCTGAAGAGCTCGGCGAACCGCGTGGTGCTGAAGATCGTCCAGTTCCTGCAGCTCAACCCCAAGCGTGTGGTGCGGATCGAGGGCTACACCGACAGCACTGGCGGTAAACAGGAAAACCTCAAGCTGTCTCGCGACCGTGCGCAATCGGTGGCTGACGTGCTGACGGACCTGGGTATCGACGACAAGCGCATCCAGGTTGAAGGTTACGGCGATGAGTACCCGGTGGACGCCAACGCTTCCGAGCGCGGTCGTGCCCAGAACCGTCGGGTGGAAATTGTGTTCTCCGACGAAAAAGGCCAGCTCGGCGCGGCTCGTTAAGGGCTGCGTCACTGGAAAACCCGGCCTGTTCAGCAGCGCCGGGTTTTTTTGCGCCCGTCAAATGCGTCGTAGAACAGTACAGTTTTTGCTGACACCGCACTGTATGGTCGACTATTGTAGTAACTGTCCCAGTACACTTCTAAACTGTTCCGGTATTGTTTCACACAAGAATAAAATGCCCGTGAAATCGAGTGCTGCGTCATGACCAATCTCTTGCTCTATCAACGTATTGCTCAGCAACTGGCCGAAGACATTCGCCGCGGTGTCTATCAACCGGGGGAGCGCGTGCCTTCGGTGCGCAAGATGAGCTCGCAGCTCAACGTCAGCCATGCGACGGTGTTGCAGGCCTACGCCAACCTTGAAGATCAAGGGCTGATTCGTGCCCGGCCGCAATCCGGTTATTACGTGCACCAGACGCCGGCCCTCACCGCACCGACCCCGGATATCGCCCGGGTCGAGCGTCCGGGCCTGGTCACCCGCAGCAGCATCATTCAGCAAGTCCTGGTCGAATCCCGCCGCGAAGGCGTGTTCCCGTTGGGCGCAGCCGTACCGAGCGTCGATTATCTGCCGGTGCGGGCACTGCATCAGCAACTGGCCAAAGTCACCCGTTTCCATAGTCCGCGCGCGTTCAGCTACATGTTCAGCCCAGGTTTCGAGCCATTGCGGCGGCAAGTGGCGATCCGCATGCGCGATGCTGGCGTGGTGGTCGATCCATCGGAGGTGGTCATCACCCATGGCTGCGTCGATGCGTTGCAGATGTCTCTGCGCGTATTGACCCGGCCGGGCGATCTGATCGCCGCCGAGTCGCCGACCTATTACGGTTTGCTGCAACTGGCCGACCTGCTGGGGCTGAAAGTCATTGAGATCCCCAGCGATCCGGCCACCGGCATGAGCCTCGAAGCCTTGCAACTGGCGGCCAACCAGTGGTCGATCAAGGCACTGGTGTTGACCACGCGCCTGAGCAATCCCTTGGGCGGCACCATGCCCGAAGAGCGGCAGAAACAACTGCTGCGCCTGGCCTCGGATTTCGATATTCAGGTTGTCGAAGACGATATTTACGGCGAGCTGATGTTCGAGCAGGGCCGCACCAAATCGCTCAAGGCCTATGACCGGCTGGATCGGGTGATTTATTGCTCCAGCTTCTCCAAAACCCTGTCGCCCGGCGTGCGGATCGGCTGGATGATTGCCGGCAAGTACCAGTCGGAAATCCAGCGCTTGCAGACCTTCAGCACGCATTCGGCCTGTAGCGTCACGCAAATGGGCATTGCGGCCTATCTGGAGAACGGCGGTTACGACCGGCATTTGCGTTATATCCGTCAGGAGTACCGCAAGAACCTCAGTGCTTTCCAACTGGCAGTGCAGCAATACTTCCCGGAAGGCACACAGATGAGCCGGCCTACTGGCGGTTTCATCCTGTGGGTCAGCCTGCCGGGGCGGGTCAACACACAGGAGTTGCATGTGCGTGCGTTGCAGCAAGGCATCAGCATTGCACCGGGGCTTATTTTCAGTAACACCGAGCAATTCAATCACTGCATTCGCCTGAATTGCGGCACACCCTGGAACCGCGAGGCCGAGCGTGCGTTGATGACGTTGGGGCTGCTGGCGACGCAACTGTGTCAGGAGACGACGAGCGGTTTTTGATCTGCCGGGCAGTTATGAACGGCCTGCTTGTCTTGTTGTCGCCAACAGGCGAGCATATGACTTTCTGCCGTTCGCGCCGTTGGGTCCATGAAACCGATTTTTCCTGTCGTTTGGCTGTTGATTTGCCTCTTGATGATGTGTCATGCAGAAGGCGTCATGGCGGCTTCCGTTCAGGAAAAGCCGACAGCCAGCGCCACTGCGAAGAAAACGCCGCCGGTCAAAAATACCGTCGCACCGGCCAAAAAGAAGGCGGCGCCGGTCAAAAAGCGCTCTCCCATTGCTTCCAAGTCGAAACCGGCCAGTGAAGTGGTGAAAGCCAGACTCCCTACCACCAATCTCGACTTGAGCTTGCCCAAGGACAAGGTCGAAGAATTGAAACCCGTCGGCACGGTACCGTTGCCTCGACACGATGCAGTGTTGCCGCAAATGTTCGGTGGCAAAAGCAGTCCGTTTCAGCTGAACGGTCGCCTGATCAGCAACGAAATGCAGCTGCAGCGGCGCAATGAAGAGCGCCGGGAAGTTGAAGGCGCGGCGCTGGAGTTCGAGTTCAAGCAGTAAATTCCCCCCGTTCGTGACCCGTGTAGCAGACGCTTTGTCGGAGACTGGTCAGTCACGTTCGTTTGAGCGTAAAAACCCGGGCCCGGGTAATTTAAAACAGTCGTTTTAGCCGTTACTCTGTGCCACGTCCCTTTAACACATTGCTCGTCGCGAGGAGCTTGTCGTCATGAGATGCCGTGAAGGCTGTGGCGCCTGTTGCATTGCCCCTTCCATCAGTTCACCGATTCCCGGCATGCCCAATGGCAAAGCCGCCGGAGAACGATGCGTACAACTGTCTGCCGATAACCTGTGCAGCATTTTCGGCAAGCCGGAACGCCCCGCGGTGTGTTCGGCATTTGAGGCCGATGTCGAGGTTTGCGGAAGCAGCAGCGACGAAGCGATCAAATTGCTGGGCTGGTGGGAGCAAATGACGGCCGCGTGATGTGTTCAACGAACGGAACTTCAACAATAAGGAATAAGACTATGGGTTCGCTGCATCGTATCGCTGTGCTGTGTGGTTTGACGGTTTTGCTGGCCTCCACGGCCCAGGCCGAAGACTGGAAAACCGCCAAGGACGAAGACGGTATCAAGGTGTCCTTGAGTGAGGTGGCCGGTTCCCAATACAAGGCTTACCGTGGTGTAACGATCATGAAGACCACCATGGCCAAACTGCGTGCACTGCAGGAAGATGTTCCGGGAGCCTGCGCCTGGATTCACGAGTGCAAGGTCCAGAAGCTGCTCAAGCATGAAGGCAACCAGAGCTGGACCTACACTCAGTTCAATACACCGTGGCCGGTCACTGCTCGTGACTCGGTGTTGCATGTCACCACCGTTGACGGCGCCGATGGCAGCCTGACCCGCGAGCTGGAAGGGCAACCGAAGTACCTTCCGGAAGAAAAAGGTTTTGTACGAGTCGACCAGGTCAAGGGTTTCTGGAAGTTCGTGCCCAAAGGCGATCAAGTCGAAGTGACTTACCAGGTTCATACTGAACCGGGCGGCAGCGTGCCGTCGTGGCTGGCCAACAAGTTCGTGGTCGATGCACCGTTCAATACCCTCAAAGCGCTGAAGGAACGTGCCGAGAAGTAACCGCGTATCCAGTTGATACGACCTGTTGAACAACGCCCCGACTTGATCGGGGCGTTTGCGTTTTTTACCAAGGGCTGGCTTTATTTTGTTTCCGGATATGCGTTGAACAAAATTTTCACAAAGTCTCCAAGACAATTCGCTCTCGCCTCAACGAGTCAACCCCGCAACTTTGTGCCATGCCCTCTTGTCCCAGAGCGCTACAAGCGGCAGTTGGGCTGTCGGGCAGTAATCAATGGCAATGCCGCTGTTGATCGTGCAACATTTGCGCACCGCGCACGCCCCGGGGCCGAGGATGGCCAACAGAGGGCAAGGCGCCACTGTATTTTTGTAACTTCAACTTCCAATGGGTCCTAAAACGACATGGCAAACCCGGACGCCCTGAATCAGCAGCGAGCTACTAGTCGCCTGCTGCAACCGACCGTCAAATCGCATATGGCCTACACGCTGTTGTGCGCCCTGATCATGATGGTCATGTTCAGCCTGCTGCGCGTCGCGCTGCTGGTCTACAACCGCTCGATGATCCTCGACACACCGGCTTCGACCTTCCTGGAAGCGTTCGCCAATGGCCTGCGCTTCGACTTGCGCCTGGTGGTTTACCTCAGCGTTCCGCTGCTGCTGGCCCTGTTCAGCGCCCGGGCCATGGCGGCCCGCGGGTTCTTCCGGCTCTGGTTGACTGTTGCCTCGAGTATCGCGCTGTTCCTCGGCCTGATGGAGATGGACTTTTACCGCGAGTTCCACCAGCGCCTCAACGGCCTGGTCTTCCAGTATGTGAAAGAAGACCCGAAAACCGTGATGAGCATGCTCTGGTACGGTTTTCCGGTGGTTCGCTACCTGTTGGCCTGGGGAGTGGGCACGTTGATCCTGACCCTCGCGTTCAAGGGCGCCGACCGCGCCACGCGTCCTCGCGGGCCGTTCAGCGGTGGCAGCATCGGCACGCGCCAGGTCGCTCCGTGGTATGCGCGCGGCGTGGTGTTCGTGGTCTGCCTGATGGTCTGTGTGGTCGCGGCGCGTGGCACCCTGCGTCAGGGCCCACCGCTGCGTTGGGGTGACGTCTATACCACCGACTCGAACTTCGCCAACCAGTTGGGCCTCAACGGCACGCTGTCACTGATCGCGGCGGCCAAGAGCCGGATGTCCGAAGAACGCGACAACATCTGGAAAGCTACACTGGAACAGCCCTTGGCCCAGCAGACCGTGCGTGACATGTTGCTGACCCCGAGCGACAAACTGGTGAGCCCAGAGACCGCCGCGGTGCGCCGCAACTACACCCCCGACGCTGGCAAGACACTGCCGATCAAGAACGTCGTGGTGATCCTGATGGAAAGCTTCGCCGGTCACTCGGTGGGTGCCTTGGGACGTCCGGGCGGGATCACGCCTTACTTCGACAAACTGTCGAAAGAAGGCCTGTTGTTCGACCGTTTCTTCTCCAATGGCACTCATACCCACCAGGGTATGTTCGCCACCATGGCCTGCTTCCCGAACCTGCCGGGTTTCGAATACCTGATGCAGACCCCGGAAGGCAGCCACAAACTGTCCGGCCTGCCGCAGTTGCTCAGCAGTCGTGGCTACGACGATGTGTATGTCTATAACGGCGACTTCGCCTGGGACAACCAGTCGGGCTTCTTCAGCAACCAGGGCATGACCAACTTCATCGGGCGCAATGACTTCGTCAACCCGGTGTTCTCCGACCCGACCTGGGGCGTGTCTGACCAGGACATGTTCAACCGTGGCCTGGAAGAGTTGAAAGCCCGCGACGGCAAGGACAAGAAACCGTTCTATGCCTTGCTGCAAACCCTGTCCAACCACACGCCATACGCCTTGCCGACGCCATTGCCGGTGGAGCGCGTGACCGATCGCGGCAGCCTCAACGAACACTTGACCGCTATGCGCTACTCCGACTGGGCGCTGGGTCAGTTCTTTGAAAAGGCCCGTAAAGAGCCGTACTTCAAGGAAACCCTGTTTGTGATCGTCGGCGACCACGGTTTTGGCAATGAACAACAGATCACCGAAATGGACCTGGGTCGCTTCAACGTGCCGATGCTGATGATCGCGCCGGGCATTCAGGAAAAATTCGGTCAGGTCGACCATACCGTGGGCACCCAGATCGACATCGTGCCGACTATCATGGGCCGCGTTGGTGGCGATGTGGTCCATCAATGCTGGGGGCGCGACTTGCTGAACCTGCCGGAAGGTGACAAGGGGTTCGGCATGATCAAGCCGTCGGGCAGCGATCAGACGGTCGCCTTGCTCACGGCGGACCGCGTGCTGGTATTGCCTAAAGAGATGCCGCCGAGGTTGTATCAATACGAACTGGGCGCTAACCCGAAAGGTGAAGTGATCCCGGCATCGGCTGATGAAGCGGCGCTCAAGCAGAAGCTCGAGTCGTTCATCCAGACAGCCACCAAGAGCCTGTTGGACAACACTGCCGGTGTGGTTGACGGCAAACCGGACTAAGTTCTCCGGACATGGAAAAGAGGCCCTTCGCAGGGCCTCTTTTTTTTGCCGGTAAAATCTTTATATCTTGCCAAGCAACAGCAGGATCAACAGCACCACCAACACCGTACCGATGATACCGGACGGGCCGTAACCCCAACTTCTGGAGTGCGGGAAGACCGGCAAACCACCTATCAGCAACAGGATAAGAATAACGATAAGAATTGTGCCCATGTCTATTTCCTTGCTGGAAAGCATTGTGGATTTGACTTGGCGTTTCAGCCGTTCAGCTGGACTGTATTAATCCGCGCTGCTTACAAAATCCGACTCGCGGCAAAGAAAAATAATTCCAAGTTTTTTTAATGTTTTTGGAAGGAACGCTTATTTCTTTGACGGCGTTTCGAAGTTGAAACAACCGAACCGCGCCGCGGTTCATCGCTGGCCATTCAGCACTCTGATGGAGCGTGGGTCGCGCATTATCCTTCGCTACACTCGGTGCATCTTCCCCGGAACAACAAGGCTGTTTGCTATGCAAAATCGCATGATGATCACTGGCGCGGGCTCAGGCCTGGGTCGCGAAATCGCGCTGCGCTGGGCGCGTGAAGGCTGGCAGCTGGCCTTGTCGGATGTCAGTGAGCCCGGCCTTCAGGAAACCCTCAAGTTGGTGCGCGAAGCCGGCGGTGACGGCTTCATTCAGCGCTGCGATGTGCGCGACTACAGTCAGTTGACCGCCTTCGCCCAAGCCTGCGAAGAGAAACTCGGCGGCATCGATGTCATCGTCAACAACGCCGGAGTGGCCTCGGGCGGGTTCTTCAGTGAACTGTCGCTGGAGGACTGGGATTGGCAAATCGCGATCAACCTGATGGGCGTGGTCAAGGGCTGCAAGGCCTTTCTGCCGTTGCTGGAGAAAAGCAAAGGCAAAATCATCAACATCGCCTCGATGGCGGCGCTGATGCAAGGCCCGGCCATGAGCAACTACAACGTGGCCAAGGCGGGTGTCGTGGCGTTGTCTGAAAGTTTGTTGATCGAACTGGCGCACGAGGAAATCAGCGTGCATGTGGTTTGTCCGTCGTTCTTCCAGACCAACTTGCTGGATTCTTTCCGCGGCCCGACCCCGGCCATGAAAGCCCAGGTAGGCAAATTGCTGGAGAGCTCGCCGATCACCGCTGCCGACATTGCCGACTACATCCATCAGCAGGTCGCCGCCGGCGAATTCTTGATCTTGCCTCACGAACAGGGCCGCATGGCCTGGGCAATCAAGCGGAAAGACCCGCAACTGCTCTACGACGAAATGACCGTGATGGCCGACAAAATGCGCGCCAAGGCCAAACAAAACGCAGGCTGAACTTGCCCGTGCGCAACACCGTCGTTAGGGTGGCCGCAATCGGTCATCCTCACGAGACGTTTGCATGCTCAATTACCTGTGGTTTTTCCTCGCCGCGCTGTTCGAAATCGCCGGCTGCTTCGCTTTCTGGATGTGGCTGCGCCAGGGTAAAAGCATGTGGTGGATCATCCCCGCCTTGCTCAGCCTGACGTTGTTTGCGCTGCTGCTGACCCGGGTCGAAGCCAGCTACGCCGGGCGCGCCTATGCCGCGTACGGTGGCATCTACATCATTGCATCGATCGGCTGGCTGGCGGTGGTCGAGCGGATTCGTCCACTGGGCTCGGACTGGATTGGCGTGGCGCTGTGTGTGCTCGGGGCGACTGTCATTCTGTTTGGTCCGCGGCTCTCCGCTTCCTGACGGACCGGTCCTTCATTCACGCAGTTTGTCGGACGCGTCCGTCAGGGCGATGCGTCCTGTGCTGTAGGGCAGGACTGATTTGCGGCGGATGCATTGTAGACCCGCTAAACGCGGGGCATCTTCAAGGGCCGGTAACCCTGAAGGATGAATGCCATGCTTGTACTCAGTCGCGTTGTGGGCGAATTGATATCCATTGGTGACAACATTTCCGTGCGGGTGCTCGCCGTCAACGGAAGCAGTGTGCGCTTCGGTGTTGAAGCGCCACAGCAGGTCAACGTACACCGCGCCGAAGTCTACGAGCGCATCCAGATCAAACAGGCAAAAGCCAAGGCTCGTTAAGGGCTTCAGTCGAACAGGTGCTTGGGCACGTCGTGCTTGAGCATCAACTGGCATTGCTCGCTTTCCGGATCGAAGACGATCAGCGCCTGGCCCTTGGTCAATGCCTGACGCACACGCAACACACGGGTTTCCAGCGGCGTGTCATCGCCGTTGTCCGTGCCGTCACGGGTCACGAAATCCTCGATCAGGCGGGTCAGGGTGTCGACTTCAAGTTGGTCGTGGGGGATCAGCATAAGGCACCTCGGTTAAACATGGAGGCGATGCTACGGTGAATGGCAGTTTACGACTAGCCTGAGCTCATCTGTCGCCTGATCCACCGCCATCGCGAGCGGGCTCGCTCCCACGGTTAACGGTGTACTCCTGTGGGAGCGAGCCTGCTCGCGATGGCGATATTCCCTGCGCTGCATATCCCAAATTTGACTCAGCTTTCCGTGCGCTGCCCCAACAGGCTATCCACCGACGGCACCCGCGTCTCGCTTTCCATCTGCGTCTCGTGCTCGATCTGGTGACTGAAGCGCTCCAGCGATCCTGTTGCCGGTTGTGCATCGCTGGCGAATACCGGCGGGCTGAGAATGTAGGCGCCGAGCAAACGGCTGAGAGCGGCAAGGCTGTCGATGTGGGTACGTTCGTAGCCGTGAGTGGCGTCGCAACCGAAGGCCAGCAGGGCGGTGCGAATGTCATGGCCGGCGGTGACGGCCGAGTGAGCATCGCTGAAGTAATAGCGGAACAGGTCCCGACGTGCCGGCAGTTCGTTGTCAGCGGCCAGGCGCAGCAGATGGCGCGACAGATGATAGTCATAAGGCCCGCCGGAATCCTGCATCGCCACGCTCACCGCGTGTTCGCTGGAGTGTTGGCCGGGCGCCACCGGCGCGATGTCGATGCCGACGAATTCGCTGACGTCCCAGGGCAGGGCAGCTGCGGCGCCACTGCCGGTTTCTTCGGTGATGGTGAACAGCGGATGGCAGTCGATCATCAACTCTTCGCCGCTGTCGACAATCGCTTTCAGCGCCGCCAGCAGTGCGGCAACGCCCGCCTTGTCATCGAGGTGACGGGCGCTGATGTGACCGCTTTCGGTGAATTCCGGCAGGGGGTCGAAGGCGACGAAATCGCCGACGCTGATCCCCAGCGAATCGCAATCGGCGCGGGTGGCGCAATAGGCGTCCAGACGCAATTCGATGTGATCCCAACTGATTGGCATTTCATCCACGGCGGTGTTGAACGCATGCCCGGAAGCCATCAGCGGCAACACGCTGCCGCGAATCACGCCGTTGTCGGTGAACAGGCTGACGCGGCTGCCCTCGGCAAAACGGCTGGACCAGCAGCCGACGGGCGCCAGGGTCAGGCGCCCGTTGTCCTTGATCGCGCGAACCGCCGCGCCAATGGTATCCAGGTGAGCGGAGACTGCTCGGTCCGGACTGTTCTTCTTGCCCTTGAGAGTGGCGCGGAGGGTGCCGCGACGGGTCATTTCAAAGGGAATGCCCAACTCTTCGAGGCGCTCGGCGACGTACCGCACGATGGTGTCGGTGAACCCGGTGGGGCTGGGAATGGCGAGCATTTCCAGCAGGACTTTTTGCAGGTAATCGAGATCCGGTTCGGGAATGTTTCTGGTCATGGAAACTCCTGATGGTGTTGGTACAGACAACACATCACTAAGGGACTGCTGGCTGACTGTGCGCAAACAACAAATCCACAAACCGCTCGGCCGTCGGCTGCGGTTCATGGTTGGCCAGGCCGGCGCGTTCATTGGCTTCGATAAACACATACTCCGGCTGGTCGGCGGCCGGCACCATCAGGTCGAGCCCGACCATCGGAATATCCAGCGCTCGCGCCGCGCGCACCGCCGCGTCCACCAAGGCTGGATGCAGAATCGCCGTGACGTCTTCAAGGATGCCGCCGGTATGAAGATTCGCCGTGCGCCGTACGAACAAGTGCTCGCCGGCCGGCAGAATGCTGGCGTAGTCATAACCCGCCGCCTGCAAGGTGCGTTGGGTCTCCTGATCCAGCGGGATTTTGCTTTCGCCGCTGGTTGCCGCCTGGCGGCGACGACTCTGGGCTTCGATCAGCGCACCGATGGAATGCTGACCATCGCCCACCACTTCCGCCGGCCGGCGAATGGCAGCCGCGACCACCTCGAAGCCGATCACCAGAATCCGCAAATCGAGGCCTTCGTGAAAACTTTCCAGCAGCACTCGACTGTCGAATGCGCGGGCGTTCTCGATGGCTTGCTGGACCTCCTCAATACTGCGCAAATCCACCGCCACCCCTTGGCCCTGCTCACCGTCCAGCGGTTTGACCACCACCCGTTCATGCTCGTCGAGAAACGCCAGGTTGTCGTCCGCGCTCCCCGCCAGTTGTTGGGCGGGCAGTTTGAGGCCGGCGTTTTTCAGCACCTTGTGAGTCAGGCTTTTGTCCTGGCACAAGGTCATGCTGATGGCGCTGGTCAGATCGCTCAGGGATTCGCGGCAACGCACCCGGCGACTGCCGTGGATCAGGGTAAACAGACCGGCTTGCGCATCATCGACCTGTACCTCAATGCCGCGCCGATGAGCTTCCTCGACGATGATCCGCGCATACGGATTGAACTCGGCTTCGGGGCCAGGGCCGAGAAACAACGGCTGGTTGATGCCGTTCTTACGCTTGATCGTAAAGGTCGACAAGCTGCGAAAGCCGAGCTTGGCGTAAAGACTCTTCGCCTGATGGTTGTTGTGCAGCACCGACAGGTCCAGATAACTCAGGCCGCGACTCATGAAGTGTTCGATCAAGTGCCGCACCAGCACTTCACCGACGCCTGGGCGGGAACATTGCGGATCGACCGCCAGGCACCACAGGCTGCTGCCGTTTTCCGGATCGTTGAACGCCTTGTGGTGATTGAGGCCCATGACGCTGCCGATAATCGCGCCGCTGTCCTCGTCTTCCGCCAGCCAGTACACCGGGCCGCCCTGATGATGGGGCGTCAGCAAACCTGCATCGATCGGCAGCATGCCGCGGGCCTGATACAGCTGATTGATCGCCTGCCAGTCCGCCTCGCTTTGCGCCCGACGAATGCGAAAACCGCGAAACACCCGGGTGGCCTGACGGTAATCGCTGAACCACAGGCGCAAAGTATCGGACGGGTCGAGAAACAGTTGCGCCGGTTCCAGCCCCAGCACTTGCTGGGGGGCGGCGACGTACAAGGCGATGTCCCGCTCACCGGGCTGCTCATTGAGCAACTCTTGGGCGAGGCTCGCCGCATCGGGAAAGGTATGGCCGATCAGCAACCGCCCCCAACCGCAATGCACGGCGATGGGCGCGGCGCTCAATGCACTGCCGTCTTCGGCCAGGCGTGCCTGCAAGCGTTCGTAGGAGGGCGCCTGACCGCGCAACAGGCGTTGGCTGTAAGCCGTGGCGTGGGGTTTCATCGATCAGATTCCTTGTTCACTGAGCCACAGGTTCAGGGCCGCCAACTGCCACAGCTTGGAGCCGCGCAATGGGGTCAACTGGCCTTGCGGATCGGTCAGCAGGCGGTCGAGCATGGCGGGGTTGAACAGACCGCGATCCTGACTCGGATCGAGCAGCAGTTCACGCACCCAGTTCAGCGTGTCGCCTTGCAAATGCTTGAGGCCGGGCACCGGGAAGTAGCCCTTTTTACGGTCGATGACTTCACTGGGAATGACCAGCCGCGCCGCTTCTTTCAACACTTGCTTGCCGCCATCCGGCAGTTTGAATTTGCCCGGCACCCGCGCCGACAATTCCACCAGGCGATAGTCGAGAAACGGCGTGCGCGCTTCCAGGCCCCAGGCCATGGTCATGTTGTCGACCCGTTTGACTGGGTCGTCCACCAGCATCACGGTGCTGTCCAGGCGTAGGGCTTTGTCCACCGCCGCGTCGGCACCGGGTTGTGCGAAATGTTCCTTCACGAAGTCGCCGGCGGCATCGTTGGCTGTCAGCCATTTCGGCTGCACTGTGGCGGCATAGTCGGCATAGCTGCGGTCGAAAAACGCATCGCGATATGCCGCATACGGATCGCTCGCGCCGTCCACCTGCGGATACCAGTGATACCCGGCGAACAACTCGTCCGCACCCTGGCCGCTTTGCACCACTTTGCAGTGCCTGGCCACTTCCCGGGACAGCAAGTAGAAGGCGATGCAGTCATGGCTGACCATCGGCTCGCTCATGGCGCGGAACGCCGCGGGCAGTTGCTCGATGATCTCTTGCTCGTCGATACGCAGTTGATGGTGCCGGGTGCCGTAGTGTTTGGCGATCAAGTCCGAATACTGAAATTCATCACCGCGCTCGCCGCCGGCATCCTGGAAACCGATGGAAAAGGTCGACAAGTCTTCGACCCCAACTTCGCGCAACAGCCCCACCAACAGACTGGAATCGACGCCACCGGACAGCAACACACCGACGTCCACCGCCGCCCGTTGACGGATTGCCACCGCTTCACGGGTGCTGTCGAGCACGCGATCGCGCCAGTCTTCGAGGGTCAGATTCAGTTCGTCGGCATGTGGGCCGTAGGGCAGGGTCCACCAGGTTTTCTGCTCGGTGGTGCCGTCCGCTTCGATACGCATCCAGCTCGCCGGCGGCAGCTTCTCGATTCCCGCCAGCAAGGTGCGCGGGGCCGGGACCACCGCGTGGAAGTTCAGGTAATGATTGAGCGCCACTGGATCGAGGATCGGGTTGATGTCGCCGCCCTTGAGCAATGCCGGCAATGCCGAGGCAAAGCGCAGGCGCTGGCCAGTGCGCGACAGGTACAGCGGCTTCACACCGAGACGGTCGCGGGCGATGAACAGACGCTGGGCGTCGCGCTCCCAAATGGCGAAGGCGAACATGCCGTTGAGCTTGGGCAACAGCGCTTCGCCCCAGGCGTGATAGCCCTTGAGCAGCACTTCGGTGTCGCCACCGGAATAGAAGGCGTAACCGAGGCTTTCCAGCTCGGTGCGCAGTTCCGGGAAGTTGTAGATCGCGCCATTGAAGGCCAGGGACAGACCCAGTTGGTTATCGATCATCGGCTGCGCCGAGCCGTCCGACAGGTCCATGATTTTCAGGCGCCGATGGCCGAGGGCTATCGGCCCTTGGCTGTGGAACCCCCACGCGTCAGGGCCGCGTGGAGCCAGGTGATGGGTGATTCGTTCAATGGCTGCGAGGTCCGCAGGCTGATGGTCGAAACGTAATTCTCCAGCTAATCCGCACATAAGTCCTTACCGGTTTTTCCGTTGGGGAGGGTCAATCGATACCTCGCCAAAACGGCGGGTACCCGAAAACTGACCCATGTGAATCCCTGGAGTTTTAGACCGATAAGTTATAAGTCTATGGATCAGACTTTTCCGCGGATCAACTGGCGCAAGGCAAAACGGTTCGGATGGCAGGCCTCGGCGACGGTTTTGGGCAAGGGCAAAGGTTCGTTCTCAAGCCATGCCGCCAGCAGTTCGCCGGACAATGGCGCGGTGATCAAACCGCGAGAACCATGACCGCTGTTGACGTAAAACCCATCAAGCCACGGGCAAGGCACATCAGGTACTTGCCGGGCATCTTTGCTCAGCGCGGCATAGGCATCGGCGAAGCTGGCCTGATCGGCCAGTGGTCCTACGATCGGCAAGTAATCCGGGCTGGTGCAACGGAACGCTGCACGTCCTTCCAACTGCTGCGGGTCCAGGTCTTGAACGTGCAGACGGGTGACCAGGTCGCTGGAGATTTCCTCGAGCAACGCCAGATTGCCGAGGTGCTCGGCGACGGTCGGGGCCAGATCGTCACTCTTGAAATCGAAGCTGGCGCCAAGCGTGTGTTCGCCCAGACGTGCGGGTGCCACATAGCCTTCGGCGCAGACAACGGTCGCCAGGCTCTGGCTTTCAGGGGTTTGCGCCAGTCGGGTGATCTGACCGCGAATGCGTTTGAGCGGCAGCTCGGCGCTCTGGGGGAAGCGCTTGATCTCGGCGGCACCGGCCAGAATCACCACGGGTGCACTGGCCAGCAGTGTCTCGCCGTCCCAGGCCTGCCATTGATCATCGACCTTGCGCAGCTCCAGCACCTCGCGATGGGGTAGCCACTGGATGTTGCTCGAGGACGCCTGCCGCTGACACAACGCGGGCGGATGAACCCAGCCGCCTTCGGGGAAGAACAAGCCGCCGTGTTCCAGTTCGATACCGGCCCGGGCCTGGGCCTGAGGTTGATCGAGCAGGTGCACCAGCTCTGGCGAAAAAGCCGTGGCCAATTGCGCCTGACGTTCGGCTTCCTTGGCATTGAAGGCCAGTTGCAAGACCCCGCAATCGTCCCAGTCGACACCACGTTGCAGCTGTTCCAGCAGGCGCCGGGTGTAGCCAAAACCGCTGACGATCAATTGCGACAGCGCGGTGCCGTGGGCCGAAAGCTTGAGGTACAACACGCCCTGAGGATTGCCCGAGGCTTCCTGCGCCAGCGCTTCGTGGCGCTCCAACAGGCTCACTTGCCAACCCCTCGCGGCGAGACTGGCGGCGCTGGCGCAACCAGCCAGCCCGGCACCGATTACCAAGGCGCGGCGCTCGCCATGCAGTGACTGCGGGCGAGCGAACCATGGTTTTGTCGCCGTCGGTTTTGCGACCTCTTCAGGCCAGCCAAGAAAGGTGCCCCGCAGAATCTCCCACTTGTGACCGATGCCTGGCGTGCGTTTCATCTTGAAGCCTGCCGCGTTCAACAGGCGGCGTACCCAGCCGGTGCTTGTAAACGTGCTGATGGTCGAGCCGGGTGCCGCCAGACGCGCCAGTTCGGCAAACAGTTCGGCGGTCCACATGTCGGGGTTTTTCGCCGGGGCAAAACCGTCGAGAAACCAGGCGTCGATCTGAGCGTCCAGTTGCGGCAACTGCTCCAGTGCATCGCCAATCAGCAGCGTCAGGGTGATACGGCCATTGCCCAGCACCAGGCGCTGGAAACCTTGATGAATCGCCACGTATTGCGCCAGTAACTGATCGGCGAACGGCTTGAGATCCGGCCATAACGCCAGGGCCCGTTGCAGATCGGTGGCGCTCAGCGGGTACTTTTCGACACTGACAAAATGCAGCCGTGCACCGGCCACTGCATGCTGTTCGAACAACTGCCAGGCACAGAGAAAATTCAGTCCGGTGCCGAAACCGGTCTCGCCAATCACCAGTCGCCCACCCGCCGGCAATGCGGCGAAGCGGTCGCGCAAATCGTTTTGCTCCAGAAACACATAGCGGGTTTCTTCAAGGCCCGACTGGTCGGAAAAGTACACATCATCGAACACCCGCGAACGCGGGCGACCTTGGTCGTCCCAGTCGAGCTGGGCGTGGGGCAATACAGGTTTCATGGCAGGCTCGGCAACGGCAAGGTGGCCATTCTAGCCGATCGCCAGCGGGGTGCTTGATCCATAACCTGTAGGAGCGAGGCTTGCCCGCGAAGAATTCGCCGCGGTTTTTCAGGTATTACGCGTCATCGTTCTTCGCGGGCAAGCCTCGCTCCTACAGGTTGTGCGGCGAATCCGCTAGTCTTGCTCAATCCTGGAAGGAGCGTCTCCATGTTCGAATCCGCCGAAATCGGTCATGTCATCGACAAAGAAACCTATGAAGCCGAAGTGCCGGCCCTGCGTGAAGCCTTGCTCGAAGCGCAGTTCGAACTTCAGCAGCAACATCGTTTTCCGGTGATCATTTTGATCAACGGCATCGAAGGGGCCGGCAAGGGCGAGACGGTCAAATTGCTCAACGAGTGGATGGACCCGCGCCTGATCGAGGTCCGCACCTTCGACCAGCAGACTGACGAAGAACTGGCTCGACCACCCGCCTGGCGCTACTGGCGGATGCTCCCGGCCAAGGGGCGCATGGGGATTTTCTTCGGCAACTGGTACAGCCAGATGCTGCAAGGGCGGGTTCATGGATTGTTCAAGGATCCGCGACTCGATCAAAGTATCAACGGCGCCGAACGGCTGGAGAAGATGTTGTGCGACGAAGGTGCGCTGATCTTCAAGTTCTGGTTTCACCTCTCCAAGAAACAGATGAAAGCACGGCTCAAGGCCCTGGCCGATGACCCGCTGCACAGCTGGCGCATCAGCCCGCTGGACTGGCAACAATCCGCGACCTACGACAAGTTCGTGATGTACGGCGAGCGGGTGCTGCGCCGCACCAGCCGTGACTATGCACCGTGGCACGTGATTGCTGGCCTGGATGCGCATTATCGCAGCCTGGCAGTCGGCAAGATTCTGCTCGAAGGCCTGCAGAGCGCGCTCAAGCGACCCAGGATTCATCCGCACAAAGTCAGCGCCGCACCCTTATTCCCCAGCGTCGATCAGGTGAATCTGCTCGACAGCCTGGACCTGACCCTGCACCTGGACAAGGACGATTACGAGGAACAACTGATTACCGAGCAGGCACGGTTTTCCGGGCTGATGCGCGACAAGCGCATGCGTCGCCACGCATTGATCGCGGTGTTCGAGGGCAATGACGCGGCAGGCAAGGGCGGGGCGATCCGTCGAGTGGCCGCGGCGCTCGACCCACGTCAGTACCACATTGTGCCGATCGCCGCGCCTACCGAAGAAGAGCGGGCGCAGCCGTATCTCTGGCGATTCTGGCGACATATTCCGGCGCGGGGAAAATTCACGGTGTTCGATCGTTCCTGGTATGGCCGGGTGCTGGTGGAGCGCATCGAGGGTTTTTGCAGCGAGGCGGACTGGTTGCGTGCCTACGGCGAGATCAACGACTTCGAAGAGCAGCTCGCCGATGCCGGGGTGATCGTGGTCAAGTTCTGGCTGACCATCGACAAACAGACTCAGATTGAGCGCTTCCAGGAACGCGAAGAGATCCCCTTCAAGCGTTTCAAGATCACTGAAGACGACTGGCGTAACCGCGACAAGTGGGACGATTACCGCGCGGCGGTCGGCGATATGGTCGACCGCACCAGCACCGAGGTATCGCCCTGGACGCTGGTGGAAGCCAACGACAAGCGCTGGGCGCGGGTCAAGGTATTGCGCACCCTCAACGAGGCGCTGGAAGCGGCATTCATAAAGTCCGACAAACGGGAGAAGAAACTGCAAAAGCGCAAACACTGAACCGATGGTTGTGCATACGCGGGGTGAATGATTGTCGCGGTGAGTCATGGGTGAGACTTATGCTCGGTCCAACTCCTGACTGACAACAACAATGAGGTGTATGCCATGCGTGAAGTGGTGATCGTCGACAGCGTGCGGACCGGCCTGGCCAAATCCTTTCGCGGCAAGTTCAACATGACCCGTCCCGACGACATGGCGGCGCACTGTGTCAACGCGCTGCTCACGCGCAATGACGTCGACCCGGCCAGCGTCGAGGATTGCATCGTCGGCGCCGGTTCCAACGAAGGCGCCCAGGGTTACAACATCGGTCGCAACGTCGCGGTGCTGTCGCACCTGGGCATCGGCACGGGTGGCATGACCCTTAACCGTTTCTGTTCGTCGGGCTTGCAGGCCATCGCGATTGCCGCGAATCAGATCGCTTCGGGTTGCAGCGACATCATCGTCGCCGGCGGTGTCGAATCCATCAGCTTGACCATGAAAAGCGTCAACACCGACCACCTGATCAACCCGCTGCTGAAAGAGCAGGTGCCGGGCATCTATTTCCCCATGGGCCAGACCGCCGAGATCGTCGCGCGTCGTTACAGCGTCAGCCGCGAAGAGCAGGATCTGTACGCCCTGCAAAGCCAGCAACGTACCGCAATGGCGCAAGCCGCCGGGTTGTTCAACGATGAAATCGTGCCGATGGCGGTGAAGTATCGCGTTGAAGACAAGGCTACCGGCCTGGTGCAGATCCTCGACGGTATTGTCGATCACGACGATTGCAATCGCCCCGACACTACCCTGCAAAGCCTGGCGGGATTGAAACCGGTGTTTGCCGAAGACGGCTCGGTGACGGCCGGCAACTCTTCGCAGCTGTCCGACGGTGCTTCGATGACCCTGGTGATGAGCCTGGAAAAAGCCCAGGCGCTGGGGCTCAAGCCCAAGGCCTTCTTTCGCGGTTTCACCGTGGCCGGGTGCCAGCCGGACGAGATGGGCATCGGCCCGGTGTTCTCGGTGCCGAAGTTGCTCAAGGCCAAGGGATTGCAGGTTGCCGATATTGACCTGTGGGAACTCAACGAAGCGTTTGCCTCGCAATGCCTGTACAGCCGCGATCGGCTGGAAATCGACAACGACAAATACAACGTCAATGGCGGTTCGATTTCCATCGGCCACCCGTTCGGCATGACCGGTTCGCGTCAGGTCGGGCACATCGTGCGTGAGTTGCAGCGACGCAACTTGCGCTACGGCATCGTCACCATGTGCGTGGGCGGTGGGATGGGGGCTACGGGGTTGTTCGAGGCTGTGCGGTAAGTACCGAGTTTTGTAGAGACTGTTGCATTGCTATCGCGGGCAAGCCCGCTCCCACAGTAATCAGCGGCGATCACAAATTCTGCGAACGCCACAAAACCTGTGGGAGCGGGCTTGCCCGCGATGCAGGCGACGCGATTTACGAGTTCATACACAAGAACTGCATCCGCTCGATATACGCCTGAATCTCACGCGCCGCGGCCTCCCGGTTTTCAAACGGCCCCTCCAACGTGCGTTCCCGCGTGGTGAAATACAGCTCTCCATTGACACGACACAACCGGTCACAGCGAAAGTGCGTGGCGGGGGCGTTGTCCTGGGCGCGCATGCCGTACATGGCGATCTCCTGCGGATGACGGTTTCAATGAGCTTATGCATGAACTAGTTGCGACGCCTGGCGAGCTGATCGACGGCATCCCGTCAATGTCATGGTGCGACCTGCACAGTTTCATTCGCGGCCCGAGGGCAACTGTCCCTGTGTCGCGCTCCGGTCTAAGCCTAGAATGAGCGTTCTTGCCAATGGGCTTCGGGGGCAGCATGCATATTTCATCGGGTCGCTGGGTGTACGGTTTATTCCTGGCCTTGCTGACCGCGTTGTTGTGGGGAATTCTGCCAATCAAACTCAAGCAAGTGCTGCTGGTGATGGACCCGGTAACGGTGACCTGGTTTCGCCTGATGGTGTCCGGCGGGTGCCTGTTCATATATCTGGCGGCGACCAGACGCTTGCCGAGTCGCAAAGTCCTCGGCCCGCGCGGTGGCTGGTTGGTGTTGATGGCGGTACTCGGACTGGTCGGCAACTACGTGCTGTACCTGATGGGCCTGAACCTGCTCAGCGCCGGCACCGCACAACTGGTGGTGCAGATGGGCCCGATCATGTTGCTGATCGCCAGTCTGTTCGTGTTCAAGGAGCGTTTCAGTGTGGGGCAGGGGATTGGCCTGTTGGTGCTGCTGATCGGCTTTGCGCTGTTCTTCAATCAGCGCTTGGGCGAGTTGCTCACTTCCCTGACCGATTACACCGCAGGTGTGTTGATGGTGCTGTTGGCGTCGACGGTCTGGACCTTCTATGCCTTGGGCCAGAAGCAGCTGCTCACGGTGTGGAATTCGTTGCAGGTGATGATGGTGATTTACCTGTTCTGCGCGCTGTTGCTGACGCCATGGGTGCATCCGCTGGAAGCACTGCAGCTGAGCCCGCTGCAAGGCTGGCTGCTGCTGGCGTGCTGCTTGAACACCCTGATCGCTTATGGCGCCTTTGCCGAAGCACTGGCTCATTGGGAAGCGTCGCGAGTTAGCGCAACACTGGCGATCACACCGCTGGTGACGTTTGCCGCGGTGGCCGTGGCGGCCTGGCTATGGCCTGATTTTGTGCAGGCCGAGACGATCAACGGTCTGGGTTATGGCGGGGCAGTGCTGGTGGTGCTCGGGTCGGCGCTGGTGGCGTTGGGGCCATCATTGATCGCCGGGCTCAGGGCACGGCGGGTGCGGATGGCAGCCAGTTAGACCGCGTTATCGTTCATCGCGGGCAAGCCACGCTCCCACAGGTTTTGGGTCGCTCACGGGTGTTGTGATTGACACAAATCCTGTGGGAGCGTGGCTTGCCCGCGATGACTGACTGTCGGGCGCTAGAGAACTCAGCCCTTGGCCCCTGCCTCCAGCATATTCTCCGGCCGCACCCACGCATCGAACTCTTCGTTGGTCAGATACCCCAACTGCAACGCCGCCTCGCGCAGCGTCAGCCCCTCGCTGTAGGCCTTCTTGGCAATCTCGGCTGATTTGTCGTAGCCGATGTGCGGGTTCAGCGCCGTC
Source organism: Pseudomonas sp. DF5 (assembly GCF_058148225.1). Classification (NCBI taxonomy): domain Bacteria; kingdom Pseudomonadati; phylum Pseudomonadota; class Gammaproteobacteria; order Pseudomonadales; family Pseudomonadaceae; genus Pseudomonas; species Pseudomonas sp. DF5. Next base: position 85,601 of record NZ_JBYVYM010000024.1, read on the forward strand.
ACCAGCATCAAGCCTCGCTCCAGATGCTCGGCCATTTTCTCGGCATCCGGTTCCAGGCCAGCGATGCAATGCTGCTGGAAGTTGCTGCAGCCGTCGCCCAGCAAGCGGATCGATTGCAGCAGGTTATGGATGATCACCGGTTTGAACACGTTCAATTGCAGGTGCCCCTGACTGGCGGCAAAGCCGATGGCGACGTCGTTGCCCAACACCTGACAGGCCAGCATCGACAGGGCTTCGCATTGAGTCGGGTTGACCTTGCCGGGCATGATCGAGCTGCCCGGCTCGTTGGCTGGCAGTTTCACCTCGGCAAACCCGGCTCGCGGTCCGGAGCCCAGCACGCGCAGGTCGTTGGCGATTTTCATCAGGGTCACGGCGAGGGTTTTCAGGGCGCCGGACAGCGTGGTCAGTGGCTCATGGCCAGCCAGTGCGGCGAATTTGTTCGGCGCAGTGACGAACGGCAGGCCGGAGAGGGCGGCCAGTTCGGCGGCGATCGCTTCGCCAAAACCGTGGGGCGAGTTCAACCCGGTGCCGACCGCGGTGCCGCCCTGGGCCAGTTCACAGACCGCCGGCAACGCGCTGCGGATCGCCCGCTCGGCGTAATCCAGTTGTGCGATGAACGCCGAGAGTTCCTGACCGAAGGTAATCGGCGTGGCGTCCATCATGTGGGTACGACCGGTCTTGACCAGCTTCATGTGCCGTGCGGACAGTTCCGCCAAGCCGCCGGACAACTCAGCGATCGCCGGCAGCAATTGCTGATGCACCGCCTGGACCGTCGCGATGTGCATGGCCGTAGGGAAGCAGTCGTTGGAACTCTGGGAGCGGTTGACGTGATCGTTGGGATGCACTGGCGCCTTGCCGCCACGCGGGTTGCCGGCCAGTTCGTTGGCGCGACCGGCGATCACCTCGTTGACGTTCATGTTGCTCTGGGTGCCGCTGCCGGTCTGCCAGACCACCAGTGGGAACTGGTCGTCGTGGTCGCCGTCGAGCACTTCGTCGGCCGCTTGCTCGATCAGGCGGGCGATGTCGGCGGGCAGGTCGCCATTACGATCATTGACGCGTGCCGCGGCCTTCTTGATCAGGGCCAGGGCATGTAACACGGCCAGCGGCATGCGTTCGTTGCCGATGGCAAAATTAATCAGCGAGCGTTGCGTCTGAGCGCCCCAGTAAGCGTCATCCGGGACTTCCACCGGTCCCAGGCTGTCGGTTTCGATACGGCTCATCATGCACACTCCTGTAGGTCTGATAGCGCAGTTTAGGCTGTGATCGCCGGTTGTGGTTCCATCAGTCTGGAATTTGACCGTTCAACCCCTCTAAATCAGTCGCGACAAGGCTTGGGGTTGAGCGACACACTTTTTTAGGCGCAGAATGGTCGCCCTTGGGGTTATACCTCGCCTGCTAGAAAAGGAAACTCGATGACTCGTCTTCGTGCCATCTGTACCGCGGTTGCACTGGTTTGCGCCAGCGGCCAGGTTTTTGCCGATACCGCCAGCCACAACGCCAGTGCCGAAGCTTTCCTGACCCTGGCGCACGCTGACAAATTGGGCACTCCGGTGTACATGCAAGTGCAGCAAATGTTCGCTCAGCGCTTTGAACAGACCAAAGCACCTGAAGCGAAAAAAGCCGTTCTGGAAACTTATCAAGCCAAGGCCAACGCAGCGCTGGATGCAGCCATTGGCTGGAACAAGCTGAAACCGGACATGGTCAAGCTCTACACCACCAACTTCAGCGAATCCGAGCTCAAGGATCTGGTGGCGTTCTACCAGTCGCCATTGGGCAAGAAAGTTCTGGAAAAAATGCCGCAGCTGACTCAGCAATCGGCCCAGATGACCCAAGCCAAGCTGGAAAGCGCGGTGCCTGTGGTCAACAAACTGCTGGCTGACATGACTAACGAGCTGGATCCTAAAGCCGGCGCCGCTGCTCCTGCAGCCAAGAAAAAGCCTTAAGCGGAGCCGGGTATGACCATGCAACAACGCATCGAATCGACACTGGGGCTGCTACAGCCCGAGCACCTGCAAGTGCTGGATGAAAGCCACATGCACAGCCGTGGGTTGCAGACCCACTTCAAGGCGGTGGTGGTCAGCCGGCAGTTCGAAGGGCTCAATCGCGTCAAGCGTCACCAGAAGGTGTACGGCACTTTGGGCGAACTGATGGGCGAGTTCCATGCGTTGGCGCTGCATACCTACACGCCGGAGGAATGGGCACAGGTCGACGCGGCTCCGGCCTCGCCGACCTGTGCTGGCGGCAGCAAGCATTAACCCTTGGTTTTTTGCTAGAATCCGCAACGCGCCGCTCACCCGGCGCGTTTTTTTTTCGCATCCGGTTCACCCCTTACGAGGGTAGCCACCTGGAGAATTACCCATGACACAACAGATTGTCGTGGCGGCACTGTATAAGTTCGTCACCCTGGAAAATTACGTTGATCTGCGCGAGCCACTGCTGCAAGCGATGATCGACAACGGCATCAAAGGCACGCTGCTGATCGCCGAAGAAGGCATCAACGGCACCGTGTCCGGCAGCCGCGAAGGCATTGACGGGCTGATGGCCTGGCTCAAGAACGACCCGCGCATGGACGACATCGACCACAAAGAGTCGTACTGCGACGAACAGCCGTTCTATCGCACCAAAGTCAAACTCAAGAAAGAAATCGTCACCCTGGGCGTTGAGGGCGTGGACCCGAACAAAAAGGTCGGCACCTATGTGGATCCGCAGAACTGGAACGCGCTGATCAGCGATCCGGAAGTGTTGTTGATCGACACCCGCAACGACTACGAAGTCTCGATTGGCACCTTCGAAGGCGCCATCGATCCGAAGACCACCAGTTTTCGCGAATTCCCCGATTACATCAAAGCCAACTTCGACCCGGCCGTGCACAAGAAAGTCGCGATGTTCTGCACCGGCGGCATTCGCTGCGAGAAGGCGTCGAGCTACATGCTCAGTCAGGGTTTCGACGAGGTCTATCACCTCAAGGGCGGCATCCTGAAGTACCTCGAAGAGGTGCCGCAGGAAGAAACCAAATGGCAGGGCGACTGCTTCGTGTTCGATAACCGCGTGACCGTTCGTCACGATCTCAGCGAAGGCGACTACGATCAATGTCATGCCTGTCGTACGCCCGTCAGCGTTGAAGACCGCGCATCCGAGCACTATGTGGCCGGCATCAGTTGCCCGCATTGCTGGGATAAGCTGAGCGAGAAAACCCGTCGCAGTGCCATCGACCGGCAGAAGCAGATCGAACTGGCCAAGGCGCGCAACATGCCGCACCCGATCGGTTACAACTACAAGCAATCCGCTTCCGAGGCTTGAACCATGTCTGCACGCCTGCTCTATGTGATGGATCCGATGTGTTCCTGGTGCTGGGGCTTCGCTCCGGTGGCCAAAGCGCTGGTTGAGCAGGCGCAGGCGGCGGGTGTGGAGTTGCATCTGGTGGTGGGTGGTTTGCGCACCGGCAGTGGCGCGGCGCTGGAACCGACCACCCGGCGCTACATTCTTGAGCACTGGCAGGCGGTTCACGAGGCCACCGGCCAGCCGTTCAAATTTGAAGGCGCGTTGCCCGACGGGTTTGTCTACGACACCGAGCCTGCCTGTCGGGCGCTGGTGACTGCGCGCAGCCTGGCGCCGGATTGCGCCTGGACACTGCTCGGGCTGATCCAGCATGCGTTCTATGCTGAAGGTCGCGACGTCACCCGTGCCAGCGTGTTGGTGGAGCTGGCGGAGCAGGCTGGTTTGCCGCGCATCGAGTTTGCCGCAGCGTTCGATCGTGCCGATCAGCACGCTGCGACTGCCGCCGATTTCACTTGGGTCCAGGACTTGGGCATTGCCGGTTTCCCGACCTTGCTGGCAGAGCGCAATGGTCAATTGGCGCTGCTGACCAATGGCTATCAGCCCCTGAGCGAGTTGTCACCGTTGCTCGGCCGCTGGCTGGAGCGCGCTGCCTGTGCATGATCTGCCCGATGATGCAGTGGCTCCCAAACGTGTCGATCGGCTGAGCTGGGCGGAAATCCGTCGCCTGGCCTTGCACCATAAAAAATCCCTGTGGATCGCCAACGGCGTAGCGGTATTGGCAACGCTGTGCAGCGTGCCGATCCCGTTGCTGTTGCCGTTGCTGGTGGATGAAGTGCTGCTGGGCCATGGTGACGTTGCGCTGAAAGTCATGAACCACGCGCTGCCCGACGTCTGGCAGAAAGCCGCGGGTTACATCGGTCTGATGCTGTTGGTGACCCTGGCGTTGCGCTGTGCTGCGTTGTTGTTCAACGTGGTGCAGGCGAAATTGTTTGCGGCGCTGGCCAAAGACATCGTGTACCGGATTCGGATGCGGTTGATCGAACGGCTCAAGCGCATCTCGCTGGGCGAATACGAAAGCCTGGGCAGTGGCACGGTGACCACGCACCTGGTCACCGACCTGGACACGCTGGACAAATTCGTCGGCGAAACCCTCAGTCGTTTCCTCGTGGCGATGCTGACACTGGTGGGCACCGCATCGATCCTGATGTGGATGCACTGGAAACTCGCTCTGCTGATTCTGCTGTTCAACCCGTTGGTGATCTACGCCACGGTGCAGTTGGGCAAGCGGGTCAAACATCTGAAGAAGCTCGAGAACGACAGCACCTCACGCTTCACCCAAGCCTTGACCGAAACCCTGGACGCCATCCAGGAAGTGCGTGCCGGTAATCGTCAGGGTTTTTTCCTCGGACGGTTGGGGCAGCGAGCGCGGGAAGTGCGCGATTACGCGGTGAGCTCGCAGTGGAAAACCGATGCATCGAACCGGGCCAGCGGTTTGCTGTTCCAGTTCGGCATCGATATTTTCCGCGCCGCGGCCATGCTCACCGTGCTGTTTTCCGACCTGTCCATCGGCCAGATGCTGGCGGTGTTCAGCTACCTGTGGTTCATGATCGGTCCGGTGGAACAACTGCTCAATCTGCAGTACGCCTTTTACGCCGCCGGTGGTGCGCTGTCGCGGATCAACGAGTTGCTGGCCCGTGCCGACGAGCCGCAATACACCGGCAGCGTCGACCCGTTTCAGGGGCGCGACACGGTGGGCATCGAAGTTCAGGGACTGAGTTTCGGCTACGGCGACGAGTTGGTGCTGAACCAAATGAACCTGTCGATTGCCCCCGGTGAAAAAGTCGCGATTGTCGGCGCCAGCGGTGGAGGCAAAAGTACTCTGGTGCAGTTGCTGCTGGGCTTGTACACGCCGCTGGCCGGGACTATCCGTTTCGGTGGTTCGACTCAGCAAGAAATCGGCCTGGAAACCGTGCGCGAAAATGTCGCCGTGGTCCTGCAACATCCCGCCCTGTTCAACGACACCGTGCGCGCCAACCTGACCATGGGCCGCGAACGCAGTGACGAGGCCTGCTGGCAGGCACTGGAAATTGCTCAGTTGCAACACACGGTGCGTGAACTGCCCAATGGCCTGGACAGTATCGTCGGGCGATCCGGCGTGCGTTTATCCGGCGGGCAGCGTCAACGCCTGGCGATTGCCCGAATGGTGTTGGCCGAGCCCAAAGTGGTGATCCTCGACGAAGCCACGTCCGCACTGGACGCGGCCACTGAGTACAACCTGCACCAGGCGCTGGCGCGGTTCTTGAGCCACCGCACCACGTTGATCATTGCGCACCGATTGTCGGCCGTGAAGCAGGCCGATCGAGTGTTGGTGTTCGATGGCGGGCAGGTTGCCGAGGATGGCGACCATCAGCAGTTGATTGCCGATGGTGGTTTGTACGCCAAGCTGTATGGGCATTTGCAGCAGCACTAAATTAGTGCCACAGAACGCTCAGGGCATTTTCCCCGCCGTCGTAAGCAAATTGCTTCATCACTACCGAGCACGAGTCACAAGGCGGCATGGTGGTGGCAACGTCGACTGATTTGATCGATTGGGGATCGGAGTATTTCTCGCGGATTACACCAATCAGCTTGCTCTCGCTGTCCAGTGAGGTCGGTGCACTGGTCAATGGCGGTGTATAGGTGTCGATGTTTTTTATGGTGTGCGGCACGGCCAGCAGTTTGCCCTCGGGTGTCACGCTCAGAGACATGCCGGGGAGTGGCGGATTGAGATCAATATTGAAGTACGTCGTTTCTCCGACTTTCACATGATCTGCCCCCAGGTATTGCTTGAACAATGGCAGATGTCCGGTTGTCCCCTGTGCACCTGAAACGCTCACGTAAACCTCTCGCTTTCCCGCCGCGGTGGTGACTTCGGCGTACGCGATGTTTCTCGGGTTGTGAGTGCGCTGGCTTCGAGGGATCAGGTTCTGGAGCTTTTGCATCGCGCTGTCGATCCGCAGGGCGCTGTCGACATTCTTCGGTTTGAAGGTCGGTTCAAGAAATAACGTATTGAAAATTTCCATCGTCCTCTGGCGGAGCACTTCCGGTGCCTCCTTGCTGCGTGACCAGTTTTTCGCACCGTCTGGCAGTCGGGTGACAATCATTCGGGTCGAGTGGTCGAACAGCACCGCTTCTCCCGGACTGGTATCGACCTTGAGCAGCTTGAGCGTATCGGGAGGGTTCACGTGGCCGCCAATCGGAATGGCAATTTCCTCCATGGTTTTCAACGCACGCTCCACCGCTTCCGTGCCGTAAATTCTTGCCATGTTGTTGGCATTCAACGATCCGGTGTAGACCTTCAGCAATTCTGCTTTGAGATCTTCCGGCAATGTGGAGGCTTTCTTGAAATTGAGCGTGTCTCTTATGCTTTGACCTTGTGCCAGTTCGGCGATGTAAAAAGCTCCAGCATCCAGCCGGGTGAACACATAGTGCTTCGAACCGTCCATGGCCGGGATGATGGTGGCGCCGGCCTCGAAGGTATCAAATTGATTCTGGGGCCCGTAGGGAATACTCACCTTGATCCTTCCACAAATCCCTTTTTGGAACTCCATCGTAGCCGGGAGCCGGTTTTTACTCTTCAGGGTTTTAAGCAGCATCGCCCTGTCCTCAGTAGCCGGTGTATAGATACTGTCTCCGAACCATGGCGCCCAACCTTTGTATTCGTCGAAACTGCCGACGGGCGGCGTCGGTGCCGGATCACGGGTGACGAATGTGGTGGTGCATACATCGGCACCCGGGCTACGTCGTACCCGACAAGGCAAGGATTTGAACATCGCCCGATCATCAATCAAGTCGGCACGCCGCAGTTGGTTGCCGTCCAGACGATAGGGAATGTCATCAACGAACAGCGTAGTTCGACCATCGACCTCAAGTACTTCACGGACATGGGCGTCTTTCGGGAGTTCTACCAGGGCGTGGGATTCGGTAGGAGATAACGTTTTGAAGGTTGACCGGCCCTGTATGAGGTTTTTGCTGTGATTGTGCAGGCGGGGGCCGTAGGGCAGGGACGTTACCGGGTCGACGGGGTGGAATCGGGTCAGGTCCGATGGGCTGGTATTGCGCACAAGTACATCATCGACACCGTCGACCGTTGCCAGTCGATCATTGTTTGTCAGCGGCTTCCAGCGCCCCGGATCGGTTGTCTGGGGAAGGTTGTGCACCAGTCGGTAGCTGTCGGCGTGTCCAGTCAGTTTCCTGAACCCGCTAACACCAACGCGTCCCGCCATGTGCAGTCCTTTCCAGGCACCGCTTCCCATTGACTTGAGCAGTGTCGGGACCCCGTCCAGCGGATTGAGGTTGCTCAGGGAAGCGGTCAGGAGTTTTCGGCTCAACGCTGAAAAGGAAGGCAGACTTGCTTTGACAGTCATTCGCGAGGCAGTTGCCCCGGCCCTGATCAACCGCACCGAACCCGACATGAATTTCCCGACAGGGGTGAGGAATGAAGCCAGGTCCAGCACGAGTCCGGCCACGCCTATGAGTATCTGGCCAACTTTGCCCGACAAAATGTCCTCGATGCTGCCCCAGAAGGGCACGAACCCTTTGGCTACTTCCATGGCCATATTGATCCGTTGTTCGCTTCTGATCCTGAGGGTGTCGAATGCCGTCATGCCCCGGGCCTGGGTATGCAACTGCCGTTCATCGACATACAGAAAGTTTGATGCGATGTAGTGAGCCACTGCATGCAACCGGGAGGATGCCGGCGCTCTGACTTCGCTATCGCTAACGGTTGTGATTGGCGATATGGCTGCGGGCACGTCACCTACCACGCCGAGGATCGCTATGCAGTAGGCCCGGTCAGCAGGCGGTTTGCCATCCAGGTGAGCGGCCCAATCGAGAAGCAGAACAGTGCTGATTTCAGCAGTATATGTTTGTCCGGGGATCGAGGCGTGCAACGCAAACGTGGTGCGAACTCCGTTGACTGTTGAAACTCTCAGGTGGGGTCGACAACGAATGACGCCAGCACTCGGGATCAGTTCGTAATAGGTAACTTCATGATTGTGGGTCACTTGTAGAACGAAACCCTTTCTTGGCCGGATGTCTCCCCTTGCCTTGATGTGTTTTTCGTCCAGGTGCAGGCCAAGCAAGCGGACGTCACCCCATTCAAGGGCCTGGCGGTCGGCCAGTGGCAGTGAGGTCAGTAGGCTGGTAATCAGGGTCTGATAGGCCGTCCTGATTTTCGAGAGGTAGTTTGTGAAGTCTGTTTCAAACTGCGTGTTGATATCAGGCAATGTCTTGCCTTCGTATCTGCTGAAGACACGCCTATCTTTCCCCTCATGATCCTTGCGAAATAATTCCTCATGACGCAGGGTTCGCTTGTCGTCAATCTTGATCCAGTGACTGGTTCGTGTTTTCCCGTCGGGTCGGGTTACAAACCATTTTCCCTTGTCATCGAATTGGCCGTCAGCATAGACATCCAGAAATGCATAGCCTGGCAGCTTCAATGAGGGAGTGTCTCTAGGGCCACCGCTCGGTGGATCATCCCTCAGCAACTTGCGTCCGTCCGATTCGAACATTGAACCGCCAAACAGATCATCCTTTACCCGTTTGGCCATCTTCAGTCTTTCAGGGGGCGGCAAATCCAGTGTCATAACGGCGTTGTTCAGGCTCTCGCTGTGGCTTTCCAGCGCCGCGATAGCTTGTTTCATATCGTCCTCGTCGTAATCGGATTTTCTTCGCGATTGAACGATGCCGCAGCAGACTGCCCATTCCAGCGCCGGCCCCATCCTCAGTCGAGTCATCTGCTCAAGTTGCTCGGGCGAGGCGTCGGCGCTCCGGGCCAGGGGCAAGTCGACGAGTTGTTGAAAGGACAGCGGTTGCAATCGATCAAGGCCAAGTTCATCTGCCAGCAGCACGCCGTGCATGAAGTTCACCCACACCACCGAACTTTTGTAAGGAAGGTCGGACGGGATATCGCGCACAGCGAAATCCTTTGAGAGGCGGGTCTCGAACACCCGCGCGAGAAAGGCCGCCTCTTTTGCATTAGTCACCCGGTTGGTGCGCCGCAAGTGCAGTTCAAAATCGCTGCGCAGGGCCTGGTAGCTTTTGCCCCAGTGAGCCGTGTCTTGCCAGCGGAATCCGGCGACTTCCTGAGGTTCATCCGCTGACGGGGCTTGCGAGTAAAGGCATATGGCTTTGCATACCAGCTGATGGCGCACTGACGCCGAAGTTTGTTCGCCAAGGCCTGCGCCATACCACCTGAGCATCCTGAGCAGCCTGTCCCCCAGCTCTTTTGCTTCGACTGTGTTCAGTATTCGCTGGAGGAATACGGACGGCGTCGCTCGCAGTTGATCCATGGAGGCGGAAGCCAGTACAGAGGCGCCGAGATGAACGATTAACGAACGCTTGCCGTTCAGGAAAGCTTTCACGATGTCGGTGATTTGAGCATCGATGCGTTTTGCCTTGTAAGTGTCGATGGTCGTGTGTTGCGCGAGGTTGGGGACCGCGCGTTGTATAGCCTTGAATCCTCGTCGATCCTGGGCGGTGGTGCGCAGGCTGAAGTTTTCGATATCCGGGCCATCGTCGAGTCCCAGAGCCTGTCTGGCGCGAAATTCTTCGTCTGCCGATGACAGGGCCGGTTGATCAGGTGAAGGTGAAGACGTCTCTGTCATGTTGCACTCCTTTGAAAGGGGGGCCCGTAACGGATAGGGGGAGCCCGAAGTGCCCAGTAAACAGATCTCCAAACTGGCCTTGGCGGTATATATCTATATGGGGCGCACGTGTACGGCATAGAGGTCGATCCTCTGCTTGCCGGTTTCGAGAACGCACCCTAGTCTAGCTGTAGCGATCACGTTGGATGATGATCTGGCAGTGCTAAAACAAGGGACCTCATGAATCAAGCGCGGACTCTCGGAACGCCACGGCTGTTAGGCATCGTCTGGCCATTTATCGCCGTTGTGTTGTTCCAGGCACTGTTGGGCGGCGTCAGTCTTTACGTTCTTTCAGCAGTTCGTGGCTACGTCGGCGGTGAAAGCCTGTGGTCCAAGGGCCAGAAAGACGCCATCTATTACCTCAATCTCTACGCCGACAGTCGCGACGAGACGATTTTTCTCAAATACCAGAACGCCATTGCCGTGCCGCAGGGCGGCCATGAGTTGCGTATGGCGCTGGATCATCAGCCACCGAATATAGAGGCCGCGCGCCTCGGAATTCTCAAGGGTGGCAATCACCCGGACGACGTTCCCAGCCTGATTTGGCTGTACCTCAATTTCCGGCACTTCAGTTACCTTGAAAAAGCCATCGAGCTCTGGACGATCGGTGATGCGTATCTGGTAAGGCTCGATGACGTCGCGCGGGAAATGCATCAGGGTATCGTCGAGAACCAGGCTACCGATGCCGACATCAAGCGCTGGAAGATGCAGATTCTAGCCATCAATGATGGCGTAACGCCCCCCGCCAAAGCGTTCAGCGATGCCTTGGGAGAGGGCTCGCGCATGATTCTCCGGCTGCTGCTGGCGACGAACCTCGCCACTGCGCTGGGGCTGATCGTGCTGGCCTTGCTGCGTACCCATAAGCTGCTCAAGCAGCGCCACGCCTTCGCCGATGCCTTGCAGTTGGAGAAGGACCGGGCGCAGATCACGCTGCAATCGATTGGCGACGGGGTGATCACCACTGACGTCGAGGGCGCGATTGCCTACATGAACCCGGCCGCCGAGGCCTTGACTCACTGGAAGGCCGAGCAGGCGACAGGATTGCCCTTGGCGGCGCTGTTCAATCTGCTGGACGAGAATGCTCAGGCCGACGGTTTCACTTTGATCGAGCATATTTTGAGCGGCCAGCTCGGCGGCGGCAGCGAACATTCCAAACTGATCCAGCGACTGGACGGCAGCACGGTTTCGGTCACCCTGGTCGGTGCGCCAATCCGCAATGCGGGCAAGGTCAGTGGCACCGTGCTGGTGCTGCATGACATGACCCAGGAGCGGCAGTACATCGCCAATCTGTCCTGGCAGGCAACTCATGACGCCTTGACCGGGCTGGCCAACCGCCGCGAATTCGAATATCGCCTGGAACAGGCTCTGCATGGTCTGATGCGACAAGCGGGGCGTCACGCCTTGATGTTCCTCGATCTGGATCAATTCAAACTGGTCAACGACACCTGCGGTCATGCTGCCGGCGATGAGTTGTTGCGGCATATTTGTGCGTTGCTGCAGTCAGGTTTGCGCGAAGGCGACACCCTGGCCCGGTTGGGTGGCGACGAGTTCGGCATTCTATTGGAAAACTGTGCGCCGGAAGCGGCCGAAAAAATCGCCGAAGTCCTGCGCCAGACTGTGCAGAACCTGCATTTTGTCTGGAAAGGCCGGCCCTTCGTGACCACGGTGAGTATTGGCCTGGTGTATGTCACTCAGAGTCCGGCCACCCTCGAAGCTTCACTGCGCGCCGCTGATATGGCCTGTTACATGGCCAAAGAAAAGGGCCGCAACCGGGTTCAGGTCTATCACGCCGACGACTCGGAACTGTCCGTGCGTTTTGGCGAGATGGCTTGGGTGCAGCGTCTGCACATGGCACTGGAGGAAGACCGCTTTTGCCTGTACTCCCAGGAAATCGCGCCTCTGGGCTCTGGCGAGCGGGACGGCGGACATATCGAAATCCTGCTGCGCCTGCATGACGAAGCCGGGCGCATGATTCTGCCGGACAGTTTCATTCCAGCCGCCGAGCGTTATGGTTTGATGACGTCGCTTGACCGCTGGGTGGTGGAGAACGTTTTCAAAGTCATTGCCCAGGCCATCGCCCAAGAGAGCGAAAGGCCGCTGGCCATGTGTGCGATAAATCTGTCAGGTATTACTATCGGAGATGAGGCGTTTCTGGACTTCCTTCGTGAACAGTTTGTTGCATATTCAATTCCACCTGAAATGATTTGTTTTGAAATTACAGAGACCAGCGCGATTTCCAATTTGCCTAGCGCAATTAGATTTATTAATGAACTCAAAGGCTTAGGTTGTCACTTTTCATTAGATGACTTCTGCGCCGGTATGTCCTCATTCGCTTACCTGAAACATTTACCTGTAGACTTCCTGAAGATCGATGGGAGTTTCGTAAAGGATATGCTGGACGACCCGATTAACCGCGCCATGGTCGAAGTGATCAATCACATCGGCCATGTCATGGGTAAGCGCACGATTGCCGAGTTCGTTGAAACACCTCAGATCGAGCAGGCATTGCTGGAGATCGGGGTGGATTACGCTCAAGGGTATGTGATTGAACGCCCGCATCTGTTTACCTGCGACAGTTTACAAAGTCGTCCTGCCAGCCTCCGGCCTTTGTTATTCAAGGCGCCCGGCACGTTCCGTTGAAATCTCTTGTCGATCTTCAAATCACAATCAAAAGGAGCGCGACAGTGATCGACACATTCAACAGAACCGGCCCCCTCATGGAAGCTGCAAGTTACCCCGCCTGGGCTCAGCAATTGATTCAGGATTGCAGCGAGAGCAAGCGCCGGGTTGTCCAACACGAACTGTATCAGCGTATGCGCGATAACAAGCTCAGCGCAAAAACCATGCGTCAGTACCTTATTGGTGGCTGGCCGGTGGTCGAACAGTTTGCCTTATACATGGCACAGAACCTGGCCAAGACGCGTTTTGCGCGCCACCCTGGCGAAGACATGGCGCGTCGATGGCTGATGCGCAATATTCGTGTCGAACTGAACCATGCCGATTACTGGGTGCACTGGAGCCGTGCTCACGGTATCAGCCTGGAAGATCTGCAGGCGCAACAGGTGGCCCCTGAGCTTCATGCCTTGAGCCACTGGTGCTGGCACACCAGTTCATCGGACTCGCTGATCGTGGCCATCGCCGCTACCAACTACGCCATCGAGGGCGCGACCGGGGAGTGGTCGGCACTGGTCTGCTCCAATGGTGTCTACGCGGCCTCATTCCCCGAGGAGGATCGCAAGCGCGCCATGAAGTGGCTGAAGATGCATGCCCAGTACGACGATGCCCATCCTTGGGAAGCGCTGGAAATCATCTGCACCCTGGCGGGGCTGAACCCGAGCAAATCCCTGCAAATGGAATTGCGCCAGGCGGTCTGCAAAAGTTACGACTACATGTACCTGTTCCTGGAGCGATGCATGCAGTTGGAACTGGCAGCAAAAGCCCCGGTAGTCCGTGAGCGGATGGCGTTGGCCGAAGGCTGATCCTCGGCAAACAATACAAAATAAATGTGGAGGGGCTTGCTCGCGAAAGCGGTCTGACATTCAGCATCTCTGTTGGATGTTAAGCCGTCTTTGCGAGCAAGCCCGCTCCCACATGGGGCATGCAGTGTTGCTGAAACTTCAGCCAGCCATCGCCAACCGGTTGCGCCCCTCGCGCTTGGCCACATACAGCGCACTGTCGGCTCGTCGCAACAGGCTCTCGGCAGACTCGCCGGGCAGCAGGGTCGAGCAACCCAGGCTGACCGTCAGCTCGATGGCCTTGCCTTCGGCCACATAGTCCTGAGCCTGCGCAGCGAACCGCAGTCGTTCGCCGACCATGGCCGCGGCTTCCCGGCTGGTGTTGGACAGCAGGATCATGAACTCTTCGCCACCAAACCGGAACACCATGTCCACGTTACGCAATTGGCTTTTGATCGAGGCTGCGACGGCCTTGAGCACATCATCGCCGGCGCTGTGCCCGTAGGTGTCATTGATCTGTTTGAAGTGATCGATGTCCAGCATCAGCAGCGACAGGGGCTGTGAGTGTCGGCGCGACATCTCGATTTCCCGTTGCAGCGTCTGATCCATGGCGATGCGGTTGCCCGTGTCGGTCAGCGGGTCACGCAAGGCGCTTTGGGTGGCGGCACGGTAGAGCAGGGCATTGCGCATCGGGTACAGAAGCGCTGATAGCAGCGACTCCAGATGGCCTTGCTCTTCATCGCTGAAACGCTGATTGCGACGGAACACCAGTTCACCCAATTGCTCGCCTTCATGACTGAGGCTGTAGCTGATCGAATGATGACCCCGCTGGCCGAACAGCAGGCGCAGGTCGCTGGGCTGATGCTCATAATTCAAGGCATCCAGCGGCACAAGACGCTGAATTTCACGGAAGAAAAGTCCGAGAATGCGTTGCGGCTCAAGACTGGTTTGCAGTTGCAGCCCAAGCTCCTGTCGCAACTGCGCAAGACTGACGGGCCGCTCCAGAAGGGGAGACTGCTGACCAAAGCCCAGGCGTTGCAATTTGGCACTGTCGAAGTCAATTGCGTTGGTCTGGGAAGGCGATTTCATATGGCGTGAGCCCCTAAACAGTAAGACTGTCTTACAGGCTGGGTGAGAGCGGCTTTGGGCTGCGCGTCATACTGGTCCATCAGTCCCGTAGGACATTTGGCACGAGTTTAGTCCGCTTTGCCGAAGATTAGTAACCTCTCGGCTCAAGCTCTGCCCCGTCTGCTTTCACACGGCGTGTCTGAGCAAATTTAGAGCGAAAGTCGTGCCATTCAGTTCAGTCGGCTAAAAAGCGTTATAAATCAACAAGGTTTTGGAGGTTGCGAAAGATGGTGTCGGGGATGTTGGCATTTATTTGACTTGAAACAGCCGCAGTTATCACCGGCTATGCGTGCCGCGACGGGAAGTCGTCGCGGCACAAAAGCGACGCACGGGCATTACTGAGCGTTGAACGCCTGGCCATTGATGCCGGTGCTGTCCGGACCCATCAGGTAAAGATAGACCGGCATGATCTCCTCGGGCGTCGGGTTGTTCAGCGGATTTTCCCCAGGGTAGGCCTGAGCACGCATGCTGGTGCGGGTAGCGCCGGGGTTGATGCTGTTGGAGCGCACGGGGGCCACGGTGTCTACTTCGTCGGCCAGGGTTTGCATCAGGCCTTCGGTGGCGAACTTGGACACGCCGTAAGCGCCCCAATACGCACGCCCCTTGCGACCGACGCTGCTGGAGGTGAACACCACCGAGGCGTCCTGCGACAGCTTGAGCAGCGGCAGCAGGGTGCTGGTGAGCATGAACATGGCGTTGACGTTGACTTGCATGACGCGCATGAAATTCTCGCCAGACAACTGCTCGATCGGTGTGCGTGGGCCGATGATCGACGCATTGTGCAGCAAGCCGTCGAGATGACCGAATTCGGTTTCGATCATGGCCGCCAGTTCATCGTATTGATGGGGCAGGGCGGTTTCCAGGTTGAACGGGATCACCACCGGTTGTGGGTGCCCAGCCGCTTCGATTTCGTCGTAGACCTGCGTCAGATTGGCTTCGGTCTTGCCCAGCAGCAACACGGTGGCGCCATGCGCGGCGTAGGTTTTCGCGGCGGCAGCACCGATGCCTCGGCCAGCGCCGGTGACCAGGATGACCCGGTCCTTGAGCAATTCAGGACGGGCGGAATAATCAAACATAAAAAAACCTCAACACAATTCAACAGGCAGGCATCGTATTTGTGGCGAGGGAGCTTGCTCCCGCTCGGCTGCGAAGCAGTCGTAAACCTGCAAATGCGACATACCTGACACTGCGCGATAATAAAAGGGGCCGCTTCGCAGCCCAGCGGGAGCAAGCTCCCTCGCCACAAAAGCCTCTGTAATCAGCAACTGCACAAAGCGCTATCCAGCACCAGACGCAACTCCAGTGGATGATCGACCACCACATCCGCCCCCCAATGCCGCGGGTTATCCTCCGGATGAATATAGCCGTAGGTCACGGCGGCTGTTCTGGTGCCGGCATCGCGGCCGGATTCGATATCGCGCAGGTCATCGCCGACAAACAGCACGCTGGCCGGATCGAGGTCGAGCATCTTGCATGCCAGGATCAACGGCTCAGGGTCCGGTTTGCTGTTCTTCACGTGATCCGGGCAGATCAGCAGCGCCGAACGCTCGGCCAGCCCCAATTGCTGCATGATCGGCTCGGCGAAGCGCAGCGGCTTGTTGGTGACCACGCCCCAGACCAGGTTGGCCTTCTCGATGTCGGCCAGCAATTCGCCCATGCCGTCGAAGAGCTTGCTGTGCACCGCACAACCTTTGACATAGCGCTCCAGAAATTCCAGGCGCAGCTCCTCGAAGCCCGGCGATTCCGGGTCCATCGAGAAAGTCACTGCGACCATCGCCCTGGCGCCGCCGGAGATCTCGTCACGGATGTGCTTGTCGTTCATCGGCGGCAAGCCGCGCTCAGCACGCATCGCCTGGCAGATGGCGATGAAGTCCGGCGCGGTGTCGAGCAGGGTGCCGTCCATGTCGAAGAGAACTGCTCTGATACGCATCGGCTTACTCCTCGCGCAGGGTCTGGATCATGTAGTTGACGTCGACATCGGATGCCAGTTTGTAATGCTTGGTCAGCGGGTTGTAGGTCAGGCCGATGATGTCCTTGACGGTCAGGCCGGCCATGCGACTCCAGGCACCGAGCTCGGAAGGGCGGATGAATTTCTTGAAGTCGTGAGTGCCTCGCGGCAGCAGCTTCATGATGTATTCGGCGCCGACGATGGCGAACAGATAGGCCTTCGGGTTGCGGTTGATGGTGGAGAAGAACACCTGGCCGCCAGGCTTGACCATGCGGAAGCAGGCGCGGATCACCGAGGACGGATCCGGAACGTGTTCGAGCATTTCCAGGCAGGTGACTACGTCGAACTGCTCAGGCATTTCTTCGGCCAGCGCTTCGGCGGTGATTTGGCGGTATTCGACGTTTACGCCGGATTCCAGCTGATGCAATTGCGCGACCGCCAGCGGCGCTTCGCCCATGTCGATGCCCATCACGGTGGCGCCGCGCTGGGCCATGGCTTCGCTGAGGATGCCGCCGCCGCAACCGACGTCGAGGACTTTCTTGCCGGCCAGATTGACGCGCTCGTCGATCCAGTTGACCCGCAGGGGGTTGATGTCGTGCAGCGGTTTGAACTCGCTTTCGCGGTCCCACCAGCGATGGGCCAGGGCTTCGAATTTGGCGATTTCGGCGTGGTCGACGTTGCTCATGGTGTCAGTCCTCTAAAACTTGAAAAATTCTGTTGCCCCGGTTTTGGTCCAGGGTGCTTACGATTCGGTGTGGCCGCTGATGCGCCTGCCCCAGGCCTTGGCGGTGGCGCACAGTTGCGCTTCATCCAGGCGGGTCAGGCGGCGGTCGTCGAGCAGTTGCTTGCCGGCGACCCAAAGGTGTTTCACGCAGTCGCGGCCAGTGGCATATATAAGTTGCGAAACCGGGTCGTAGACCGGTTGCTGTGCCAGGCCCGACAGGTCGAATGCGACGATGTCCGCCGCCTTGCCGATTTCCAGCGAGCCGGTTTGCGCTTCGATTCCCAACGCGCGGGCGCCATTGAGCGTGGCCATGCGCAGGGCGCGATGGGCGTCCAGCGCGGTGGCCGAGCCGGCGACAGCCTTGGCCAGCAATGCGGCGGTGCGGGTCTCGCCGAGCAGGTCCAGGTCATTATTGCTGGCCGCGCCATCGGTACCGATCGCCACATTGACTCCGGCCTGCCACAAACGCTCGACCGGGCAGAAGCCGCTGGCCAACTTCAGGTTCGACTCCGGGCAATGAATCACATTGGTGTTACTTTCTACCAGCAGCGCCAGGTCTTCATCGCTGATCTGGGTCATGTGAACGGCCTGGAAGCGCGGCCCGAGCAGGCCGAGGCGGCCGAGGCGGGCTAGCGGGCGTTCGCCGCGCTGCTCCACCGACTGCTGCACTTCGAAGGCGGTTTCGTGGACATGCATGTGAATCGAGGCGTCCAGTTCTTCGGCGATCACCCGGATTTTTTCCAGGTTTTCGTCGCCCACGGTGTACGGGGCATGGGGGCCGAAGGTGACTTTGATCCGTTCGTGATGCTTGAGATCGCCGAATAATTCGACGCCCTGACGAATGGCTTCATCCGCCGTGCTGGCGCCTGGAATCGGGAAATCGAGGATCGGAATGGCGATCTGGGCGCGAATGCCGCTGTTATGTACGCGTTCGCTGGCGACCTTCGGGAAGAAATACATGTCAGAGAAGCAGGTGATGCCGCCTTTGATCTGCTCGGCGATGGCCAGGTCCGTGCCGTCGCGTACGAAAGCTTCGTCGACCCATTTGGCTTCGGCCGGCCAGATGTGGTTTTCCAGCCAGGTCATCAGCGGCAGATCGTCGGCCAAACCACGGAACAGCGTCATCGCCGCATGGCCGTGGGCATTGATCAGGCCAGGGCTGAGCAGCATGCCCGGCAATTCGCGCACGTCGGTTGCGTTAAGCTTCAAGGCTGCTGCGCGTGGGCCGATAAACACGATACGACCGTCGCGGATACCCAGGGCATGCTCTTTAAGGACCACGCCAGCCGGTTCGACGGGTACCAGCCAGGTCGGCAGCAATAATAGGTCGAGCGCAGCGGTGGGGGTCGGCATCGAGAGTCGGTTCCAGTGCTTTTGTAAAGGATGGCGAAGTATACCCGAGCGTCTTCGCGGGGGGATCGCTATAATCGGCGGCTTTTGTTCATGAGTGCGGGGTGTGGGATGCGCGATCGACTGTTGGCTGCGGAGAAGGTGAAGGCCATCGATTGGCGTGATGGCGCACTGTACCTGCTGGATCAGCGTATTTTGCCGTTCGAGGAAACCTGGATCGCCTACACCAGCGCTGCGGGTGTGGCCGAAGCCATTCGCTCGATGGTGGTGCGCGGTGCGCCGGCCATTGGCATCAGCGCCGCCTATGGCGTGGTGCTGGCGGCCCGTACCCGTTTTGCCGAAGGCGGTGACTGGCAGGCGGCGCTGGAAGAGGATTTCGCGCTGCTGGCCGACTCCCGTCCGACCGCGGTCAATCTGTTCTGGGCCTTGGGTCGCATGCGTGAGCGGCTTGAGCGCCTGAGGGAGCACGCCGATCCGCTGTCGGTGCTGGAAGCCGAAGCCATCTCTATCCATGAAAGTGATCGCGAAGCCAACCTGACCATGGCCCAGTTGGGCGTCGACCTGATCCGTAAACACCAGGGCAACGCCCAGGCGATCCTTACGCATTGCAACACCGGTGCACTGGCCACCGGTGGTTTCGGCACGGCGCTGGGGGTGATTCGCGGGGCGTTCATTGAAGGTATGGTCGAACGTGTCTACGCCGACGAAACCCGGCCATGGCTGCAAGGTTCACGATTGACCGCGTGGGAATTGGCCAATGAAGGCATTCCGGTGACCCTCAATGTCGACTCTGCCGCTGCACACATAATGAAAACCAAGGGTGTGACCTGGGTGATCGTCGGCGCCGACCGGATTACCGCCAATGGCGATGTGGCGAACAAGATCGGCACCTACCAGTTGGCGGTCAACGCCATGCACCACGGGGTGCGCTTCATGGTGGTGGCGCCGAGTTCGACCATCGACATGAACCTGGCCAGTGGCGACGAGATTCCTATCGAAGAACGTGATGGCCGCGAGTTGCTGGAAGTTGGCGGCAAGCGGGTGGGGGCAGATGTGGAAGCGTTCAACCCGGTTTTCGACGTGACCCCGGCCGACCTGATCGATGCGATCGTCACCGAAAAAGGCATCGTCGAGCGCCCGGACACTGCGAAAATGGCCCAATTGATGTGCCGCAAGCGTCTGCATTAAATCATTCAGGCTGTACGAAATCGGTGTTTACAAGTGAAAAATACGGTTGAATGCCGGTTGATCACGCCTCTAAGCCCCTCTCGTCTCCTTCAAGCCTGTCACCGGTCAACTAACTATGCTCCATGCGCATCTGGGGGATAGGTGCGTGGCGGCTCTTGTGATAACATCCGGCGGTTTCCAGGGTAGCCTGATGTGGCTGCCTTTACTGCGCAGATCCATGGCATAACTCGTTGATTTGTCGTAAGTCGGTGCATGGCACTCAGTCTGCATCGGCGAGCTTCGTTCGTCCCATATGGATGTGACGAAGTTTCACCAGAAAAAGGAATCAGGCTTCTCATGGGCGAACTGGCCAAAGAAATCCTCCCGGTCAATATCGAAGACGAGCTGAAGCAGTCCTACCTCGACTACGCGATGAGCGTAATTGTCGGGCGGGCACTGCCGGATGCGCGCGATGGCTTGAAGCCCGTGCACCGGCGTGTGCTGTTCGCGATGAGCGAGCTGGGCAACGACTTCAACAAGCCGTACAAGAAATCTGCCCGTGTTGTCGGTGACGTGATCGGTAAGTATCACCCGCACGGTGATACCGCGGTGTACGACACCATCGTTCGGATGGCGCAGCCATTCTCGCTGCGTTACCTGCTGGTGGACGGTCAGGGCAACTTCGGTTCGGTGGACGGCGACAACGCCGCGGCCATGCGATACACCGAAGTGCGCATGACCAAGCTGGCGCACGAGCTGCTGGCCGACCTGCATAAAGAAACCGTGGACTGGGTGCCGAACTACGACGGCACCGAGATGATCCCTGCGGTCATGCCGACCAAGATCCCCAACCTGCTGGTCAACGGCTCCAGCGGTATCGCCGTGGGCATGGCGACCAACATTCCGCCACACAACCTCGGTGAAGTCATCGACGGTTGCCTGGCACTCATCGACAACCCGGAACTGACTGTCGATGAGCTGATGCAATACATCCCCGGTCCGGACTTCCCGACTGCCGCGATCATCAACGGTCGCGCCGGCATTATCGAAGCCTACCGCACCGGTCGCGGGCGCATTTACATGCGTGCCCGCTCGATCATCGAAGACATCGACAAGGTCGGTGGCCGTCAGCAGATCGTCATTACCGAACTCCCTTACCAGCTGAACAAGGCCCGTCTGATCGAGAAGATCGCCGAGCTGGTCAAAGAGAAGAAGCTTGAAGGCATCACCGAGCTGCGCGACGAGTCCGACAAGGACGGTATGCGCGTCGTGATCGAGCTGCGTCGCGGTGAAGTGCCTGAGGTGATTCTCAACAACCTCTACGCCCAGACTCAACTGCAAAGCGTGTTCGGCATCAACATCGTTGCGCTGATCGATGGCCGCCCACGGATTCTGAATCTCAAGGATCTGCTGGAAGCCTTCGTACGTCACCGTCGCGAAGTCGTGACCCGCCGTACCGTGTTCGAACTGCGTAAAGCGCGCGAACGTGGCCACATCCTGGAAGGTCAAGCAGTTGCCCTGTCGAACATCGACCCGGTCATCGCCCTGATCAAGGCTTCGCCGACGCCATCGGAAGCCAAGGAAGCGCTGATCAGCACGCCTTGGGAATCCTCCGCCGTGGTCGCGATGGTTGAGCGTGCCGGTGCCGATTCGTGCCGCCCGGAAAACCTCGATCCGCAATACGGTCTGCGCGACGGCAAGTACTTCCTGTCGCCAGAGCAGGCGCAAGCCATTCTGGAACTGCGTCTGCACCGTCTGACCGGTCTGGAGCACGAAAAGCTGCTGGCCGAGTACCAAGAGATCCTCAACCAGATCGGCGAGCTGATCCGCATCCTCAACAGCGCCACGCGCCTGATGGAAGTGATCCGCGAAGAGCTGGAAGTGATCCGCGCCGAGTACGGCGATGTGCGTCGCACCGAGATTCTCGATGCCCGTCTCGACCTGACCCTGGGCGACATGATCCCGGAAGAAGAGCGCGTCGTGACCATTTCCCACGGTGGCTACGCCAAGACCCAGCCGCTGGCGGCGTACCAGGCCCAGCGTCGTGGCGGTAAAGGCAAATCGGCTACCGGCGTGAAGGATGAGGACTACATCGCTCACCTGCTGGTCGCCAACAGCCACACCACGCTGTTGCTGTTCTCCAGCAAAGGCAAAGTGTACTGGCTGAAAACCTACGAAATCCCGGAAGCCTCCCGCGCGGCCCGTGGTCGTCCGCTGGTCAACCTGCTGCCGCTGGACAGTGATGAATACATCACCACCATGCTGCCGGTCGAGGAATACACCGAAGGTCACTTCATCTTCATGGCTACCGCCAAAGGCACCGTGAAGAAGACCCCGCTGGAATCCTTCAGCCGTCAACGCAGCGTTGGTTTGATCGCGCTGGAGCTGGATGAAGGTGACGTGCTGATTTCCGCTGCCATTACCGATGGCGAGCGCGAAGTCATGCTGTTCTCCGACGGCGGCAAGGTCACTCGCTTCAAGGAAACCGACGTTCGCGCCATGGGCCGTACCGCTCGCGGTGTCCGCGGCATGCGTCTGCCGGAAGGCCAGAAGCTGATTTCCATGCTGATCCCGGAAGAAGGCAGCCAGATCCTCACCGCTTCGGCGCGTGGTTTCGGCAAGCGCACCGCGATCACCGAGTTCCCTGAGTACAAGCGTGGCGGTCAGGGCGTTATCGCCATGGTCAGCAACGAACGTAACGGCCGTCTGGTCGGTGCGGTCCAGGTGCTC
Organism: Pseudomonas sp. DF5; assembly: GCF_058148225.1. Classification (NCBI taxonomy): domain Bacteria; kingdom Pseudomonadati; phylum Pseudomonadota; class Gammaproteobacteria; order Pseudomonadales; family Pseudomonadaceae; genus Pseudomonas; species Pseudomonas sp. DF5. Next base: position 108,068 of record NZ_JBYVYM010000024.1, read on the forward strand.
GACGGCGAGGAGATCATGCTGATCTCCGACCAGGGTACGCTGGTTCGTACCCGTGTCGACGAAGTGTCCAGCCTGGGTCGTAATACCCAGGGCGTGACCCTGATCAAGCTGGCCAACGATGAAACGCTGGTGGGCCTGGAGCGGGTTCAGGAGCCGTCGGAAGTCGAAGGCGAAGAACTGGAAGCCGAAGGGCTCGAAGGTGAAGAGGGTGCAGTGTTCGACGGTGAGGTCGTGATCGACGATGTTGCCGACGACCAGCAACTCGACGCCGCCGCCGACGAAGAGCCGCAGGAGTAAGCGGGCAAGCAGGGGGCGGATGAAGATTCGCCCCCTTGTTGTTTGTCCCGGTTGAAAATATCGACACCCACGAAGATCCTGTGTGGAAGGGCTTTTGTGGGAGCCGGGCTTGCCCGCGATGCAGGCGCTGCGGTGTTTCTTGCACACCGCGGTGATGCAATCGCAGGCAAGCCAGCTCCCACAAAAGCTTGCTCCAGCAAGGGGTTGTGTTGACTGATATCGTGATTTTTATTGCGTGATACCACCAAATCAGAGCGAGATTGGATGTGAGCAAGAGAGCCTATAACTTCTGTGCCGGTCCTGCGGCGCTTCCCGAAGCTGTCCTGAAGCGCGCCCAGGCTGAACTCCTTGATTGGCACGGCAAGGGCCTGTCGGTCATGGAAATGAGCCATCGCAGCGATGAGTTCGTGTCCATTGCCACCAAGGCCGAGCAGGATCTGCGTGATCTGCTGAATATCCCCTCGAACTATAAAGTGCTGTTTCTGCAAGGTGGCGCGAGCCAGCAATTTGCTCAGATTCCGCTGAACCTGTTGCCGGAAAGCGGCACCGCCGACTATATCGACACCGGTATCTGGTCTCAGAAGGCGATCGAAGAAGCCTCGCGCTACGGCCACGTCAACGTTGCCGCAACCGCCAAGCCTTACGACTATTTCGCTGTGCCGGGTCAGAACGAATGGAACCTGTCGAAAGATGCGGCCTACGTTCACTACGCACCGAACGAAACCATCGGCGGCCTGGAATTCCAGTGGATCCCGGAAACCGGTGATGTGCCGCTGGTCGCCGACATGTCCTCGGACATTCTTTCGCGCCCGGTGGATGTCTCGCGTTTCGGCATGATCTACGCCGGCGCCCAGAAAAACATCGGCCCGAGCGGCATCGTCGTCAACATCGTTCGCGAAGACCTGCTGGGTAACGCCCGTTCCATCTGCCCGACCATGCTCAACTACAAGGTCGCGGCCGACAACGGCTCGATGTACAACACACCGCCAACACTGGCCTGGTACTTGTCCGGCCTGGTGTTCGAGTGGCTGAAAGAGCAGGGCGGCGTCGAAGCCATCGGCAAGCTCAATGAAGTGAAGCAGCGCACGCTGTACGACTTCATCGACGCCAGCGGCTTGTACAGCAACCCGATCAACAAGTCGGACCGCTCGTGGATGAACGTGCCGTTCCGTCTGGCCGACGATCGTCTCGACAAGCCGTTCCTGGCCGGTGCCGACGAACGTGGCCTGTTGAACCTCAAAGGTCACCGTTCCGTGGGCGGCATGCGTGCCTCCATCTATAACGCCGTCGATATCGTTGCGGTCAACGCACTGGTTTCGTACATGGCAGAGTTCGAGAAGGAGCACGGCTAATGTCTGAGCAAGAACTCAAGGCACTGCGCCTGCGCATTGATGCTCTGGACGAAAAGGTCCTGGAGCTGATCAGTGAGCGCGCACGCTGCGCCCAGGAAGTTGCGCGAGTAAAGATGGCCTCGCTGGCCGAAGGCGAAGTGCCGGTGTTCTATCGTCCTGAGCGCGAAGCTCAGGTGCTCAAACGCGTGATGGAGCGTAACCAGGGGCCGCTGGGCAACGAAGAGATGGCGCGGTTGTTCCGCGAAATCATGTCCTCGTGCCTGGCGCTCGAACAGCCGCTGAAAGTGGCTTACCTCGGCCCTGAAGGCACCTTCACTCAGGCTGCGGCCATGAAGCACTTTGGTCACGCGGTGATCAGCAAGCCAATGGCGGCGATCGACGAAGTGTTCCGTGAAGTGGCGGCCGGTGCGGTGAACTTTGGCGTGGTCCCGGTGGAGAACTCCACCGAAGGCGCGGTCAACCACACCCTCGACAGCTTCCTCGAACACGACATGGTGATCTGTGGCGAAGTCGAGCTGCGTATTCACCATCACCTGTTGGTTGGCGAAAACACCAAGACCGACAGCATCAGCCGCATCTATTCCCACGCCCAGTCCCTGGCCCAGTGCCGCAAGTGGCTGGATGCTCATTACCCGAATGTCGAGCGCGTGGCGGTGTCCAGCAACGCCGAAGCGGCCAAGCGGGTCAAGGGTGAGTGGAACTCGGCGGCGATTGCCGGTGACATGGCTGCCGGCCTCTACGGGTTGACCCGTCTGGCCGAGAAAATCGAGGATCGCCCGGACAACTCCACGCGATTCCTGATGATCGGTAACCAGGAAGTGCCGCCGACCGGTGACGACAAGACCTCGATCATCGTTTCCATGAGCAACAAACCCGGCGCTCTCCACGAGTTGCTGGTGCCGTTCCACGACAATGGCATCGACCTGACACGGATCGAGACCCGTCCGTCGCGCAGTGGTAAATGGACCTACGTGTTCTTCATCGACTTCGTCGGCCATCACCGCGACCCGCTGGTCAAAGGTGTGCTGGAAAAGATCAGTCAGGAAGCAGTGGCACTCAAAGTGCTGGGTTCCTACCCGAAAGCAGTTCTCTAAGGGCGGTAGCAAATGAGTGGCAACTTCCTCGCTCTGGCACAGCCGGGCGTGCAACAACTTTCGCCTTACGTTCCGGGCAAGCCTGTGGACGAACTGGCTCGTGAGCTGAACCTCGATCCGGCCAGCATCGTCAAGCTGGCGAGCAACGAAAACCCGCTGGGCGCCAGTCCCAAGGCGCTGGCGGCGATTCGTGAAGCGCTGGCTGAGCTGACGCGCTATCCGGACGGCAACGGTTTTGCGCTCAAGACCCTGCTGGCCGATCAGTGCCGCGTCGAGTTGAGCCAGGTGACGCTGGGCAACGGCTCCAACGACATTCTGGAGCTGGTGGCGCGTGCCTATCTGGCGCCGGGTCTGAACGCGGTATTCAGCGAGCATGCGTTTGCGGTCTATCCGATCGTGACCCAGGCCGTTGGCGCCCAGGCAAAAGTGATCCCGGCCAAAGACTGGGGGCATGATCTGCCGGCGATGCTGGCCGCGATCGATGCCGATACCCGCGTGGTGTTCATCGCCAACCCGAACAACCCGACCGGGACCTGGTTCGACGCCGAGGCGCTGGATGAATTCCTGCAGGACGTTCCGGCCCATGTGCTGGTGGTGCTGGACGAGGCCTACATCGAGTACGCCGAAGGCAGCGACTTGCCAGATGGCCTGGATTATCTGGCCGCTTATCCGAACCTGCTGGTCTCGCGCACCTTCTCCAAGGCCTATGGTCTGGCGTCGCTGCGGGTCGGCTACGGTTTGTCCTCGGCCATCGTCGCCGATGTGCTCAATCGCGTGCGTCAGCCGTTCAACGTCAACAGCCTCGCGCTGGCCGCCGCTTGTGCCGCGCTGCAAGACGTCGAGTACCTGGCTGAAAGTCGTCGCCTGAACCAATCCGGCATGCAGCAGCTTGAGGCGGGTTTCCGTGAGTTGGGGCTGAGCTGGATTCCATCCAAAGGCAACTTTATCTGTGTCGATCTGGGTCGCGTTGCTGCCCCGGTGTTCCAGGGGTTGCTGCGCGAAGGCGTGATCGTGCGTCCGGTGGCCAACTACGGCATGCCAAACCACCTGCGCATCACCATCGGTTTGCCAGCGGAAAACAGCCGCTTCCTCGAGGCGCTGACCAAGGTTATGGCTCGTGGTTGATGTCACTGCACTGCAATCTGCTGAACCTATGATCGGTCGCCTGGTGGTGGTCGGTCTGGGGTTGATCGGCGGTTCGTTTGCCAAAGGCCTGCGTGAAAGCGGTCTGTGCCGCGAAGTGGTCGGGGTCGATCTCGACCCGCAGTCGCGCAAGCTGGCGGTCGAGTTGGGTGTGGTGGATCGCTGCGAAGAAGACCTGGTGGCGGCTTGCCAGGGCGCGGACGTGATTCAGTTGGCGGTGCCGATCCTGGCCATGGAGAAACTGCTCGCGCTGTTGGCGGGCATGGACCTGGGGCAGGCGATTCTGACTGACGTCGGCAGTGCCAAGGGCAATGTGGTGCGCGCGGCGACCGAAGCATTTGGCGGCATGCCGGCGCGTTTCGTGCCGGGGCATCCGATTGCCGGTTCCGAGCAGAGCGGGGTGGAAGCCTCCAATGCCGACCTGTTTCGTCGCCATAAAGTGATTCTGACGCCGCTGGATCAGACCGATCCGGCCGCGCTGGCAGTGGTCGACCGGTTGTGGCGCGAATTGGGCGCCGACGTCGAGCACATGCAAGTCGAGCGTCATGACGAAGTGTTGGCGGCAACCAGCCATTTGCCGCACTTGCTGGCGTTCGGTTTGGTCGATTCATTGGCCAAACGCAATGAAAATCTTGAGATCTTCCGTTACGCTGCGGGCGGTTTCCGCGATTTCACAAGAATCGCCGGTAGCGACCCGGTCATGTGGCACGACATCTTCCTCGCCAACCGCGAAGCTGTCCTGCGCACACTCGATACATTTCGCAGCGACCTCGACGCCTTGCGCGACGCGGTCGATGCAGGGGATGGGCACCAATTGTTGGGCGTGTTCACTCGCGCCCGGGTTGCCCGCGAGCATTTCAGTAAAATCCTGGCCCGCCGGGCCTATGTGGACGCTATGAATTCCAACGATCTGATTTTCCTGGCACAACCTGGTGGCCGCCTGACTGGGCGGATTCGTGTACCGGGCGACAAATCGATTTCCCACCGCTCGATCATGCTCGGTTCCTTAGCCTGCGGCGTCACCGAAGTGGAAGGTTTCCTCGAGGGCGAAGACGCCCTGGCGACCTTGCAAGCTTTTCGCGACATGGGCGTCGTCATCGAAGGTCCGCACCACGGTCGTGTGACTATTCACGGCGTCGGCCTGCATGGCCTGAAGCCTGCGCCGGGCCCGATCTATCTGGGCAACTCCGGCACTTCGATGCGCCTGCTGTCTGGCCTGCTGGCTGCGCAGAACTTCGACAGCACCCTGACCGGCGACGCTTCGTTGTCCAAGCGTCCGATGAATCGCGTGGCCAATCCGCTACGTGAAATGGGCGCTGTGATTGAGACCGCCGCTGACGGTCGTCCACCGATGACCATTCGTGGCGGCAACAAGCTCAAGGGCCTGACTTACACCATGCCGATGGCCAGTGCCCAGGTTAAATCCTGCCTGCTGCTGGCGGGTCTGTATGCCGAAGGCAAGACCACGGTCACCGAGCCGGCACCGACTCGTGACCACACCGAGCGCATGTTGCGCGGCTTCGGCTACCCGGTGACCGTTAACGGGGCGACCGCCTCGGTCGAGTCCGGCCACAAGTTGACCGCGACCCACATTGAAGTGCCGGGCGATATCTCGTCGTCGGCGTTCTTCCTGGTGGCGGCGTCGATTGCCGAAGGTTCGGAGCTGGTGCTCGAACACGTCGGCATCAACCCGACCCGCACTGGCGTAATCGACATCCTGCGCCTGATGGGCGCTGACATCACTCTGGAAAACCAGCGTGAAGTCGGTGGCGAGCCGGTAGCCGACCTGCGCGTACGGGCAGCTAAACTCAAAGGTATCGAGATTCCCGAAGCGCTGGTCCCACTGGCTATCGACGAGTTTCCAGTGCTGTTCGTGGCGGCTGCCTGTGCCGAAGGTCGCACTGTGCTGCGTGGTGCCGAAGAGTTGCGCGTGAAGGAATCGGACCGGATCCAGGTCATGGCGGACGGTCTGCTGGCGCTGGGCGTCAAGTGCGAGCCCACTCCGGACGGCCTCATCATCGACGGCGGCCAGATCGGCGGCGGCGAAGTGCACGGTCACGGCGATCACCGGATTGCCATGGCCTTCAGCGTGGCTTCACTGCGCGCCACTGCGCCGATCCGCATCCATGATTGCGCCAACGTCGCGACCTCGTTCCCGAACTTCCTCGCGCTGTGCGCGCAGGTCGGTATCCGTGTTGCACAAGAGGCTCAGTCGTGATCAGCATTGCACCGGTCATCACTATTGATGGGCCAAGCGGCTCTGGCAAAGGTACTGTCGCCGGGATTCTGGCCAAGCGCCTGGGCTGGAACCTGCTGGATTCCGGTGCACTTTATCGACTGCTGGCTTTCGCCGCGCATAACCATGGCGTCGACCTGACCAATGAGGAATTGCTCAAGAAGCTCGCCGCTCATCTGGATGTGCAGTTCATCGCGGCGACCGATGGTCAGCTGCAGCGCATTATTCTGGAAGGCGATGAAGTCAGCGATGTGATCCGTACCGAGAGTGTCGGCTCGGGTGCCTCGCAGGTCGCCGCGTTGCCTGCGGTTCGCGAGGCGTTGCTGCAGCGTCAGCGGGCTTTTCAGGAGGCGCCGGGTCTGGTGGCCGATGGTCGCGACATGGGTACGGTGGTATTTCCCGACGCACCCTTGAAGATTTTCCTCACTGCCAGTGCCGAAGAGCGTGCGCGCCGACGTTACTTGCAGTTGAAGGGCAAAGTCGATGGTGTTAGTCTGTCGAGTCTGCTAGATGAGATACGTGCGCGCGATGAGCGTGACACCCAGCGAGCGGTAGCCCCGCTTAAACCGGCGGCTGACGCCATACAGCTGGATTCCACGGAATTATCCATCGACCAGGTGCTGGAACGCATCATGAGCGAGATCGCCATTCGCGATATCGCCGGGTGACCAAGAGGGCCGCAGGGGACCAGTCATAGTCCTGCGGAGCTTCTTTTAAATGAAACTAACCCACATCGTCTGGGATGTGGAGATGGGCGTATTCTTCGCCCTTATCAACAGGAATTAAAATGAGCGAAAGCTTTGCGGAACTCTTTGAAGAAAGCCTAAAAACCCTGAACCTTCAGGCAGGCTCCATCATCACCGGTGTTATCGTTGATATCGATTACCAAGCTCGCTGGGTAACCGTTCACGCTGGCCTGAAGTCTGAAGCACTCATCCCGCTTGAGCAGTTCTACAACGACGCTGGCGAACTGAACATCAACGTCGGTGACGAAGTTCACGTTGCTCTGGACTCGGTTGAAGACGGCTTTGGTGAAACCAAGCTGTCCCGTGAAAAAGCCAAGCGCGCTGAATGCTGGATTGTTCTGGAAGCAGCCTTCGCAGCCGAAGAAGTGGTCAAGGGCGTTATCAACGGTAAGGTTAAAGGCGGCTTCACTGTCGACGTTAACGGCATCCGTGCGTTCCTGCCAGGTTCTCTGGTTGACGTCCGTCCAGTGCGCGACACCACGCACCTGGAAGGCAAAGAGCTGGAATTCAAGGTCATCAAGCTCGACCAGAAACGCAACAACGTTGTCGTTTCCCGTCGCAGCGTCCTCGAAGCCGAGAACTCCGCCGAGCGTGAAGCTCTGCTGGAATCCCTGCAGGAAGGCCAACAAGTCAAAGGTATCGTCAAGAACCTCACCGATTACGGCGCATTCGTCGATCTGGGTGGCGTCGATGGCCTGCTGCACATTACCGACATGGCTTGGAAGCGTATCAAGCATCCTTCCGAAATCGTCAACGTTGGCGACGAGATCGATGTCAAGGTTCTGAAGTACGATCGCGAGCGCAATCGTGTTTCCCTGGGCCTCAAGCAACTGGGCGAAGATCCATGGGTTGCTATCAAAGCCCGTTACCCAGAAAGCACTCGCGTTACCGCTCGTGTAACCAACCTGACCGACTACGGCTGCTTCGCTGAGCTGGAAGAAGGCGTTGAAGGTCTGGTACACGTTTCCGAAATGGACTGGACCAACAAGAACATCCACCCTTCGAAAGTCGTACAAGTCGGCGACGAAGTGGAAGTTATGGTTCTGGACATCGACGAAGAGCGTCGTCGTATCTCCCTCGGCATCAAGCAGTGCAAATCTAACCCATGGGAAGATTTCTCTGGTCAGTTCAACAAGGGCGATAAGATCTCCGGCACCATCAAGTCGATCACCGATTTCGGTATCTTCATTGGTCTGGACGGCGGCATCGACGGTCTGGTTCACCTGTCCGACATCTCCTGGAACGAAGTGGGCGAAGAAGCCGTACGCCGCTTCAAGAAAGGCGACGAGCTGGACACCGTTATCCTGTCGGTTGACCCAGAGCGCGAGCGCATCTCCCTGGGTATCAAGCAACTGGAAAGCGATCCGTTCTCCGAGTACGTTCAAGAGAACGACAAAGGCGCCATCGTTAAAGGCATCGTGAAAGAAGTTGACGCTAAAGGCGCCATCATCACTCTGGCCGACGATATCGAAGCGACTCTGAAAGCCTCCGAAATCAGCCGTGACCGCGTTGAAGACGCGCGCAACGTTCTGAAAGAAGGCCAGGAAGTAGAAGCCAAGATCATCAGCGTTGATCGCAAGAGCCGCGTAATCCAGCTCTCCATCAAGTCGAAAGATGATGCTGAAGAGAAAGAAGCAATCCAGAGCTTGAAAGACAAGCCTGCTGCTGACATCGCTGCTGGTCCTACCACTCTGGGCGACCTGTTGCGTGCACAAATGGAAAAACAGAACTGAGTTCTGTCAGACCATAGAAAAAGGGCGACTTCGGTCGCCCTTTT
>NZ_JBYVYM010000025.1:0-110585 GCF_058148225.1 Pseudomonas sp. DF5
TGCCGTCGACGGCGATCGAGCCATAAGTGCCGGTATTGGACCCGGCAATACTCCAGGTAGCCGTGGCCGCATGATCAATGTCGCTCGAGCTGAACTGGCCACTGACGCTGAGGGTGGTGTCTTCCTGCACCGCGCCGGCATCGTTGCCGGTGGCGAAACTCAGCACCGGTGCATCGTTGCTACCAGTAATGGTGATGGTGACAGTCTGCGTCGCCGAAGCAGCGTTAGCCGCGCCGCTGTTGTCGGTGGCGACCACCGTGTACGAGAAGGTGACGGTTTCACCTGCGCCGAGGAAGTCGAGGTTCTGGCTGGTGCTGTAGTCCCAACTGTTGTGATCGACCGAGAAACCGGCGACCAGTGCCGAAGCCACGCCCGCATCGAGCGTGCCGCCGCTCCAGGCGATGTTGCCGTTGGAGGTGTGCGACACAGTCACCACGTCGATGTTGTCCACATCGGCAAAGCTCAGTGCGCCGCTGTCGCTCAGTGTGGCCGTACCGTTGCCTTCGCTCATGGCGCCGGTGGTGTCGGCAATCGCCAGCGTCGGCCGATCGTTGGTGCCGGTGATGGTAATGGTCACGGTCTGTACCGTGCCGTCACCGATCGCCACGTTATAAGTCTGGGTGAGGGTCTGGCCTTCGCCCAGGAACTGCACGGCGGCGTTGTCTACCGTGAAGTGCCAGCCCAGCGAGCCGCTGCCTGTACCGGTGCTGTCATGCAGTGGATCTGTGGTGAAGCTGCCCAGATAGCCGGAAGCGCCCGGTGTGACGGTGACGCTGTGGGTGTCGATCAGGTCGGCGTCGGTGAAGGTGATGCTGCCGTTGGCGGCGTAGTCGCCACTGTCTTCCTTGACATCGCCGGTCTGCACGCCGCTGGTGATGTGCACCTGGTCGTTGGTGCCGGTGATGGTGATGATCACATTTTGCGTTGTCGACGAACCATGCCCATCGTTGAGGGTGACCACATAGGTTTCGGTAGCCGTCTGACCTTGGGCCAGGTACTGGGCTGCCGCATTGTTCACGGTGTAAGTCCAGTTAACGGTGCCGTTGGCCGCATTGGCCGCTTCAACCACAGAGGCCAGGCTGAAGTTGCCCAGCGCTGTGGTATTGCCTCCCGCCGCCACGAATGAGGCGGTATGCGTGTCGCTCAGATCGACATCGCTAAACGCAATCGTGCCCGTCGTACTCAGCGAATCGGTTATGCTCGGCGTTGTGGGCGCATCTTCGGTCACCGTGCCAGCCTGCACGCCGATGTTCATCGTCACACTGTCATTCATACCTGCGAATTGCACTTGCGCAGTGGCCCAACTGAGGGTGCCATTGCCGAGACGAATCGCATACGTAAAGCTGTCTGTCAGGGACGCTCCGGCGGCAAGCGACTGAAGTTGCGTCTTGAACGCAGTCGACAATGTAGCGGCGTCGTAGCCGACCTTGCCATCCGAGGTAATCCAGATCTTTGCCCCATTGAGGCTGGTGTCGGTACTCGTCGCCTCGATTCTGTTCGTGTCCTGGACCAGGAGGTCGGCCGGGGCATAAACCTTGGTGGCAGTAGAGAGACTGGTCCCATCATCAAGTGACCAGAGTGTCTTTGCGTTACCGCCCAGGTCATTGGACATGACGTCCAGGTACACGACCCCCAGCAGGTCTTCAGTGATGCTAGCGCTGTTCGTGCCAATGACACCTGTGGTGAAAATGTCGTCCTGCGCCTGCGGTGTATTGGAAAACGAAGTAACGGTGCCGCCGCTGGTTGTGGTGGTGGTAGCCATGTCTTTCTCCCGAGAATGCTTTTTTTATTGGAATCGCCAGGGACTGCTAACAGGACGAAGTCCCGTGTTTGTGCCGCTCAGAGTGTTCAGGAGCGGTACGGGGCGGCTACCGGACATCGTCGACCGTCTGGGCTAGACGGGACAGGCGCTGCCGGCAGAGGGGTGCTGGTCTCGCGGGGGTGAAGAAACTCGCCGTACTTGAGGAGCGAATCGCAGGAGCGGTCGGGCGAACGTGGGCCCAAGCCTGAGGCTGCGCTGCGCGTGGCGCGCAGTATCCTGAGAGCACCCATAGGGAAGGGACTCCTGAAGTAATGGCTGGATGAGGCCGTATTTTGGTACAGCACTGATTCAGGGATACGGCCTTTCCTGATATCAGTTTGATAGGTGTTTAGTTGTGGGGTCAGGCTTTGTAAAGGTGTTAAGCGCAGGTAACAGTACGATGTGCCAATATTCCGACAAGTGGATGTTTTGGTGTCAATATTATGTCGATTTGTTTTTGGCGAAAGGGCCGAGGCACTCAATACCAGTACGCCTAAAATGAGCTGAAACCCTTATTCGGCATGGCCTGGCGGCGGTATACCAATGCTGGAACACCCTCTGGTTTCAGCGTCAGCGGTTAGAAAGCCCCGCCGGGGCATTCCTCTGGCGGGGTTTTTCGTGCTCGAACCACCCGACGACCTACATGGAAAGTCCGACATTGCTGTGTATTACTTCTGACTCCACTCACGGAGCCAAGCAATGCGACACAGAGGTGCACAGTTCTGGTTATGGACCGATCCCCGGTTGCCTCACCACATTCATGAAGAAGTGCTCAGTGACGGGACGCAAGTGGAAGTGCGGGCACGGCTGAGTCGTAAGGGGATCACCCAGGTGTTCATCGGTGTTTACGATGACCATGGGATCATGCTGTGTGAGGAGTTCCACGACAGGGGCCACGATGAGCCTTACTGCGCGGCGTTGAAGTGGGGCGCTCTACGAGCGGGCGAGATCGTCGCCGGCACGCAGGCGTTCGTTGCACCTCATCGGGTGCAACTGACGCTAGGCACGGTCATCACCGATGAGTCGGTACTGGCGCTGCGGCGGATGGAAATGAGCGAATATGAGCGTCTCAAGCTCCGTTGTGAGGACGCGTGGTCGGAATACCTGGCCGCCAAAGCAGCCATGCTGAACCTCATGCGTGCGCCCAAGGTCGATCCAAAAGTCTGGGCAGACCACAAAGAGCGATTGAAACAGGCGATTGACCGGCGCGTCTGCGTGCAACGCGCCTATCTTCGCTGAACTATCGAGAACCTGGTGCCTGGGGCTGGCGCAGGGATTCAATGGTTGCGATCAGATCGTCGTAGGACACCGGTTTTCCAATGTGCTGGTTAAACCCCGATTGGCGGGCCTTCTGAATATCGCTATTGGCGCCATAACCCGTCAGGGCAATGGCCGGCACATTCTTGACATTTGGCAACTGACGTAATGCTTGTATCAGTTCATGGCCATTCATGACCGGCATGCCCAAATCCGAAATGATCAGGTCGAAGTGGTTGCTTGTGGCCGCATCCAGAGCGTCCTTCGCACGATCAAAGGCAACGACTTCGGCGTCTTCCATTTCCAGTAGCATCTTCAGGGTTTCCAGTACCTCGGCAGAGTCGTCGACCAGCAGAATCGTCAGGCCGCTCAGTCTTCCTGACACCTCGTCGGTTGGCGTTGTGGTTTGAGTTTTACCTTCACTACTGGCCAGCGGCAAATAGACAGTGAAGGTACAGCCTTCACCAACGCCCGGCGAACTCACCTCAACCGTGCCATGTTGTGCCTCGGTCAATTGGCGCACCAGTGACAAGCCGATGCCTAGCCCCTCGCGCTGGTGATTGGTGTGCTGTGTTTCAGCCTGGCCAAACAGATCGAATACGTGTTCGAGGTTCTCGGCTGCGATGCCGGTGCCATTATCCTTGACGTCCAGCCGCGCCATGTTCCCGACCTGGCTGGCGATCAATTGCACGCGGCCATCGGGCGGGGTGAATTTCAGTGCGTTGTTCACCAGGTTCCAGATGATCTGCTCCAGGCGCGTCGGATCGGCATGGACCATCAACGGCTCCGAAGGTACTTGCAGCTCGACAGTGGTGCCGTGCTGATCGTTGAGGACGACGGTGTAAATATCGCGCAGCACACTGGCCAGATCCACGGCGATCGGCTTGAGCTTGAGCTTGCCGGTGCGCACACGGGCGACGTCCAGCAGGTCGTCGATGATCCGCGCCTGGCTGCTGACGGCATCGCAGATGGTGCTCACGGCTTTGGCAGCCGGCGCCACCGACTTGGTCACCGGCAAGCGCCGCAGCAGTTCGGCATTGAGCTGGATCAGGTTCAGAGGATGCTTGAGTTCGTGGGACATGACCGCGAAGAACTCATCCTTGAGGTAATTGGTGTTCAGCGTCTCGGCCAGTTGTTGGCTCTGCTCTTCATGCTGGCGTTTGTGGCCGGTCAGATCCCGGGCGATTTTCACGTAGCCGTGAAGGTTGTCACCGTTGAGCTGGGTCACCTCGCCGCTGCAATAGAAACGGCTGCCATCCTTGCGTAGATGCCAGCGTTCATCTTCGGAACGGCCATGGGTGCGAGCCCCCAGCAGTTCGGTTTCAGGCACGCCGGAGGCGCGGTCTTCGGCGGAAAAAATGAAGTCGTAGTAAGCGCCTTCGGCCTCGGTCTTGCTGTAACCGAAGATCAGCTCGGCGCCTTTGTTCCAGGTGGTGATCACGCCTTGTTCATCAAGGGTGATGATCGCGTAGTCGCGGGTGCTTTCCGCTACCAGGCGCATGCGTTCTTCGCCTCGGCGCAGTTCTTCTTCGGCCTCGCGGCGTTTGGTGATGTCAATGAACGTCAGCACGGTGCCGTCGATACGGTCTTCGCTGGAGCGGTAGGGCAGCAGGCGGGCGATATACCAGTGCTTGTCGGTGCTGCTGACTTCACGCTCGATCATGTTCAATGATTCGAACACCTGTGCGGCATCACTCGCCAGGTCGTCGTAGTGCAGGCGATGCGTGATGTCGAGCAGGGAGCGGCCGGTATCCATCGGCAACATGCTGAAAATGTCGGTGGCGCGCGGGGTGAACCATTTGATTCGCATGCTGCGGTCGACAAACACCGTGGCAATGTCGGTGGAGGCGATCAGGTTGGTCAGGTAGTCGTTGATCTTGTCGGTTTCTTCAACTTTGGTCTTTAGCTCGTAGTTGACCGTCAGCAGCTCTTCGTTGATCGATTGCAGCTCTTCCTTGCTGGTTTCCAGCTCTTCGGTGGCCGAGCGCAGTTCTTCGTTGATCGCCTGCATTTCTTCGTTGGAAGCTTTCAGTTCTTCGCTGGAGATTTCCGATTGTTCGATGGTGTCCTGCAAGTGCAGCTTGGTGCGTTGCAGTTCTCGTTCCAGGTTGGACAGCACCTGGCTTTCGGTTTGCAGCAGGGTCGTGGCCGTCGCTTGTGAAGGATCGACTTCAACTTCCTCGAAAATCACCAGGACGAACTCGCCGTCCGACTCGTCATCCTTGTAAGGCTGCGCCTCCAGGCTGACCTTGTAACGCCGCTCTTCGCGCTTGATCGGCACCTCGCGGGATTTCACCGCCAGGCCACTTTGCTGGACCTGGAACAGCGTGGTGCGGATTTCCAGGCGCAGCTCCGGCAGGATCAGCGTCAGCAGGTTGCGTGACAGCTCACCGCCCACATGCCGCAGGAAGCGCCCGGCACTTTCGCTCATGTGCAGGATGTCGGCGTTGGCATCGACGATCATGCTCGGCGGAGCCGCGCGTTCGAGGGCGCGCTGGTGGATGTCGGCGAAGGACAGTTTGCGCTGCACGGTGTGTTGCGGTGCCTGATGGGAAATATTGGAGCGTACGTAACCACCGCGCGGCACAGTCGGCGTGCGTCGGCTGTTGGCAGTGCCGGTCTTGGCGCGGAAGATCCGGTTGCGTTTGTCCACCGGCGTGAACAGCTCATGGCAAGCGTCTGCGCTTTCGGAAGACCCCAGGAACAGGAAGCCACCGGGCCGTAATGCAAAGTGGAACATCTGCAGGATTTCGCGCTGTACTTCGCGATCCAGGTAGATCAACAGGTTCCGGCACACGATCAGATCGATTTGCGAGAAGGGTGGATCGGACAGCAGGCTGTGCTTGGCGAACAGCACCTTCTCGCGGATTTCCTTGCGAATCCGATAGTGGTCGTCTTCCTTGATGAAGTAGTGCCGCAGCCGTGTCGGCGGCACGTCCGTCACGATGGCTTGCGGGTACAGGCCGGCCCGGCCGAAGCTGATGGCGCGTTCGTCGATGTCGGTGGCGAAAACTTGCAGTGAGGCCTTGCTGGCTTCCTGTTGCAGCTGATCGTTGACCAGCATCGCCAGGCTATAGGCTTCTTCGCCGGTGGAACAACCAGCCGACCAGATGCGGATTTCTTCTTTTTCAGGCTGCGCCCCCACCGCGGCGCTGACCAGTTGCGGCACGATATCGCGCTCCAGCGCTTCGAAGGCTTCGCGATCACGGAAGAAGTTGGTCACGCCGATCAGCATGTCTGCCAGCAACGCCTTGGTTTCTTCGGGGTTGTTTTGCAGGTAGCGGTAATAAGCCCCCAGCTCTGGCTGGGCGGTGACTTGCATCCGGCGCTCGATCCGCCGCAATACTGTCGCGCGTTTATAGTGCTTGAAGTCATGACCAGTGCCGGTGCGCAACAGGATCAGGATGTCGTGCAGCATTTGCTCGGCCAGCGCCGCATCGCGCTCGGACACCGAGGTGAAGGATTGCAATTCCGGATCGTTGGCGGCAGGCAAGCTGATTTCTCGGGAGTTGCGCCACAGGTCCAGCAGCTTTTGCGGCATGTCCGTCACTGGCAACACCAGATCGACCATGCCTGTCTCGATGGCCGCCCGGGGCATACCATCGAACTCGGCATCTTCCGGCACCTGTGCCAGGGTAACACCGCCCTGTTCCTTGATCCGCGAAAGACCGACGGCGCCGTCGGAACCGCTGCCCGAGAGCACTAGGCAGAAGGCGCGTTCGCGGTGTACCTGCGCCAGATCGCGGAAGAACAGATCGATCGAGGCGTGGCGTCCCAGTTGTGGATCGTTTTCACCGACCTCAAGGTTATTGCCGTTCATTGTCAGCCGCTGTGCCGGTGAGATGACGTACACCCGGTTTTTCTCGATCGGCACGGTTTCGGTGACCTGCAAGACCGGCATCCGGGTCGATTCCTGGATGATCTTGTCAGCGATGCTTTGGTGATCGGGGGACAGATGAAGAATGATCACGAACGCCATGCCATTGTCGTGAGGCATGTGTTCGAAAAACAACTTGATGGCTTGCAACCCACCTGCTGACGCGCCAATTCCCACCACCGGAAAGTCCAGGGTGCTGGGACTCAAGGCCTTTCGCTCGGGAGCTGTGGCCGAGTGCTTGGGGGGGGTGGTCATTTCTTTCTGCCTTTGCTGGCGATGTAAAACGTATTGAGGGCGAACGGGTATAAAACGCGGGTTTCTTAAAACAGGATAATCCCGTTTTTCAATAACGCCTTCAATTATTTAGCGCGCATTTGTGCGGCTATATAAGTTTTTGACAAGCAAATGCGCGATTGCACTCCCGCCGCTTCAAGGGATCGCGACTACTGGCCGATAACCTCGATGGTCGTCGCTTCTGGCGGCTGGCAATCACAGCTTGTGCGAAATGACTTGATAGCCTATGGCCTCTCGCTATCATCTGCGCGCCCAAAAGGGCCGCGAAGCCGGTTTGCTCACAGTGGTTGCCTTTAGGTTGTTCTTCCTTAAATTGCCTGGAAATCTTCGATGCTGTCGTATCACCAAAAAAGCTTTCTGATCGTCGATGATTTCTCGGATTTCCGCAGTTCCGTCAGGTCCATGCTGCGGGAGCTGGGCGTCAAGGACGTCGACACCGCTGATACCGGTGAGCAGGCGCTGCGCATGTGCTCGCAGAAGTCCTACGACTTCATCCTGCAGGATTTCCACCTGGGCGATGGCAAGAAAAACGGTCAGCAGGTACTCGAAGATCTGATGATCGAGAAGCTGATCAGCCATGAAAGCGTGTTTGTCATGGTCACCGCCGAAACCAGCCAGGCCATGGTGCTCAGCGCGCTGGAGCATGAGCCCGACGCTTATCTGACCAAACCGTTCAACCGCTCCGGCCTGGCCCAGCGCCTGGAGCGGCTGGAACAGCGCAAGACCTTGCTCAAGCCGATCCTGCAAGCCCTTGACCGGGGCAAACCGGTTGAAGTGCTCAATGCCTGCATCGCCCTGTGCAAACAGGACATTCGTTATTCGCCGCTGTGCCTGCGTTACCGCGCCGATGCGTTGCGCGACTTGAACCAGAACGAAGCGCTGGAGCGTCTTTACGACAGCATCATTGCTGATCGGCCATTGCCCTGGGCGTTTGCCGGATTGGGCCAATTGCTGTTCAAGCGCGGGCAGGTCAGCCAGGCCAAGGGCATTTACGAAAAAGCCTTGAAAGTCTTCCCGATGATGCCCGCCCTCTACGATGGCATGGCTGATGTGCTGGTCGCCGAAGGCGACACCAAAGCGGCGCAGAAAGTATTGGAAGAGGCTATTCGCCTGTCGCCGCTGGCGGTGCGTCGGCAAGCGTTGCTAGGCAAGTTGGCAATGGCCAACGAAGATTTCGACACCGCCTCCAAAGCCTATCGCCAGGCGGTGAACCAAGGGGCGCAGTCACGGTTCAAGGATGCGGAAAGCAACCTCGGCCTGGCCCATGCCTTGATCAGCAAAGGCTCGGAAAAGGGCCTGGACACGCGAACCCGACTGGAAATCAACACGACGCTGAGTGCGGTGGCGAAGGAGAACCCGTCAGACCCGGGCCTGCAGATTCGCGCGCGTCTGATGAAGGCCACCAGCCTGCTGCTCAACGATGCCGAAACCGCCGAGAAGCTCACCGAGCAAGCGATGATGCGCCTCGACGGCATGGAGCAGTTCATGAGCGCCGAAGCAGCGCTGCTGGTGGCCAAGCAGCTGCAAATGCTCGGGCAGGCGAGTGCGGGTGCTTCGATGCTGAAAAACTGTGCGGAAATCTACGGCGACGATCCGACCGTGATGAAAGGCATCGCCAAGCTGACCGACGACCCGACCATCCTCAACTCGGGCAACGCCGCCGCCGACCTCAACCGTCAGGGTGTGCGGGTGTACAAGACTGGCAACCTGGTTGAAGCCCGGGAAGTGTTCCGCAAAGCCCTGGCGCTGCAACCGAAGAACATCAGTATTGCCCTGAACATGGCGCAGTCGCTGCTGCATGGCACCGACACCAGCGTGCCGTCGGCTGAGCTGGAAGAGTGCCGGGCCTGCCTGAAAACGGTCGGCCTGATGCCCGATACCGACGCGCGTTATCCGCGCTACCAGAAACTGAAAATCAAGGCGTTCGGCGAATGATCGACAGCGAACCGTCACTCGACTTCTCCACGGTGATTGCTTCCACCGTGCATGACATGAAGAACTCACTGGCCATGCTGATGCAGGCGCACAGTCAATGGCTGGCGCGCTTACCCGACCCTGAGCAACACACGCCGGAGCAGGGCGTCATCGACTTCGAGTTCGCCCACCTCAATGGCATGCTGGTGCAGTTGCTGGGGCTGTATAAGCTGGGCGTCAACCAGATGCCGTTGCAGCCGGCCTACCATGAGCTGGATGACTTCATTGAGGCGCAACTGGCGGCTCACCAGGAAGTGTTCGCCAGCCGCGGCATTATCGCGACCTATGAAGTGGACCCGTTGAGCCCGCTGGGTTTCTTCGATCGAGAGCTGATTGCCTCGGTGCTCGCCAACAGCATCAACAACGCCATCCGTTACGCCCGGCATGCCTTGTTGATCAGCGTCAGCGATGAGGCCGGGCAACTGGTGCTGACCATCAACGACGATGGCGAGGGTTATCCACCCGAGATGATCGAGCGTCAGGCCGACTATGTGCAGGGCATCAACCACAGCAGTGGCAGTACCGGCCTGGGCCTGTACTTCGCCGGGCGGATTGCCGCCTTGCACCAGCGCAATGGCGTGGGCGGACGCACCGAAATCAGTAACGGCGGCCCATTGGGTGGCGGCGTGTTCAGCCTCTATCTCCCCTGAACGACACGTTCCTCACAGGATTGCGCCTTTTTGTTTGACGCTGCTTGATATTCTGAACAGCTGGAGCCTATTTTGTACGGGTCGCCGTTCGCGGCTCGTACAACAACAAGGATTGCGTCATGACAACCGATGGCCATCGTTCACTCGCGCAGCGATTGACGGGCATTGATGAGATTGAATGTATTACGCCGGACCTGAACGGCGTACCCCGCGGCAAGGTAATGACCGCCGAAGGATTTCTTGAGGGGCGGCGTTTGCAGATGGCGCGGGGAGTGCTGCTGCAATGCATCATGGGCGGCTATCCGCCGGCGCATTTTTACGGCAGCGATGATGGCGACCTGGCGCTGGTGCCGGATCCGGCGCAGATCCACCGCTTGCCCTGGAGTTCGCACCCTCGGGCACTGGCCATATGCGATGCGCAGGAACTGACTGGCGAGAGCTCGCGCCTGTCGACTCGCGGCCAACTCAAGGCGGTGATCGCTCGCTACGCCGCCCTCGGTCTGGCGCCGGTCGTGGCGACCGAGCTGGAATTCTTTGTGTTCGCGCCCAACCCTGACCCTACGCAACCCTTCCAGCCGCCAGTGGGCCTGGACGGTCGTCGCGAGGACGGTCATTCGGCATTCAGCATCAGCTCCAATAACGGCTTGCGGCCGTTCTTCACTGAAGTCTACGCAGGCATGGCGGCGCTGGGCTTACCCCGCGATACCTTCATGCACGAGATGGGCGTCAGCCAGTTCGAGATCAACCTGTTGCATGGCGATCCGCTGCTGCTGGCCGACCAGACCTTGCTGTTCAAGCATCTGCTCAAGGAAGTCGCGCTCAAGCATGGCCTGACCGTGGTCTGCATGGCCAAGCCGTTGGCTCACACGCCGGGCAGTTCGATGCATATTCACCAGAGCGTCGTCGAGATCGGCACCGGGCGTAACGTGTTCAGCGACAAGGCTGGCGAGCCGACCGCGACCTTCCGTCATTTCATCGGTGGTCAGCAAGCTGGCCTTGCGGATTTCACCGTGCTGTTTGCGCCGAACGTGAACTCTTATCAGCGCCTGTGCCATCCTTTTGCATCGCCCAATAATGCCTGCTGGTCCCACGACAACCGCGCGGCCGGCCTGCGCATTCCAGCCAGTTCACCGGTCGCTCGTCGGGTCGAAAACCGCTTGCCGGGGGCTGATGCCAACCCGTACCTGGCGATCGCCGCGAGCCTGGCGTCGGGGCTGTATGGCATCGAAAACAAACTGGAACCGAGCGAAGCGGCCCGGGGCGAGTTCGTGGTGCCGGATAATCTTGCGTTGCCGTGTACCTTGCATGCCGCACTTGAACGTCTGAAACGTAGCCAATTGGCGAAGGAACTGTTCGGCAAGGAGTTCATCGAAGGCTACATCGCTTCGAAGACCCTGGAGTTGACCAGCTTCCTCGATGAAATTACTCCCTGGGAACGGCGTGTTCTAGCAGCCCAGGCCTGACGACCTGTCGCCATCGGGCTATCGTTGTCGATAGCCCGATACTCACTGCAAGGAGCCGCTCGGAACGCCAATGCGCCAAATCCTGAAATCCTTTCGAGGACTTTATTTCGCCTCGCTGATGATGTTGATCGGCTCGGGCCTGTTGAGTACTTACCTGGCCCTGCGCCTGGCGGCCGATAAGGTCGACAGCCTGTGGGTCGGCGCGTTGATGGCGGCCAACTATTTCGGCCTGGTGCTGGGCGGCAAGATCGGCCATCGGCTGATTGCCCGGGTGGGGCATATTCGAGCTTATTCAGCCTGCGCCGGGATCGTCGGCGCGGCGGTGCTGGGCCATGGCCTGGTCGATTGGCTGCCCGCGTGGCTGTTCCTGCGGGTGATCGTTGGCCTGGGCATGATGTGCCAGTACATGGTGATCGAAAGCTGGCTCAACGAGCAGGCTGAAGCCAAGCAGCGTGGCGTGGTGTTCAGCGGCTACATGATCGCTTCGTACCTGGGGCTGGTATTGGGGCAGCTGATTCTGGTCATGCACCCGGGGCTGGGCCTGGAACTGTTGATGCTGGTCGCGCTGTGTTTTGCCCTGTGTCTGGTGCCGGTGGCCCTGACCCGACGGATTCACCCGGCACCTTTGCACCCGGCGCCGATGGAACCGCGCTTTTTCATCAAGCGTGTGCCGCAGTCGCTGAGCACGGTGTTGGGGGCGGGATTGATCGTCGGCTCGTTCTACGGCCTGGCGCCTCTGTATGCCTCCCAGCAAGGATTGTCCACCGAGCAGGTCGGTCTGTTCATGGGCACCTGTATTTTTGCAGGCCTGGTGGTGCAGTGGCCGTTGGGTTGGCTGTCGGATCGTTATGACCGGGCGGTATTGATCCGCAGTTTTGCGTTTAGCCTGGCACTGGCAGCATTGCCGCTGGCGATCATGCCGCAGGTGCAACTGGAGGTGCTGTTCATCGCCGGTTTCCTCTGTTCGTTGGTGCAATTCTGTCTGTACCCGCTGGCGGTGGCGTTCTCCAACGACCACGTCGAGGGGGATCGCCGGGTGTCGCTGACGGCGATGCTGCTGGTGACTTACGGTGTCGGCGCGAGTATCGGACCGTTGGTGGCCGGGGTATTGATGAAGCTGTTCGGCAGCCAGATGCTGTATGCCTTTTTCAGTTTTTTTGCCTTGGTACTGGTGTGGCGAATCCGCCCGAAAGCAGTCACCAATCTGCATCAGGTGGACGATGCTCCGCTGCATCACGTGGCCATGCCGGACAGCATGACGAGTTCGCCACTGGTGGCTTGCCTTGACCCGCGTGTCGATGAACAGGTGGTGCAGGATCAGATGCAGAATCCGGTCAACCCGGAACCTGATCTGGAGCCGGATACCGAGCCTGAATCGGTAACGGAGTCAGAAGACCCTGATACAGCGCGCGAGCAAAGTTTTACCGAAGCGCGGCCGTGATCAAGGCATAAAAAAACGGGCAGTCACCGTAAGGGACTGCCCGTTTTTTATTGGCGGGGCGTATCAGAAATCGTCTTTATCGAAGCGCCGCGCTTCACGTTGCAGCTGATAGACGAACCGCTCGACTTGCCGTTGTACCAGTCCGCTCATGTTGTGAAAACGCACGCCGGCGAAGGTAGTGTTGATCTTTTCTTCAAAGTGCAGGTAACGCAGTTCGACCGGTGCCGTCATGCTGCCAAAGGGCAGGGCGGCGATGAAGCGGTCGTAGACCTGACCTAATTGCAGCCTGGCGGTGATATCGCCGTCGAAGCGCAATTTGCAGCCGGTGGCGGAGATGTCCAGCAGTTTGCCGGCGATGGGCGACTTGAGTTTCTCACCCCCCAGCTCGACATTGACCAGTTGCGCCAGTTTCAATGCAGCACGGAAAGCATTGCGGCGCTGGTGGTAAACCACCTCATCGGGCAGCGTGCCACGGTAGCAGCGGCCATCGCCGGACTCGTCGATGGTCAGCGGGCCATTGCTTTCCCAGGCGATGCGTACACCGTCGTGGAAGCCTTCAACCTTGAACGGTTCGCCGGCCAGCAGAAAGCGTTCACCGTCGCGCGGGATCATTTCGTCCAGGGCGATCATGTTGCTGTCACGATCAACATCCACCAAGTAACTCTGGAAGCGCTGGCTGCGCTCATGGAATGTGATGATCAGCGGGTCATGGCTGTCTTGCAGCTGACGCAGGTTGCCGGAGATTTCCAGGGGCGTGGTGAGCACCTTGGGTGGCTGCGGAGCATCTTCCGCGCTTAAGGCATTGAACACGGGGCATCAATCTCCAGACAAATATGACTACTAGCCAGCATTCTGCCAGCATGTTTCGCGTCTTGATAGGGCGTGCTCATTGAAAGGCTCAGGCCTGACTGAGCGGGCGTGGCTTGGCGAGCTTGGAGGTTGATCCGCGGGCATCGTAGAGCGCTGGCGGCTCGCCGCCGGTGAGGATTTTCAGCTGGTTGGCCGTGGCGGCCTGCTGCACCAGAATCGACTGGCCATTATTGGCATTGGCGGCCTGGCACTGGGCCAGAAGGTCGGTCAGCACATCGCTCTGTCCCAGCAACCGTTCGCCAATGCTCGACTGGCTGGCGAGTTGCTCCAGGCCTTGGCGATTGGTCGGCAGGTTGAGGCTGGCGAGGATTTCACTGCGCTTGCGGCCATGCTGTTCGAGCAGAATGATCAATGCCTGTTTATGCGCCAGAATTTCTTCGAGCAGTGGCATGTCGCGACCGTGCAAGGCGAGGGACTCGGTTTGCAGCAGCTCCAGCAATTGTTGCGCCGGGGCAAAGTCGTCGATGATCAGTTGCAGTAAATGAGTGTCGTGCATGGCTGGCCTTGGGTTTTAAGCGTCCAAAAGCCTGGCGCGGGCCGTGGCCTAGCGCTGGGCTTCGAAATTGAGCAGTTTGCTGGCTACACGGTTGCTGTCGACTTTATAGCTGCCATCGGCAATCGCTGCTTTCAACTCGGCCACGCGGGCGTTGTCGACGGCAGGCTGATCGCGCAGCTTGTCAGTGACCTTCTGCAACTGTTGAGCCTCATTGCTGAGGTGTACCGATTCCCCGCTTTTGGTGGTACTGGCCTGTTCGGCCGGGGTATTCAGCTGCGCGGATTGGCCGGCTTCGGCGGTTTCCTTAGCGGTGCTGGTACGCGTACTGCCCGTAAGTGACGAGGAGCTGTTTAAACGACTGAAATCGATGACCATGACAAAAAACCTCTGGATATTTGGACGCTTGCCATGTTTTCGGCGATTCCCCGAAAAACTTTAGGCCCATTTATCAATGAGCTTGCATGCGCCAGCGCATGCCCTGCATGCGGCACAGTTTAGGCAACCGCCAGGCGGTGCGCCATCACTTCACAAACACAGAGCCCTTACATGGCCACTTCCACCTGGCCGGGCGCGGTGACTTGCGCCTTGATGACCCGCTGGGAGTTAAGGTTCTTCACGCGAATCTGTTCGCTCAGGCCGCCGTTGGACAGCGCTTCACCGGGCATGCGCACACTGAGCGTACCACTGCGGGCGGTAATCACCACCTGGTCGCCCTTGCGGACCACTTCCGCCTGTTCGAGGTGCACCAGGGTGATGATCTGATCGGCGACCATTGGTCGGGTAAGTTTTTGCCCGATCGCCTGATCGACGGAAGTCAGAAAGCCTTGGTTTATCAGGCTGATATCGCGCTCGCGCAGGGTTACGTCCTGAGGTTCGATAATCCCCGTGCGCTTGAGCGGACGAGTGGTCGTCACGATGTCGCGAAACAGCTTTACCTGGGCGGGCACGAAGACGGTCCAGGGCGAGGCGCCATCGCAGCGAACCTTGACCGTGACCCGTCCCAGAGGCCTCGCCGGGCTCTCGAGGGTGGCTGTCAATTCCTTGTCGCACATAGGCATGCGCAAGCGCGGATCGAGCTGGTTGACCTGGATTTCGTAGCGACCTTGCGTTTGACTGGTGGCCAGATAGTCCTCTACGGTGAATTCAAGAAAGCCCTGGGTGACGCCGATAAGCATGTCAGGCAAGGTAACCGTATCAGCAAGGGCAGGGCTGCCAGCGTTGAACAGGCAAGCAGCCGACATCGCGCAGAGTAATCTGCGGCAGGTTGATTTCAGGTGTCGGAAAAATGTCGGTTCTGTGTTCATAAGAGTTAAAAAGCAAGCGCCGTGCCGTTTCGTGATGAATGTGCGTCGCAACACACTTAGCGTTGGTGTAGGAGTCTGGGCATGGCTGGTGTAATGGATTCGGTGAACCAGCGCACGCAACTGGTAGGGCAGAATCGCCTTGAGCTGTTGTTGTTCCGTCTCGACGGCCAGCAGCTGTATGGGATCAACGTGTTCAAGGTTCGCGAGGTGCTGCAATGCCCCAAGCTGACCCTGATGCCCAAGTCCAGTCCTGTCGTGTGCGGTGTGGCGAATATTCGGGGGGCAACCATTCCGATTCTGGATCTGGCGATGGCGACCGGTGCCGGTCGGTTGCTGGACCAGAGCAATCCCTTCGTGATCATCACGGAGTACAACACCAAGACCCAGGGTTTCCTGGTTCGGTCGGTGGAGCGCATCGTCAACATGAACTGGGAGGAGATTCATCCGCCACCCAAGGGCACGGGGCGCGATCACTACCTGACGGCTGTGACTCGGGTCGACAATCAGTTAGTCGAAATCATCGATGTCGAGAAGGTGCTGGCGGAAGTAGCGCCGACACCGGAAGCGATTTCGGTTGGCGTGGTGGATGTCGAGACTCAGCACAAGGCATTGTCCTTGCGGGTGCTGACGGTCGATGACTCGTCAGTGGCGCGCAAGCAGGTGACCCGTTGCCTGCAAACGATCGGTGTCGAAGTGGTGGCGTTGAATGACGGCCGACAAGCGCTGGATTACCTGCGCAAGCTGGTCGACGAGGGCAAGAAGCCGGAAGAAGAGTTCCTGATGATGATCTCCGATATCGAGATGCCGGAGATGGACGGGTACACCCTGACGGCCGAGATCCGCAACGACCCGCGCATGCAAAAGCTCCATATCATCCTGCATACTTCGTTGTCGGGTGTGTTCAATCAGGCGATGGTCAAGAAGGTCGGTGCCGATGACTTCCTGGCCAAGTTCCGTCCTGATGACCTGGCATCCCGGGTAGTCGACCGGATCAAAGCAGCAGATAACAGCTAGAGGCCTTCTGCCCCTGGCGGTCAACACGATTTAAGAGGCGGTATCTTTGTCTACGGGTAATTTGGATTTCGAACAGTTCCGGGTATTCCTGGAAAAAGCCTGTGGCATTTTGCTCGGTGAAAACAAGCAATATCTGGTCTCGAGCCGTCTCAACAAACTGATGGAACAGCAGGGCATCAAATCGTTGGGTGAGCTGGTTCAGCGCATCCAGACCCAGCCGCGCAGCGGTTTGCGCGAGATGGTGGTGGATGCCATGACCACCAACGAAACCCTGTGGTTTCGTGACACCTATCCGTTTGAAGTCTTGAAGAACAAGGTATTGCCTGAAGCGATCAAGGCCAGCCCCGGTCAGCGCCTGCGGATCTGGTCGGCGGCGTGTTCGTCGGGTCAGGAACCGTATTCGCTGTCGATGTCCATCGATGAGTTCGAACGGGTCAACATGGGCCAGTTGAAGATGGGCGTGCAGATCGTTGCCACCGACCTGTCCGGCAGCATGCTGACCAACTGCAAGACCGGCGAATACGACAGCCTGGCCATCGGTCGCGGTCTGTCGCCCGAGCGCCTTCAGCGTTACTTCGACCCCAAGGGGCCGGGGCGCTGGGCCATCAAGGCACCAATCAAGAGTCGGGTGGAGTTTCGCTCGTTCAACTTGCTGGACAGCTACGCGAGTCTGGGCAAGTTCGACATCGTGTTCTGCCGCAACGTGCTGATCTACTTCTCTGCCGAGGTGAAGAAAGACATCCTGTTGCGCATTCACAGCACACTCAAGCCGGGCGGTTATCTGTTCCTTGGCGCGTCCGAAGCGCTGAACGGTTTGCCGGACCATTACCAGATGGTCCAGTGCAGCCCGGGGATCATTTACAAGGCGAAGTGACTCGTTGACGGCATACAAAAAAACGGGAGTCCTCAGGGGCTCCCGTTTTTTTTGCCTGCTTGTTTCTCATAGGCACCCCAATACCTGTAGGAGCGAGGCTTGCCCGCGAAAGCGTTGGGGCGGTCAATGATGATTGTTGTCTGGCACACCGTTTTCGCGGGCAAGCCTCGCTCCTACAGTTGATCGGTGTTGCCCTGGGAAAGCGGCAGAAAAGCGGCAGGCGGCGGAAATCGGTTGCCGCTTTTCTGGCATTGCCGCCTCACCACTGCCCGCAAAGCCCCGGTTTACCGGGTTTTTTGAATTGGCACGCCGCTTGCTATGTTCACGTTACGAAAAATCAGGTCACCCGAAGGTTTCCCGACATGAGCATCAGCTTCGATAAAGCGCTCGGTATCCACGAACAAGCCCTGGGCTTCCGCGCTCAGCGTGCCGAAGTCCTGGCCAACAACATCGCCAACGCCGACACCCCGAACTACAAGGCTCGGGATCTGGACTTCTCGAAAGTGCTCGCCGAGCAGAACGAGAAAACCAAAAACGGCAAGTTCGCCTTGAGCATGACCAACAGCCGTCACATCGAAGCTGAAGGCCTGGGCAATGGTGATGAGTCGCTGATGTATCGCACGCCGATGCAACCGTCGATCGACCAGAACACCGTGGACGCCCAACTGGAACAGTCGAACTACGCGGAAAACGCGGTCAACTTCCAGGCCAGCTTCACCCTGCTCAACAGTAAATTCAAAGGGCTGGTGTCAGCCCTGCGCGGAGAGTAATTCATGTCCCTATCCAGTGTTTTCAACATTGCCGGTAGCGGCATGAGTGCCCAGACCACTCGCTTGAACACCGTGGCCTCGAACATCGCCAACGCCGAAACCGTTTCGTCGAGCATCGACCAGACCTACCGCGCCCGTCACCCGGTGTTCGCCACCATGTTCCAGGGTGGCCAGAGCGGCGGCAGCGATTCGCTGTTCCAGAACCAGGACGCGGCCGGTCAAGGCGTCCAAGTGCTGGGCGTGGTCGAAGACCAGAGCAACCTCGAAGCGCGCTACGAGCCGAATCATCCGGCCGCCGATGCCAAGGGCTACGTCTACTACCCGAACGTCAACGTCGTCGAAGAAATGGCCGACATGATTTCCGCGAGCCGTTCGTTCCAGACCAACGCCGAAATGATGAACACCGCCAAAACCATGATGCAGAAGGTCCTGACCCTCGGTCAGTGATAAGGGGCGACTTTCGATGAGTGTTACCGATACCACCAGCGGCGTAAGCATCAAGGATGTCCTGGCCAACTCTTCGGTCAAGACCACGACCACCAGTGATGGTCTTTCCGCGGCGACCAGCAGTGCCACCGGCAGCAAGGCATTGGGCAAGGATGCGTTCCTGCAACTGCTGGTCACCCAGCTGAAAAACCAGAACCCGCTCGATCCTCAGGACAACAGCGCGTTCGTAGCTCAGTTGGCGCAGTTCAGTAGCCTGGAAGGCATCACCACGCTGAACGACACCGTCAGCGGTATTGCAGGCAACTACAACTCGTCGCAAGCCTTGCAGGCTTCTTCGCTGGTGGGCCGCTCGGTCATCGCGCAGACCGACAAAGCGGTGGTCGATACCTCCAAGAGCCTCAACGGTACCGTCGTGGTGCCGACATCGGTTTCCGCAGCCACCGTCAAGATCACCAACTCGGCAGGCACGGTCATCCGCACCCTCGACCTGGGCAGTCAAAGCGCCGGCAATGCCAGTTTCATTTGGGACGGCAAGGATAGTTCGGGCGCGGTGGCACCGGCGGGTACTTACACCTTCGGCGCCACGACCACCATCGATGGCACGAACACCTCACTGATTACTTACCTGCCGGCAACGGTCAACAGCGTGACCATCAGCCAGACCGGCGGTGAGTTGATGCTGAACCTGGCAGGCCTGGGCAGCGTTGCCCTGTCCAAAGTGCAAACCATTGGTCTATAGAGCCGACTAACACGGCACAAAGGAGTGGAATATGTCTTTCAATATCGGCCTTAGCGGTCTCTATGCAGCCAACAAACAACTGGACGTGACTGGCAACAACATCGCCAACGTCGCGACCACCGGTTTCAAATCGTCCCGTGCAGAATTCGAAGACGTGTACTCGGCCACTCGCCTGGGCACCGGCAGCAAAACCATCGGCAACGGCGTACGCCTGGCCAACGTTTCCCAGCAGTTCAGCCAGGGCGACGTGAACAACACCGGCAACGTGCTGGACATGGGCATCCAGGGTAACGGCTTCTTCATCCTCAGCGACAACGGCTCCCTGAGCTACACCCGTGCCGGTGCGTTCAAGACCGACGCTCAAAACTTTGTGGTCGATAACAACGGTAACCGTCTGCAGGGTTATGGCGTCGATGCCAACGGCAAGATTGTCAACGGTGTGTTGACTGACTTGAAGATCGATACGTCGAGCCTGAAGCCGAATCCGACGACCCGAATTGATCAAACCCTTAACCTCAACTCGTCGGAATTATCGCCGACCGTGGCTACGTTCAGCCCTACGGATACCAACAGCTATAACAAGACCATTTCCACCAAGGTCTATGACAGCCAGGGCAACGAACACACCATGGATCAGTACTACGTGAAGACGGGTACTAACACCTGGAAAATGTATACCTACATGGATGGCCGTACTCCATCCGATCCGGCTAACAACACACTGACTCCGCTGACTGCCGACATCGTTTTCAACTCGGACGGCACGGTCAAGACCCTGACCGGCAGTGTTGGTTTTGCTAACGTCGGTGGCACGCTGACCATGACGGGATGGAAACCTGGGGCAATCACAAACGCCAATACAACACCTGTTACCTGGGGCTTGAACGGGGCTGATGCTGCGGCCGCCGGTATTGCGGTGTCCATGACTAAGGTCTCTTCCTATAACTCGCCAACTGCCCGTACCGCCCAATACCAGGACGGCTACGCCACCGGCCAGATCTCCAGCCTGACCATCGACGCCAGCGGCGTCATGACCGCCAACTTCAGCAACCAGCAAACCAAGGCCATCGGCCAGGTGGCTGTGGCGAGCTTCGCCAACGAGCAAGGCTTGCAGCCAATTGGCGGTACGCGCTGGAAAGAAACCTTCGCCTCCGGTGTGGCCGGTGTCGATGCGCCGAAAACCGGTACCCTGGGTTCGGTCGTGTCCAACTCGCTGGAAGAGTCCAACGTCAACCTGACCAACGAGCTGGTTGATTTGATCAAGGCGCAGAGCAACTACCAGGCGAACGCGAAGACCATCTCCACCCAGAGCACCATCATGCAGACCATCATTCAGATGACTTGATGCTTGATAGTGCAGCACAAGAAACCCCTCGAAAGAGGGGTTTTTTCATTCTGTAGGAGCGAGGCTTGCCCGCGAAGAATGCACTGCGGTTTTTCAGGTATTACGCGTCATCGTTCTTCGCGGGCAAGCCTCGCTCCTACAAGGCAGGGGCAAAAGAAAACCCCCGACCAGCCAGAGGCTCATCGGGGGTTTCAGGTAAGCGCCCTGGAGCGCCTACTGGCTCAGCTTACTGGCAAGCTTCGCAATCCGGCTCGTCGATGGCGCAAGCCTTCGGCACTGGAGCTGGACCGGCTGGGGCTGCCAGGACCGAGTCGTCACCGTGGTTGCCGCCGCTGGAAACAGCGTTCAGCTTACCGGTGTTGATGGTCGACTTCTCGGTGCTGGTCGCGGCCAGGGCACGGAGGTAGTAGGTGGTTTTCAGACCACGGTACCAGGCCATGCGGTAGGTCACGTCCAGCTTCTTGCCCGAAGCGCCGGCGATGTACAGGTTCAGCGACTGAGCCTGGTCGATCCACTTCTGACGACGGCTGGCGGCGTCGACGATCCACTTGGTGTCCACTTCGAAGGCAGTCGCGTAGAGCTCTTTGAGTTCTTGCGGGATGCGCTCGATCTGCTGCACCGAACCGTCGTAGTACTTCAGGTCGTTGATCATGACCGAGTCCCACAGACCGCGAGCCTTCAGGTCGCGAACCAGGTACGGGTTGATCACGGTGAATTCGCCCGACAGGTTCGATTTCACATAGAGGTTCTGGTAGGTCGGTTCGATCGACTGCGACACGCCGGTGATGTTGGCGATGGTTGCGGTCGGTGCGATGGCCATGATGTTGGAGTTACGAATGCCTTTCTGCACACGGGCGCGAACCGGTGCCCAGTCCAGGGTTTCGTTCAGGTCAACGTCGATGTACTTCTGGCCACGCTGCTCGATCAGGATCTGTTGCGAATCCAGCGGCAGGATGCCTTTGGACCACAGCGAACCCTGGAACGTCTCGTAGGCGCCACGCTCGTCAGCCAAGTCGCAGGAAGCCTGGATCGCGTAGTAGCTGACCGCTTCCATCGACTTGTCGGCGAACTCGACGGCAGCGTCGGAACCGTAAGGGATATGCTGCAGGTACAGAGCGTCCTGGAAGCCCATGATGCCCAGACCAACCGGACGGTGCTTGAAGTTGGAGTTCTTCGCTTGCGGCACCGAGTAGTAGTTGATGTCGATCACGTTATCGAGCATGCGCACGGCGGTGTTCACGGTGCGTTGCAGCTTGGCGGTGTCCAGCTTGCCGTCGACGATGTGGTTCGGCAGGTTGATCGAGCCCAGGTTGCAAACGGCGATCTCGTCCTTGTTGGTGTTCAAGGTGATCTCGGTGCACAGGTTCGAGCTGTGAACCACGCCCACGTGCTGCTGCGGGCTGCGCAGGTTGCACGGGTCTTTGAAGGTCAGCCATGGGTGGCCGGTTTCAAACAGCATGGACAGCATTTTGCGCCACAGGTCTTTGGCCTGGATGGTCTTGAACAGCTTGACCTTGCCCGGGTACTCGGTCAGGGCTTCGTAGTACTCGTAGCGCTCTTCGAAGGCCTTGCCGGTCAGGTCGTGCAGGTCCGGTACTTCGGACGGCGAGAACAGGGTCCACTTGCCGTCATCGAAGACACGCTTCATGAACAGGTCAGGGATCCAGTTGGCGGTGTTCATGTCGTGGGTACGACGACGGTCATCACCGGTGTTCTTACGCAGTTCGATGAACTCTTCGATGTCCATGTGCCAGGTTTCCAGGTAGGCACAGACAGCGCCTTTGCGCTTGCCACCCTGGTTAACGGCGACGGCGGTGTCGTTCACCACTTTCAGGAACGGTACGACGCCCTGGGATTTGCCGTTGGTGCCCTTGATGTACGAACCCAGCGCCCGAACCGGAGTCCAGTCGTTGCCCAGGCCGCCTGCGAATTTCGACAACATGGCGTTGTCGTGGATCGCGTGGTAGATGCCCGACAGGTCATCCGGCACGGTGGTCAGGTAGCAGCTCGACAGCTGTGGACGCAGGGTGCCGGCGTTGAACAGGGTCGGGGTCGAGGACATGTAGTCGAAGGACGACAACAGGTTGTAGAACTCGATCGCACGGTCTTCTTTCTGCTTCTCTTCGATCGCCAGGCCCATGGCCACGCGCATGAAGAAAATTTGTGGCAGTTCGAAGCGGATACCATCCTTGTGGATGAAGTAACGGTCGTACAGGGTTTGCAGGCCCAGGTACGTGAACTGCTGATCGCGCTCGTGGTTGATCGCCTTGCCGAGTTTTTCCAGGTCGAAGGACGCCAGAACCGGGTTCAGCAATTCGAATTCGATACCTTTGGCGATGTACGCAGGCAGTGCCTTGGCATACAGGTCGACCATTTCGTGGTGGGTCGCGCTGTCGGCGACACCGAGGAAGCCCAGGCCTTCGGCACGCAGGGTGTCCATCAGCAGGCGGGCGGTCACGAACGAGTAGTTCGGCTCACGCTCGACCAGCGTACGGGCGGTCATCACCAGAGCGGTGTTGACGTCGGTCAGGGCCACGCCGTCGTACAGGTTTTTCAGGGTTTCGCGCTGGATCAGCTCGCCATCGACTTCTTCCAGGCCTTCGCACGCTTCGGTAACGATGGTGTTCAGACGACCCATGTCCAGTGGCGCGAGGCTGCCATCGGCGCGGGTGATGCGGATCGATGGGTGAGCGTTGACGGCTTCTTCGGCAGGGGAGTGTGCTGCGCGCTCTTTGGCGCGGGAGTCACGGTAGATCACATAGTCGCGGGCGACTTTCTGCTCGCCGGCACGCATCAAGGCCAGTTCGACCTGGTCCTGGATTTCTTCGATGTGGATGGTGCCGCCCGAAGGCATGCGACGCTTGAAGGTCGCGGTGACTTGTTCGGTCAGGCGGGCAACGGTGTCGTGGATTCGCGACGAAGCGGCAGCGGTGCCGCCCTCAACTGCGAGAAACGCTTTGGTGATGGCGACGGTGATCTTGTCATCGGTGTAAGGGACGACAGTGCCGTTACGCTTGATCACGCGCAGTTGGCCAGGCGCGGTGGCGGACAGATCCGAATTCGAATCGGCAGCCTGCGGCAAGGTGCCCTGCGGGTTCTCGCGAGTTGTGTCGGTTTGCATGGGGGGGTATCTCCACATTCTCTATGTTTGTTTGGGCACCATCACGGTGCCCACCGTTCTGTCCTGAAGCACTACAACCGGCGGGGGCCGGGCATACCAACTTCGGGACAGATCAGGAAGGGGCTATCGGGCGCCGCTTCCATGCCGAAGTCTTTGGTGTCACGCCTTAGGCCTGAAACCGAATTCCGTTTTGGGCGGCAGTAAATGACTGCAACACCCGTACCGTTATCGCCGTTTCGGGCTTAAAAACAGTAGCCATCCGCACGCGCGGTTTGGTCTTTCGAAAATACGTTTGGTTCAACCGGAAAGAGGCAATAAAAGCGCTTGAAATCGGTGTCCGGTTTGTGTTTGGTTTTTGGCGTAAAACCCTACATGTAGGGTTTTTTTTGCGCCGAGGTACAAGATAATGCGTTTTGGAGGGTGTTGCAACGTACTACCTGTGGATAAACCTGTGCGTAAATTGTGTGTGAAAGAGGGAACAGGCGTGTAGGCCGCGACCTAGCTGGAGCCGACCATTTTTCACTGATTTTCAGCGACAGAAAACAGTCATCCGGATTTTTAAGGGCGCGAACCCTATCACAAAAAACCGTTGTGTCCGAACGCATTTACCGGCTTGTGTTCCAGACGTGTGGCGTTTATACAATCGGCCAATGCAGATGCATTCTTATCCTCCCCAATCATTACAAAAAGACGGGTGGATCCTTCCTTATTGATGGTGTTGGCAAGCAGAGGTGATCGTGGAGCAAGAAGCCTGGCAGGTATTGATTGTCGAGGACGACCAGCGTCTGGCCGAACTGACCCGCGATTACCTGCAAACCAACGGCCTGCGAGTATCGATCGAGGGTAATGGCGCCCTGGCCGCGGCACGCATCATCAAGGAGAAACCGGACCTGGTGATTCTCGACCTGATGCTCCCGGGCGAAGACGGCTTGAGCATTTGCCGCAAGATTCGCGACCGCTATGACGGGCCGATCCTGATGCTCACCGCGCGCACCGATGACACCGATCAGATTCTTGGCCTGGACCTGGGCGCCGACGACTACGTCTGCAAACCGGTGCGTCCACGTTTATTGCTCGCGCGTATTCAAGCCCTGCTGCGCCGCAGCGAAGCCCCGGAGGTGGCCCCGGAAAAACTCCGGCGCCTGCAGTTCGGTCCGTTGGTGGTGGACAATGCATTGCGCGAAGCCTGGCTGCATGACAAAGGCATCGAATTGACCAGTGCCGAGTTCGATCTGCTCTGGCTGCTGGTGGCCAATGCCGGGCGTATTCTGTCCCGCGAAGAAATATTCACCGCGCTGCGCGGTATCGGTTATGACGGCCAGGACCGCTCGATCGACGTGCGCATCTCGCGCATCCGCCCCAAGATCGGCGATGACCCGGAGCATCCGCGGCTGATCAAGACCGTCCGCAGCAAAGGCTATTTGTTCGTGCCGGAAGCCTGCACCCTGTGAACTCGATCTTCCTGCGTATTTATGGCGGCATGTGCGCGGCGCTGATTCTGGTGGCCGTACTCGGTGTGCTGGCCTTGCACCTGCTTAACCAGGTGCGCAGCGAGCAGTACCGCGAGCGCCTGGCCCACGGCACGTTCTCGCTGATGGCCGATAACCTGCAACCGATGAACGAGACCGAGCGCCACCGGGCCTTGCTGGTGTGGGAGCGCTTGCTCGGGATTCCGCTGGCGCTGAAGACGTTCCCCCAGACCGACCTCGACCTGACCCAGCGTACCCGCGTACTGCGCGGTCAGGCACTGGTGGAGCAGACCGGCCCGCACGCGGCGAAGGTTTATCGTCTGGTCAGCGACAAGGAACAACTGGTGCTCACCGGTGAAGTCCAGCAGATCAGCGAGCAACTGGCG
Source organism: Pseudomonas sp. DF5 (assembly GCF_058148225.1). Classification (NCBI taxonomy): domain Bacteria; kingdom Pseudomonadati; phylum Pseudomonadota; class Gammaproteobacteria; order Pseudomonadales; family Pseudomonadaceae; genus Pseudomonas; species Pseudomonas sp. DF5. Next base: position 25,593 of record NZ_JBYVYM010000025.1, read on the forward strand.
CGGGCGACCATCTACCTGCTGGCCGATGAACTGGTGCGCTACCCGGTGGCCGAGCAGCCCAAGCGTCTGGAGCAGTTAAAGGAAGATAAGGGTTTCGGCTTCGATCTGCGGCTGGTGACGGTTGATGAGGCCGACATGGACGAAGACCAGAGCCGCCGCGTGTCAGAAGGCGACACGGTGATGGCGTTAGGCAAGGGCGGCGATTCGATTCGGGTGTTTGCCGGCATGGTTGGTACGCCGTGGGTGCTGGAAATTGGCCCGTTGTATCAGATGAATCCTTACCCGCCCGAGTGGCTGGTGCTGATCGCGGCCCTTGGCCTGAGCCTGATCGGTTTGATTGTCTATCTGTTGGTGCGGCAACTGGAGCGTCGTTTGCGCGGTCTGGAAGCCGCCGCCACGCGAATTGCCAAGGGCAGCCTGGAAACCCGCGTACCGGCACGCGGTGCCGACTCGGTGGGGCGGCTGGCCGCAGCGTTCAACGGCATGGCCGAGCACTTGCAGCAATTGTTGGCGATTCAGCGAGAACTGGTGCGTGCCGTGTCCCACGAATTGCGTACACCGGTGGCGCGTCTGCGTTTTGGCCTGGAGATGATCGGTTCGGCCAGCACGCCTGAGGCACTGGAGAAATACCGCGAGGGCATGGACCACGACATCGAAGACCTCGATCGGCTGGTCGACGAGATGCTCACCTATGCGCGGCTGGAGCAGGGTTCGCCGGCGCTGAATTTCCAGCGGATCGATCTGGATGCGCTGGTCAATCAGGTGATCGAGGAGTTGGCACCGTTGCGCGCCGAGGTCACGGTACAGCGCGGCTTGTGCCTGTCGGCCGCCGATTGCGACGGGGCTTGGGTCGAGGCCGAGCCGCGTTACCTGCACCGGGCGTTGCAGAATCTGGTGAGCAACGCCATGCGCCATGCCCATTCACGGGTGACCGTCAGCTATCAGGTGGGGCAGCAGCGCTGTCGGGTGGATGTCGAGGATGACGGGCCGGGCGTGCCGGAAACCGCGTGGGAGAAAATCTTCACCCCGTTCCTGCGCCTCGACGATAGCCGCACCCGCGCCTCGGGTGGGCATGGGCTGGGGTTGTCGATCGTGCGGCGGATCATCCATTGGCACGACGGGCGAGCGCTGATCAGCAAGAGCAAAAGCCTGGGCGGGGCGTGTTTCAGTTTGAGCTGGCCGAGGAATCAGGAGCGGCGTTGAGATTTTTGGTGGTGTCAGGGCTGTCGCCTTCGCGGGCAAGCCTCGCTCCTACAGAATTCCCGTAGGAGCGAGGCTTGCCCGCGAAGAGGCCCTGACAGCCACTACAAACCCTCAGGCCTTGATACTGACCAGACTCAACAACTGCCCATCCATCACCGCAAACTGCGCGTCCAGTTCGGTGCCGCTGCGCCACTCACTGGACAGGTCGGTCAGCAACCGCAACCGCACTTCACCGCCCTCGCTCCACTCCAGCACTTCGGCGTGTTCGAAATAGAAGCGCTTTTGGACGATCGGGTAGAGCGCCTTGAACAGGCTTTCCTTCACCGAAAACGTCAGCGTCACCACCATCGCCAACTGATCGCGAGCCCCGGCGGCCATGCGCCGCAACTCAGTCCCGGTGAGAATCTCTCCGGCCAGGCGTTCGGCCCGTTCTGCGTCGAGCAGATTTTCCAGGTCCATTCCCAAGCCGCGCCAATGGGCCTTGTTCGCGACAATCGCCGCGGCCCGGCCGGTGCTGTGGGTGATCGAACCGGTGATATGCGCTGGCCACACCGGTGCGCGGTCTTCACCAATGGCCGGAATGAAGCTCAGCCCTTCCAGCTGTTGCAACGCGGCCCGAGCGCAAATTCGCCCGGCGAGAAACTCGGCCTGACGCTTGGCCACCGAACGCTGGATGCTCGCGGGCGGCTCGATGGCGCTGCGCTGGAAATCATCGCTGGCCAATTGCTTGGTATCGAAGTGAGTGCCCAGCAGGACCGTATCGGGCAGCACAAACGGCAGCGGCCAATGGGCGTCGAGCGGGGTGCAGCAGGCGGGTAGGGCGGGGACGGGATTCATGACGGGCATTTTGCCGTTTAGCTCAATGGCTGGGTAGTGGCAGCAGGGCTTTTGTGGCGAGGGGGCTTGCCCCCGTTCGGCTGCGAAGCAGTCGTAAACCCGGTCAACGTAGTGTGTCTGTCGACATGCGATTGCAGGTTTTGGGGCTGCTTCGCAGCCCAACGGGGGCAAGCCCCCTCGCCACAGAGGTCTATCTGATCAGCCAAAGATCTTCTTGAAAAACGCCTGCATGTCCGCCCACGATTTCTCATCGGCGGCCTTGTTGTAACCAATGTCCGGCCCGCCATGATCGCCGTGGCTCAGACGATCCGCATCAGGGTTGCTGAAGCCATGCTTGGCGCCTTCAAGACTGACGAACTTATAGTCGGCACCGGCCTTGTCCATTTCCGCCTTGAACGCCGCCACATTATCCGCCGTGACCATGCTGTCCTGCGCGCCATGCTCCACCAGTATTTTCGCTTTCACACTGCCAGGCGCCGCCGGCGTATTGGTCGCCAGTGCACCGTGGAAACTCACCACGCCCGCCAGCGGCAAGCCTTGGCGTGCGGCATTCAGCACCACTGCGCCGCCGAAGCAATAGCCGATGGCCGCCAGTTTGGCCGGATCGGTCTGTGGCTGTTTCTTCAGCAAATCGAGCCCGGCCTGAAACCGCGCGCTGGCTGCTGCGCTGTCCTTCGTCGCGGCTTGCATGAACGCCATGGCGTCCTTGGGGTGTTCGGTGTTCTTGCCGTCGCCATACATGTCGATCGCCAGCGCGCTGTAGCCCAGGCCGGCCAGATCGCGGGCGCGTCGCTTGGCGTAGTCGTTGAGCCCCCACCATTCATGTACCACCACCACACCCGGACGCGGACCTTTAATGGCGTCGTCGTAGGCGTAATAGCCAATCAGCTTGGTGCCATCGGCACTCTGATAGGGAATTTCCTGGGTCTTGATGGCGGCCTGGCTGAGCCCGCTCACGGCCAGCAATACAAGGGCGAGCAACACACGCATGGCTGAATCTCCTTATAAACAAACGTCAAGAAAGCGTAGTCGATTTGATTCAGCTCAGGTTCAGAGTGCGTTCAGGGGCTGTACAGGGTGAGGTCAGTAACCTTGCCCCGTACCCAAAAAGCACATAGCGCATGAGGAAATTCCCCAATGACTACTTTGAAAAAACTGCTCCTGGCTTTCACCGTGATGGGCGCCAGTGTTGCCGCCCACGCCGACACCACCAATTTTGCCGGCCTGACCTTTGGCCAGACCAGCGACAAGGTTAAAAAATCCAGTGCCCTGAACGACAACCTCAACCACCCGAACGCCGACGGTGTGATCGGCAAGGACAACACCTGGGGTTTGCGTGTGGGCCAGCAAGACAGCCAGGGCCGCTACTACGCCACTTACGACAACGTGTCGGGCTCGCATAATGGCATTAAACTGCGTCAGGAAAACCTGCTGGGCAGCTACGATCTGTTTTACCCAGTGGGTGGCAGCACCAAACTGTTCGGCGGTGCCACGGCCGGTTTGACCAAAATGACCCAGGAATCGCCAGGCTTCAGCCGCGACAGCGACATCGGTTACGCCATTGGCGGCCAGGTCGGCGTGTTGCAGCAAGTTACGCAAAACACCTCGGTCGAGCTGGGTTACCGTTACCTGCGTAGCAACGCCAGCACCGAGATGAGCGAGCGCGGCGGCAGCAAACAGGGTTCGCTGGACTTGACCAGCAGCGCCCAGACGTACTTGTCCGCCAACTACGCTTTCTAAACAGCGTTTGGTTGCCAGTCAGTTAAGCCTCGCAACCTGTGGGAGCAGGCTTAACTGACCTTTGGAGATGTTGATTTGCCCCGGAGAGCCTTATGAAATTGCTGGTTGTCGAAGATGAAGCGCTGTTGCGCCATCACCTGCAGACCCGTTTGACGGACAGCGGCCACGTGGTCGAGGCCGTGGCCAACGCCATCGATGCGTTGCATCAGGCCGAGCAGTTCAACCATGACCTGGCGGTGATCGACCTCGGTCTGCCGGGCATGGGCGGGCTCGACCTGATTCGTCAGCTGCGCTCCCAAGGCAAGACGTTTCCGATCCTGATCCTCACCGCGCGCGGCAACTGGCAAGACAAGGTCGAAGGCCTCGCCGCCGGTGCCGACGACTACGTGGTCAAGCCGTTCCAGTTCGAAGAGCTGGACGCCCGGCTCAATGCCTTGCTGCGTCGCTCCAGCGGTTTCACCCAGTCGACCATCGTCGCCGGTCCCTTGCTGCTGGACCTCAATCGCAAACAGGCGTCCCTCGATGATCAGCCGCTGGCGCTGACCGCCTACGAATATCGGATCCTCGAATACCTGATGCGGCATCATCAGCAAGTGGTGGCCAAGGACCGCTTAATGGAGCAGCTCTACCCGGATGACGACGAGCGCGATCCGAATGTGATCGAAGTGCTGGTCGGCCGCTTGCGCCGCAAACTCGAAGGCCCGACCGGGTTCAAGCCGATCGATACCGTGCGTGGCCTCGGCTACCTGTTCAATGAGCGCTGCACTTGATTCGTTCCCTTCGTGTCCGCTTGATGCTCGCCGCTACCACCCTGGCGGTGTTGTTCATGCTGGCGTTGCTGCCAGCGATGCAAGGTGCGTTCAGCCTGGCATTGCAGGACTCCATCGAGCAACGCCTGGCGTCGGACGTCACCACGCTGATCTCCGCCGCCCGGGTGGATAACAACCGCTTGCAGATGCCGGCGCAGTTGCCTGATGAGCGTTTCAACCTCGCCGACAGCCGATTGCTCGGCTACATCTATGACCGCGAAGGTCACCTGGTCTGGCGCTCGAAGGCCACCCAGGAAGAGAACATCAACTACAAGCCGCGTTACGACGGACGCGGCAACGAGTTCGCGAGGATTCGCGAGGCCAATGGTGAAGAGTTTTTCGTCTATGACGTCGAGGTCAAGCTGCTCGGCGGCAAAAGCGCGGCGTTCAGCATCGTCGCGCTGCAACCGGTGCGCGAATACGAAGCCACCCTCGAAGGCCTGCGGGAAAACCTCTATCTGGGCTTCGGTGCCGCATTGCTGGTGTTGCTCGTTTTACTCTGGGTTGGCCTGACCTGGGGCTTGCAGGCGTTGAGCCGCCTGAGCCAGGAGCTGGACCAGATCGAAAGCGGCACCCGCGAAAGCCTCAGCGAACAACACCCGCGCGAACTGCTGCGCCTGACCGGCTCGCTCAACCGTTTGCTGCACAGCGAGCGTGAACAGCGCAGCCGTTATCGCGACTCTCTCGACGACCTGGCCCACAGCCTGAAAACTCCGCTGGCGGTGCTGCAAGGGGTCAGCGAAGACATGGCGCAAAAGCCGCAAGAGCGCGATCAGGCTTGGGTGCTGCAAACCCAGATCGAGCGCATGAGCCAGCAGATCAGCTATCAACTGCAACGGGCCAGCCTGCGCAAAAGCGGCCTGGTGCGCCATCAGGTGCGCCTGCGCCCGGTGCTGCAAAGCCTCTGCGACACCCTGGACAAGGTCTACCGCGACAAACGCGTGCGGGTCGCCTTCGATCTGCCGGATCAGTGTTACGTGCCGATCGAGCAGGGCGCCTTGCTGGAAATGATGGGCAACCTGCTGGAAAACGCCTATCGCCTGTGCCTGAACGAAGTACGCATCAGCGTGCGCGAAACCCTCAGTGGCATTGAGCTTTGCATTGAAGACGATGGCCCTGGTGTACCAACCGACCAGCGCGCGCGGATTCTCGAACGCGGCGAGCGGCTGGATCGCCAGCATCCGGGGCAGGGGATTGGTTTGGCGGTGGTCAAGGACATCATCGAGAGCTATAGCGCCAGGCTGACGCTGGGGGATTCGCCGATGGGCGGCGCGGCGTTCCGGATTCATTTTCCGGTGGTTTGATGACGGCGGTGTAGCCGAAAGATCGTCGCCTCGTCAGAGCGCGCAGGCGCTGCCGAAGGCTGTGATCTTTTGATCTGATTCCCGCAACCACTCGTCGTTACTATCAGATCTGACAGTAGCCGGTCATTAATAAGTTCGCGTTATATCTCTCCAGCAGTTCCTGATTTCGGTTCCTTGAACTCGACGCCTTTGGAGATATCGCGATGGAAAACGCACGCTCGATTGAACTCTTTGCGCTGACACTGCCTTACGCGCCCAATATGGTTGATGTGGTGCCAGCCGATTCAGTGGAGCATGGCGGAGCTTCCATTGCTGACGCCAACGCGATCGATGGTTTTTACGTGATTTTGTTTGCGTACGTGGGGCAGTCAGTAAATGACCTTATTACGCTTTATCTGAACGATGAGTTTGCGGGCAAAGTGACCATTGCAAAAGGCAAGGAAGGGGAGGATGTAACGTTGACTATTCCTCCTGGACGTTTTCAGAGGGGCCAAAACAAAATTAAATTCAGTGTCAAACGTCCCTCCCAAAACGAAGAATTCACCCCCGAATTAATTTTGCTCTACCGCAGCTCCCCTCCGGGTGATACCCCGCCTGTATTGAACATTGACGTTAGCCACAAGAGTATTGGTAACGCTGAGGCGGATAGCGTGACCGTTACCGTGGGCTATAAAAATATGCAGTGGTACGACCGTATTTTTGTCGACTGCAACGGTGTCATCGTCAGGCACCAATTGCTGCCTGACAGCGAACCACCTACTTCGGCGCCTCCAACAAGCATCGTCATCCCGATTTCCAGGCAAGTGCTGGAACAAGGCGGGGATGATTCGGATTTTACATTCATGTTTCGGGTTGTGGACAATCTGACCAACCCGTCCGGGCCGCCTACCTGGTCGGAGATTGTGATTGCTGATGTTCACCTCAAACGGATTACCTTGCCGAAGGCGATATTTCGAGAAATTCCGACCGATAACAATGACGATCCCAAGACCGTGGACCTTCGCAAGTTGGCCGGTAATCCGTTATGGGCGTTAATTCACCTTGTTGAAACGATCTGGAAAGTGGGGGATTCCATCAAGCTGGTGTTTACTGCCGAGTTGAATGGCAGTGTCGTTGCGACTCACGAAGAAACACAGGCAGTCACTCAAGTCCCGAGTCAATTTTTGGGGAGTATTCCCAACGACAAAGTCATCGCCAATAGCATCTTGACGCTCGTGTATCAGATGGTCAGAGGCGGTACGGTCATCGCTACCTCGACGCCTGCCACGGCGCAGGTGATTGGCGAAGGCGCCATCAAGTTAATCCCGCCGACACTGGTTGCACCGGCCGTCAGTCCCATCGACCTATGGCGCTATTCGACCGGAGTCACCGTACGCATCGAGTTCCTGGCCGCGCTTGCCGGGGACAAGGCTCGCTTGATCGAAATCAACCCTGTACCGGGCGCCACGCCATTTTCGGCGGTGGCCTTCAACACGAACAAGCGGACGAACACCGTCCTGACCCAGGCATTTCTTGCGGCGCGGCACGGCAAACAACTGGAGTTTCGCTGGGCACTGATTCGGGATGGCAAGGAGATTGCCCGGTCTGGGCCGCTGGTGTTGAACGTTAATCGGATTGCGGATGGGGATGCGCGGTTTCCCACACCGGTCATTGTCGGTCAGACCGGGCAGGAACTGGATGTCCCAAAACTGGTGGCGACCGACACGTTGAGTGTTGGGTTATGGACACCGAGCGAATCTGGGCAAATCGTCTGGTTACGCTATGACGGGGTTAACAGCAGTGGGGCAGTGATTCATTTCGACGACCTTAATGGCGTGCCGCACACTGGAACGCAAGGGGTGACTCGGCCGGCACTGGTTGACTGGCTGAAAACGCTCAAGGATGGCACGAACGTGACGATCACGTTCAGGGTTAACTTTGGCAAGGTGGCTGATTTGGGTACCGCGGTGACCTTCCCGCCGCGGCGTTACACGGTCAAAGTGATGCCTGACATCCCTAAACTCATCGTAGACACGTCCCCACTACACCTTTCCGGGGCGCACATCTCCTTAAAAGGCAGTGGCTTCAATTGGACGCTCTTATCAGACCCACAAGGTACCTCCGCCACCCGTCCCGTGACAGGTGGCGTCCCCCCGATTAAATTTCTTGTATCCAATGATCAAATAGTATCCGTCGACAGCGGAAACGGGACGATCAGAAGCCTATGGAACGGTAACGCAACTGTCACTATAACCGACGCCATCGGCCAGAAAAAAACCATCGAGGTCACAGTTTCCAACGTTGCACAACTCCTCTACAACCCCACTCGCATGACATTCCAACAAGCATCTGCATGGATAAGCAGCATAGGCGGTCAACATTTCAACCACGTAACTGCCGCCCGAGCCTATATTTATGTCCTCTTGAACAACTATCATCCCAACAACAACCCGCCACCCAATACTTTGCCAGCTTTTCACCTCGGATGGAGTGATTTAACCTGGGGCATTACGCTTGGCACGGGACCCAACGGCCGATTCTCCGGACCATATGCTCACAACATGGGGGTTATAGCCCCCGCTATTTGTTATCGGCGGATCTGACACCTGCATTGCCAATTCGGGTACGAATTTAACGCAAACATAAGAGGCCCCCATTAGCCGGTCTCGAGTCAAGGCTAAAAGCCCGAAGGAAAAGGGGACGCATTTATTTAGGATATGAGTGAGCAATAAATGGAGATGTTTAAAATACATCTCCAGACACTCACTCAGGCTACACATCCTTGCGCCGCTGCCTACGACTACGCCAGAATCCGCCGGCTTGTGCGCCTGGGGCGTGGGTTCTATCGTTTCCGGGTCGCTGACGAATCAGCGATCGGGTTTAGCGATCCGATCCCCTACACAGACGCAAAAGTGCCCAAGTTTGATTGCAGTTTTTAGTGCCTGCAATTCGCGTAATGGTGGCTGTGCGTGGGAGACCTTCGAGTCTACCCGGGGTTTCTGTGACCCGGATCGCTAACCTGCGTACAGCCGCCACCTTTACTTGTTTAGCGATAGGTCGTGGCGGCTCAACCAATTACGGAGCTTCACATGTTCAAACCTACGCCGAACCCACCGGAAACCGATCCAACATCCCCCTACGAATCCCTCGATTCAAAAAAACTCCACGAAGCCGCCGACCGCGCCCTCGACCACTACCTCAAACCACCCACCCCCAAAGACACCAAGCGCAAGCCCAGCACCATTTACCATGTCGGTGCGAAGGTCGATAACGAAACCCTGCTGGTCAACGCCTGCGAATCCCTGGCGTCAGCGAGCGTGATGCTCAGTGAGTTCGCCGGGTTGATGGACATGCCACATCGCAACATGATGTTGGGGATTCAATCGGTGGTCATGCTTGGCGAGTTGGCGGTGAATCGGGTGCTGGATAACATCGATCCACCAGCCTGACGAAAGTCTGTGGTGAGAGCACTTATTGTGGCGAGGGAGCTTGTCGGATCGCCGCACCGTCCCGCTCGGCTGCGAAGCAGTCGCAAAACCTGAGTTTGCGGGGTGTCTGAAAAATCGTGATTGCCGGGTTTGGGGCCGCTTCGCGGCCCAGCGGGAGCAAGCTCCCTCGCCACAACAGCATGGCTGCCTGCAAAGTTGTGAAATCAGTTCTCCTGAGCCCGATAAGCCCCCGGCGTCAACCCCGTCCACTTCTTGAACGCCCGATGAAACGCCGAAGGTTCGGAAAACCCCAACTGCTCGGCAATCTGTTGCAACGACAGATCCGCCCGCCCCAGGTGATAAATCGCGATGTCCCGGCGTAACTGATCCTTCAATTCCTGAAAGCTCGTGCCTTCCTCACGCAAATGCCGGCGCAAGGTTTGCGGGCTGATGTGCAGGTGCGCCGCCACCGCTTCCAGATCCGGCCAGCGTGCGCTGTCGCGGCTGAGCAAGCGCCGCAATTGGCTGCTCAGGCTGTCGCCTTCGTCGGGGCGTGACAGCAGGTCGGCGGGGGAGCGCTCGAGAAAGTGCTTGAGGGTTCGTTCGTCCTGCAACAGCGACATGTTCAGGTAGCGGCCGTGGAACAGCAGGCTACTCTGAGTAGTATCGAACGTTAGCGGGCAGGAAAACAGCAAGTCGTATTCGGCCCCGTGCTCGGGTCTCGGGTAGCTGAATGTGGCGTGCTCCAGACGAATGCGCTGGCCGATCAGCCAGCTGCCGAAACGATGCCAGATCACCAGCAGGCTTTCGCAAAGGAAATGGTCCGGGTCCCACAGCGGCGAATCGTCGAGGCTCAGGCGAATCATCTCGCCTTCGCGGCTCAAGGTCAGACGCGGCGCCCCGGGAAACAGGCTGTAAAACAACAGGCCGCGATTGAGTGCTTTCTCCAGCGTGCGGCAGTGGATCACCGCGTGGCACATCATCGCGAAACTGCCGGGTTTGCTCGGCGCCAACCCGAAACCCAGGTATTCGTCATCCAGGGCCAGCCACAATCCCTGGATCAACCGGGTGAACTGCTCAGGCGCGATCCGCGCCCGTGGTTCCTCCAGCAACTCGGAGCTGATCCCCAGTTGCTGCAACAGGCTCGAATAGTCGAAGCCACGTCGGCGTGCACCGCCGAGGGCGGCGCGGGCGAAATGGCTGGCGATGGTGCGTTCACGCATGAGAGGGCAGGTCCGTCCACTGAGCAATGGATGGTAGCGGTGCCCATCAACGGTGGACAAGGCGGATATCCGCCAAATTGCAGGACGAGGTCTGGCGGATGGGCGGAAATCCGCCACATGGTCATAACGGGTTGGTGACCCAAAAAAACCTGTAACCCTTGATGTCAAAAGGTTCGCAGGCTTTTTGGTGAATGTGGCACGGGCCTTGCGATACAACGAGCAGATGCCTGCCGTTGCGCAGCTCGACAAAACAAATCCCTCCGGTGCAGGAGGGTTCGCAATTGAAGTGTCCTGGGCAACAGATGGATGTTGTCATTGGGCACTCTTGAGGAACTTTGCAATGACGACTCGTCAGCCACTGTACAAATCCCTGTATTTCCAGGTGATCGTTGCCATCGCCATCGGCATCCTGCTCGGTCACTTCTACCCGCAGACCGGTGTAGCCCTCAAGCCGTTGGGTGACGGGTTCATCAAACTGATCAAAATGATCATCGCTCCCATCATTTTCTGCACCGTTGTCAGCGGAATCGCGGGCATGCAGAACATGAAGTCGGTCGGCAAGACCGGCGGTTACGCGCTGCTCTACTTCGAAATCGTTTCGACCATTGCATTGCTGGTCGGTCTGGTGGTGGTCAACATCATCCAGCCGGGTAACGGCATGCACATCGATGTGACTAAGTTGGATGCTTCCAAAGTCGCTCAGTACGTCGCGGCCGGTGCTGATCAAAGCGTCGTTGGCTTCCTGCTCAACGTGATCCCGAACACCATCTTCGGCGCGTTCGCCACCGGCGATATCCTGCAAGTGCTGATGTTCTCGGTGATCTTCGGTTTCGCTCTGCATCGCCTGGGTGCCTACGGCAAGCCAATCCTGGACTTCATCGATCGCTTTGCCCACGTGATGTTCAACATCATCAACATGATCATGAAGCTCGCGCCACTCGGTGCCTTGGGCGCCATGGCGTTCACCATCGGTGCCTACGGTGTGGGCTCGTTGGTGCAACTCGGTCAGTTGATGGCGTGCTTCTACATCACCTGCCTGCTGTTCGTTCTGGTCGTGCTGGGTGGTATTGCTCGCGCTCACGGCTTCAGCGTACTGAAAATGATTCGTTACATCCGTGAAGAGCTGCTGATCGTGTTGGGTACTTCTTCTTCTGAATCGGTACTGCCACGCATGCTGATCAAGATGGAGCGTCTGGGTGCGCAGAAATCCGTCGTAGGTCTGGTGATTCCGACCGGCTACTCGTTCAACCTTGACGGTACTGCGATCTACCTGACCATGGCGGCAGTGTTCATTGCTCAGGCCACCGACACGCAAATGGACATCACTCACCAGATCACTCTGCTGGTGGTGTTGCTGCTGTCCTCCAAAGGCGCTGCTGGCGTGACCGGTAGTGGCTTCATCGTACTGGCCGCTACCTTGTCCGCTGTTGGCCACCTGCCGGTTGCCGGCCTGGCGCTGATCCTCGGTATCGACCGTTTCATGTCCGAAGCCCGCGCGCTGACCAACCTGGTAGGTAACGCGGTTGCCACCATTGTTGTGGCCAAGTGGGTCAAGGAACTGGACACCGACGTGCTGCAATCCGAGCTGGCCTCGGGTGGTCGCGGCATTGCCGACGAGCCTAAAGACGATGTTTTGGGCCACGTTGAAGGGGCAACCCCGACGAACGCCAAGTAAGCCTTGTTGCAATGAAAAACCCGCTTCGGCGGGTTTTTTGTTGCCTGCGATTTGAGCGTAACGGTCAGCGTCACTGGCACATAAGGTGATTGCTGCAATGTCCCGGGCTGCCTAGGCTTGGGGGACTGCACTGGAGAACGCTCATGCTCGGTCCACTGGCATCACTCAAGGTTCTGGATTTCTCGACATTGTTGCCGGGGCCGTTCGCCTCGTTGCTGTTGGCGGACATGGGCGCCGAGGTGCTACGCATCGAATCGCCGACCCGCATGGATTTGCTGCGGGTGCTGCCGCCCCATGATCAGGGCGTGTCGGCCAGCCACGCGTACCTCAATCGCAACAAGCGCAGCCTGGCGCTGGACCTCAAGCAGCCCGAGGCGCTGGAGGTGATCAAGCAATTGCTTGCGGACTACGACATTGTGCTGGAGCAGTTCCGCCCTGGCGTGATGGAACGGCTGGGCCTGGGGTATGAAGCCTTGAAGGCGATCAATCCACGGTTGATTTATGTGTCGATCACCGGCTACGGGCAGACCGGCCCTTACAAGGACCGCGCCGGCCACGACATCAACTACCTGGCGCTGGCGGGCCTTTCGAGCTACACCGGCCGTGCCGACAGCGGCCCGTTGCCGTTGGGCATGCAGGTGGCGGATGTCGCGGGCGGTTCGTTGCATGGGGTGATCGGGCTGCTGGCAGCGGTGATCGCGCGGCAACAGACCGGGCAGGGGCAGCATCTGGATGTGAGCATGACTGACTGCGCCTTCAGCCTGAACGCCATGGCTGGTGCCGGCTACCTGGCCTGCGGCGTTGAGCCTGGCAGGGAAGACCAGATGCTCAACGGCGGCAGCTTCTACGATTACTACCGGTCGCGCGATGGCCGCTGGTTGTCGGTGGGCAGTCTGGAACCGGGGTTCATGCAGCAACTGTGCACGGTGCTGGGCCGTCCGGAACTGGCGGCCGAGGGATTGTCGTCCGACCCCGCCCGGCAACGGGCGCTCAAGGACGCGCTGAACATTGAATTCGAAAAACACGACTTTGCCTGGCTGTGTGAGCTGTTTGCCGGGGTCGATGCGTGTGTCGAGCCGGTGTTGAGCCTGGGCGAAGCGGTCAGGCATCCGCAGTTGCAGGCGCGGGAATTGGTGGCTGAGGTGCCGCGGGGCGATGGCTCGACCCAGGCGCAGATGGCCTGTCCGTTGAAGTTTTCAGCGGGGTTACCTGAGCCGCGGCACATTGGCGCCCGGGTGGGGCAGCATACGGATGAGGTGTTGGGGGAGTTGGGGTTTAGTGTTGAGCGGATTGAAGCGCTGCGGCGGGCCAAGGTAGTTATCTAGCGTCTGTCCCGGCCGAAACTCAACTTATTCGACCCGCATCTCCCCACTGAACACCAACGTACTGCGACAACGCCGGCACAAATACCGCCGCCCCTGGCGCACCAGGCTATGACGCTGGGCCGAAAACGGGAAATCGCTGTCGGCGCAGGGGCATTTGTAGATGTAGCGGGTCACGCTGCGGCGTTTGACGTCATAGGTGTGGCAGCGGTTGGGCGGCAGTTCGTAAACGCCACGCATGATCAGTTGCCATTCTTCGCCGTGGGGCTGGATGCGGTCGCCGAACAGTTGATGGGCGATCAGGTGCGCGACTTCATGCGCCACGGTCTGCTTGAGGAAGTCTTCGGTGTTTTCCCGGTACAGCTGCGGGTTGAAGCGCAGCAGGTTCTCGTGCAAGTGCGCGACACCGGCTTTTTGCCCGCGCAGCTTGAGGCTCACCACGGGGCGTTTGAAAGGTCGTTTGAAAAAGGATTCGGCTTGCAGGAAACAGTCTTCGACGCGGGTATTGAGTTGCTCGGGCATGCTTGATGGATCTCCAAGGATGTCGAGTATGCCGCAACCCCGAGGGCTTGCGAATCGCTCAGGCGCCGAATGGTCGTTGCTCGCATTAGAAGGCCGCCTTGCGGCGGCCTGTAGTGGCGGAACGTGTTTTTTATGTCGGCGCTTGTTTGTCAGTTGGTATAGACCGGTCCCACGCCAAGGCCCCAGACAATCACGGTAAACGCCATGATGGCTACCAGCACCACCAGTCCTACGGCGAGCACCGAGCTCGAAAACAGGAAGCCCTCGTCAGATGGAATGTTCATGAACGTTGGTAGCCCTACATACAGCAGGTACACCGTGTAGCAGACAGCCGCGGTGCCGACGATCATCCCCAGCCACAAGTGCGGGTACAGCGCCGCCAGGCCGCCGATGAACAGTGGGGTGGCGGTGTACGTGGCGAATGCGATACAGCGCGCCAGGCTCGGGTTGGCGTCATAGGTGCGGGCCATCCAGTGAATGAAGGCGCCCATCACCGCGACACCGCCGAGCATCGCCAGGTACGACATGATGGTCATCCATAGCGCGCTTTCCATGGTCAGCATGACCGGCGCTCGATTACCGATGACCCAGCCGACTTGCGTAGTGCCTATAAATGCCGAGACGGCGGGGATCGCCGCCAGAATCAGGGTGTGCGTCAGGTACATGTGGCTGATGCTTTCTTCCTCGTCGCCACGGATTTCTTTCCATTCCTGGTCAGGGTGGGTGAAGAGCCCCACTACGTGATGGATCATGCCAGTCACTCCTCTTGTTGTTGCCATCGCCCCCCAGCGGAGCGCTTACGGGCCAAAGTGGCCAGGTAAGAACAGGTCTGAATACGTATGTGACCTTATGTCGCAGTATAGAAAGGAGTCACTGGCAATAGTGCGAGGGCTTTAGAGCAAATCGCGCTGTAAACAATCTTGTTAATCGCCGCAAGGTCTGTGCCGAATGGAACCTGTGGCGAGGGAGCTTGCTCCCGCTGGGCCGGGCTGGCGCTCCAGCGCGAAGCGGCCCCAAAACAGTCCTCCCTGTTGTGTCAGGCAAACCGCGGCGGCAGGTTTTGCGACTGCTGCGCAGCCGAGCGGGAGCAAGCTCCCTCGCCACAGGGGTATGCTCAAGTCATATAAGTGCAGGCTTCGCCCCGTCAGGGTTTTTGCGTAAAATGCCGACCTTTCGTCACACCTCACGGATTTCGCGTCATGGGCACTCTTACGGTCAACCAGAACAAACTGCAAAAGCGCCTTCGCCGCCAGGCCGGTGAGGCTGTTGCCGATTTCAATATGATTGAAGACGGCGACAAGGTCATGGTCTGCCTGTCCGGTGGCAAGGACAGCTACACCATGCTCGACGTGCTGATGCATTTGCAGAAAGTCGCCCCGATCAAGTTCGAGATCGTCGCCGTGAACATGGACCAGAAGCAGCCGGGCTTCCCCGAGCACGTGCTGCCGGCTTACCTCAAAGAACTGGGCATCGAGTACCACATCGTCGAGAAAGACACCTACTCGGTGGTCAAGGAGCTGATCCCGGAAGGCAAGACCACTTGCTCGCTCTGCTCGCGCTTGCGTCGCGGCACGCTGTACACCTTTGCCGACGAAATCGGCGCGACCAAAATGGCCCTCGGTCACCACCGTGACGACATCGTCGAGACGTTCTTCCTGAACATGTTCTTCAACGGCTCGCTCAAGGCCATGCCGCCAAAGCTGCGTGCCGACGACGGGCGCAACGTGGTCATCCGCCCGCTGGCCTACTGCAACGAAAAAGACATCCAGGCCTACTCGGACCTCAAGCAATTCCCGATCATCCCGTGCAACCTCTGCGGCTCCCAGGAAAACCTGCAACGCCAGGTGGTTAAGGAGATGCTGCAGGAGTGGGAACGCAAGACCCCGGGCCGTACCGAGAGTATTTTCCGCAGCCTGCAGAACGTGATCCCGTCGCAACTGGCGGACCGCAACCTGTTCGACTTCACCAACCTGCGTATCGACGAAAGCGCCGCATCGCGGTTCGTTAACGTAGTGAACCTCTGAACGCTTTTGTGGGAGCGGGCTTGCTCGCGAATGCTTAGTGTCATCCGACATTCATGTTGAATGGCACACCGCTTTCGCGAGCAAGCCCGCTCCCACAGTTGGTTTTTCGCTTCAATCCTCAGGAGAGGGCATGCGCGATTACAAGTGGCTGCACGAATACTGTCTGAACCGCTTTGGTTCGGCGGCTGAACTGGAAGCCCATCTGCCGGTTCCCAAGACCCCGGCGCAATTGCGCAAGATCAGCGACGACCGCTACCTCTCGACCATGGCGTTGCGGGTATTCCGTGCCGGGCTCAAGCACAGCCTGGTGGACGCCAAGTGGCCGGCGTTCGAAGAAGTGTTCTTCAAGTTCGACCCGGAAAAGGTTGTGCTGATGAGTGCCGAACATCTGGAGCGCTTGATGCAGGACGCGCGAATCATCCGCCACTTGGGCAAGCTCAAGAGCGTGCCGCGCAATGCGCAGTTCATTCTGGACGTAGCCCATGAGAAGGGCAGCTTTGGCGCGTTGCTCGCCGACTGGCCGGTGACCGATATTGTCGGCTTGTGGACCTACCTGAAAAAACACGGCCATCAGTTGGGCGGGTTATCGGCGCCGCGATTCTTGCGGATGGTCGGCAAGGACACTTTCGTGCCGAGCTACGACGTGGTGGCAGCGCTGAATGCACAGCAGATCGTCGACAAGGTGCCGAGCAGTCTGCGAGACCTGGCCACGGTGCAGAATGCGTTCAACCAATGGCACGAAGAGAGCGGTGGACGGCCGATGAGCCAGATATCGATGATGCTGGCTTACACCGTGAATCATTGAGACCGAGTCGATTTCATCGCGGGCAAGCCCGCTCCCACAGGGTTTTGAGTTGATCACACCATTGTGTTTCAACACAGATCCTGTGGGAGCTGGCTTGCCTGCGATGGCGGTGTGTCAAGCGACGCTGGTCTCGCCTTCCCCCGCCAACTTGCGGTTCAACTGATACCGCCACCGCACATACAGCATCGCCGAGCAGAACACCGCCAGGCTCGCGCCCATCTCCAGCAAACCGAACAGCTGCCGGTTCGGGTCATAGGCGGCCAATGCGCCCTTGATGAAGTACAGATTCACCACAAAACACATCCACGAATGCCCACGGGCACTGCCGACGATCATTCCCGGTGCCAGCAACAGCAGCGGCACCAGTTCGATCAGCAGAATCACCCACGGCCGCGCGCCATGCAGGTCGGCGAACACCAGGTAGTAGGCGCAAAGCAGCCCCGCCAGGCCGAAAAAGCACAG
The DNA here is from genome assembly GCF_058148225.1 of Pseudomonas sp. DF5. Lineage (NCBI taxonomy): Bacteria > Pseudomonadati > Pseudomonadota > Gammaproteobacteria > Pseudomonadales > Pseudomonadaceae > Pseudomonas > Pseudomonas sp. DF5. Next base: position 42,926 of record NZ_JBYVYM010000025.1, read on the forward strand.
CAGGCTGATGACGCGCATCGCCCGTACACGCGGTTCAAGCCATTCGATGGCAGGCAACACCTTAGGCTTCTTAGCCACGATGGCTCTCCAGTTTCTGCGCAGTCTTCGCCAGGCGCAGGCCCAAGGCACGGCACAATGCAACTTCATGTTCGTTCAAACCGCTTTTGCCATCGGCCCCGGCGTGATGACTGGCGCCGTAAGGCGTGCCGCCGCCACGGGTTTCCAGCAGTGCCGATTCGCTGTAAGGCAGGCCGGTAATCAGCATGCCGTGGTGCAGCAACGGCAGCATCATCGACAGCAGCGTGGTTTCCTGGCCGCCGTGCAGGCTGGCGGTCGAGGTGAAGACTCCGGCCGGTTTGCCCACCAGGGCGCCGGTCAGCCACAGGTTGCTGGTGCCGTCGAGGAAGTATTTCAGCGGTGCGGCCATGTTGCCGAAGCGGGTCGGGCTGCCCAGGGCCAGGCCGGCGCAGTTCTTCAAATCGTCGAGGCTGGCGTACAGCGCGCCTTCATCGGGAATGTCCGGCGCCACGGCTTCGCATTCAGTGGAGATCGCCGGCACCGTGCGCAACCTGGCTTCAAGGCCGGCCTGCTCGACGCCACGGGCAATCTGCCGGGCCATTTCATTGGTCGAGCCGCTGCGGCTGTAATACAGCACCAGAATGTACGGCGCGCTCACGGCAGCAACTCCAGTACATTCTCCGGCGGACGGCCGATGATGGCTTTGTCGCCGACTTCGAGAATCGGCCGCTCCATGAGTTTCGGGTGTGCGGCAATGGCGGCGATCAATTGCGCTTCGCTCAAGCTGCTGTCGGCCAGGTTGAGGGTTTTGTACTCGTCCTCGCCGGTGCGCAGCAATTGCCGGGCGCTGATGCCGAGTTTGCTCAACAGGCTCTGGATTTGCGCGGCGTCCAGTGGTGTTTCCAGGTAGCGGACGACCGTTGGCGTCAGGCCACGGGCTTCGATGAGTTCGAGCGCACCGCGGGATTTCGAGCAGCGCGGGTTGTGATAAAGCGTCAGATCGGTCATGTGCGGGTCGCTTCTTGCGTAAAGTGGCGGCTATTCTAACTGTGCGGCGCGTAATCCAGAACCTTGGGAGGCGATGGGTCGCAGGTGCATTCTATTTTTGACAAGGATTGAGACATGACAAGGCGACTGGCAGCGGCATTGGCGATCATGGGGGCGTTATTGCTGGGGGGCTGTGGCAACGACTATGGCATCGACCAGAATGGTCACAAGGTCGCCGCCGAGCGTCTGGACAAACAATGGCTGGTGCTCAATTACTGGGCCGAGTGGTGCAGCCCGTGCCGGACCGAAATCCCACAGCTGAATGTGTTGGCCGAGCAGCTCCAGGGCAAGAAGATCGGCGTGTTCGGGGTCAACTTCGACAATGTGCAGGGTGAAGAGCTGAAAAGCGCCAGCGAGAAGCTGGGGATCAAGTTCACTGTGCTGGCCCAGGATCCGGCCGACCTTTTCGAATTGCCACGCAGTGAAGCGCTGCCAGTGACTTACATCATCGACAACAAGGGCAAGGTGCGGGAACAGTTGATGGGCGAGCAGACGGCGGCGGGAGTGATGGCGAAGCTTGAGGCGTTGCAGGCGACCAACTGACCGAGCACCGCCTGTGGCAAAGGAGCTTTGTGGCGAGGGGGCTTGCCCCCGTTGGGCTGCGAAGCAGCCCTAAACCCTGAAACCTCGTTTCATCAGACATTGCGGGTGTACGTTTTGCGACTGCTGCGCAGCCGAACGGGGGCAAGCCCCCTCGCCACAAGTCACTTGGCTACAACCGAGGGGCAATCACCCCTCTTCAAGCCACCAACGCAATGGCTTGCCTTCGGCCGGCCAGAAGCGCATCTGCTCGATCGGTGAAACGTCCCAGCGCTGGACGTTTTCCAGCGCCTGCAGGAAGCGTTTTTCCTGCTCCATCAGCGCCGGCGCGCAGAGTTTGCGGGTGCTGCCGATCTTGCCGAAGCTGAGCTTTTCACCTTCCAGGGAATACGGCGCGAACCAGTGGTTGCAGCCGCCGTTACCATAGGCCCGACCATCGTCACCGAGGGTGATGGTCAGGTGGCTGTAGTCCATCAGCGGACGCTCGCCGATCCATTCCAGAATGTAGCTGCGGTTCTGTTGCAACTTTGCCGGCTCGGCGGCGCAGCCCAGCAGGCTGGCACCGACCATCGTGGTCAGAGCAAGGCGTTTCATCACGCAAGCTCCCGGCATTTCGGGCACAGGTGTTTTTCGCCAGAAGCGGTCCAGCCCAGTTCGGCAATCCGTGCGGTGGCGGCTGGTTTTTCGGCCTTGTTGCCCAGCTTGGCGTCAACCGCGAACTCGAAGCTCAGCTCTTTGGCGCAGCTGTCGCAGTTGACTTTCCAGGTGTGGATCGCCAGTTCGCCGAACACCGGACCACTGGCCACCGCGACCCATTGGCCAGGCGGGTTGATCAGGTGGCGAACCGTTTCGACGGTCAGGCGCATGGATAAGTCCTTGCTGCCTTTGAGGGTCACTACCAGCACGTCGTTATTACGAATCGAGCCACCGTTGCCGGTGACTTGATAACGCCCCGGCACCAGGGCGCGGCATTCGGTGAGGGTGTGTTGCGGGTTCATCAGGCTGTAGCGGAAATCGTGTTCGACCATGGGTCCTCCAAATATGCGCGATATGCTAGCACGGGCATCAACGCAGCATGGCGCGGGCATGTGACCTTCGATCAGGTTCAAATTGCCTGCTAACCCATGGCAAACTGCCACTTTTTCATCTCTAAGGAACAGAAATGGCGTTGATCGAATGTTACGAGTGCAAGCAACGCATCAGTTCCACTGCGCCTGCTTGTGTTCATTGCGGTGCGCCTGCGGCAACGGTGCAAACGGTCACTTCGACGGCAGCGCCTGTGGAAGCAGCGCTCTCTTTCGGGCGTTTACCGAGCAATGAGAGTGTGCCACGGGTGACTCCGGCCGCATTCGGGCGTAAACGAAAAACCGAAGTCCAGGCTGAGGTTCCGGTATCGGTGCTCAATGGGCCGCGTCCGGTGGAGCTGTGGCTGAAATTGATGATTTTTTTACTGCCACCGTTTTTTGTCTGGTTCCTGCTGCGCCGCGGGCATTCAACGGGTCAGCGTTTGCTGGGCTTCGGCTGGTTGGGCCTGATGATCATCTTGTCCAAGGCCTGAGCCGCTCAGCTTTCGACCTGATTCTGCGGCGAACCGGCCACCCAGGCTGCGATGTTCTGCAAAGTAGTCGCGGCAATCGCACCCAGGGCTTCGCGAGTGAGGAAGGCTTGGTGTGCGGTGACGATCACGTTCGGAAAGGTCAGCAGGCGTGCCAGCACATCGTCCTGCAGTGGCAGGTCGGAGCGGTCCTCGAAGAACAACTGCGCCTCCTCTTCATAGACATCCAGCCCCAGATAGCCCAATTGACCGTCCTTCAACGCATCGATCAGCGCCGGCGTATCGACCAGACCACCGCGCCCGGTGTTGATCAGCATCGCGCCGGGCTGCATGTGCGCCAGTGACTCGCGGTTGATTAAATGTTTGCTTTGCTCGTTGAGCGGGCAATGCAGGCTGATGATCTGCGACTCGGCCAGCAGTTGCGGCAAGCTCAGGTAGCGTGCGCCGAGGGCTTCGACCTGCGGGTTCGGATAGGGGTCATAAGCCAGCAAGTGGCAACCGAAGCCGTGCATGATTTTTGCGAAGGTCGTACCGATCTGCCCGGTGCCAACCACGCCGACGGTCTTGTTCACCAGGTCGAAACCAGTCAACCCGTGCAGGCTGAAATCGCCCTCGCGGGTACGGTTATAGGCGCGGTGCAGGCGGCGGTTAAGTGCCAGGATCAACGCCACCGCGTGTTCGGCCACGGCGTGGGGTGAGTAGGCCGGGACCCGCACAATCACCAATCCCAGGCGCTTGGCCGCTACGAGGTCGACATGGTTGTAACCGGCCGAGCGCAGGGCGATCAGGCGTGTTCCGCCCGCCGCGAGGCGTTCGAGCACCGGGGCGCTGAGATCATCATTAATGAAGGCACAGACCACTTCGTGATGCTCGGCCAGCGCTGCCGTATCGAGGCTTAGTCGCGCCGGCTGGAAATGCAGTTCGATGCCGGTGGGCAAGTCGGCGGCGAGAAAACTGTCGCGGTCGTAGGTCTGGCTGCTGAAAAGAATCGTGCGCATGCTGTCCTCCTGGAGATCTCAAACCCCGTAGCAGCTGGCGAAACCTGCGTTCGGCAGCTGCTACGGGGGTTGAGTTTAGCGTTCAACGCCCCCGGCGTTATTGCGCTGCATCAGGCATTGATACGCGCATGAGCCGCCAGGCGATTGATAGCGCGTTCGAGTTCTTCCAGAGCGCCGGAGGCTTTCGGGTCTTGTTGCTTGAGCAAGGTTTCGCTGCGCTGGCAGGCCGCGCGCAGTTGCGGTACGCCGCAATAACGGGTTGCCCCGTGCAGGCGATGGACCCGCTCGATCAGGGCATTTTGATCGTTGGCTTCACGGGCGACGCGGATGGCCTCGCGGTCGGCTTCCAGGGAGGCCAGCAGCATTGCCAGCATGTCCGCCGCCAGATCGGCCTTGCCGGCCGCCAGGCGCAGGCCTTCTTCGTGATCGAGCACCTGCAGTTCATGACTGCTGTTGCTGTCGCGATTGCGCTCTGGTCCCTGATTGCGCAGCGCCAGGCCCGTCCATTTCAACACCACTTGCGCCAGTTGCCGTTCGCTGATGGGTTTGGTCAGGTAGTCGTCCATGCCGCTTTGCAGCAACGCGCGTTTTTCGTTGGCCATTGCATGGGCGGTAAGGGCGACGACCGGCAGTGGCGTGCAATGCCGCTCGCTTTCCCATTGGCGAATGGCTTCGGTGCTTTGACGCCCATCCATGCCGGGCATTTGCACGTCCATCAGCACCAGATCGAAAGTCTCGTTCTGTACAGCCTTGACCGCGGCGTAACCACTTTCTACCGCGAGTACCTTGGCGCCCATGTCTTCAAGCAGGGTTTGCACCAGTAGCAGGTTGGCCGGGTTGTCGTCGACGCAAAGGACCTTCGGTGCACGGCTGGAAACCGGTTCGGCGGGGTCGCTGCGCTGCTGGCGCGGGTTGACCAGATCAGACAAGGCCCGACGCAGCTTGCGGGTGCAGGCCGGTTTGGACTGGAGCTGGCTGTGGGGGTTGGGCACCGAGAGGTGGAACAGCGTCAGTTCGGTGGTCGGGCACAGCACCAGCACTCTGCAGCCCAGGTGTTCAAGGTCCCAGATGTGCTGGTTGAGGCGCTCCGGCGGCATGTCGTTGCTGGTGATGCCGAGCACCGCCAGGCCGATTGCCTGATCGGTCTGGTGGGCGCCGGTTACGCCGTTGGCCAGGCTTTCCAGGGTATTGAACGGCGTGACGGCCAAGCCGCAGTCTTCCAGTTGATGCTGCAATGCCTGACGGGCCAGTTCATGGTTTTCCAGGACTGCCACCCGCTGCCCGAGCAGCGGTGGACCTGGCAGGTCTTCGGCGTCGTCGCGGGTTTTGGGCAGGCTCAGGCTGATCCAGAATTCCGAGCCTTCGCCCGGTGTGCTGTCGACGCCGATCTCGCCGCCCATTTGTTCGATCAACCGTTTGGAAATCACCAGCCCGAGGCCGGTGCCGCCGGGTTGTCGGGACAACGAGTTATCGGCCTGGCTGAAGGCCTGGAACAAGGCGCGCACGTCTTGGTTCGACAAACCGATGCCGGTGTCCTGAATGCTGATGCGCAGTTGCACGCTGTCTTCATGCTCTTCTTCGAGCATCGCACGGGCGACGATGGTGCCTTCGCGGGTGAACTTGATCGCATTGCTCACAAGGTTTGTGAGGATCTGCTTGAGTCGCAGCGGATCGCCCACCAGCGACAGTGGCGTATCGCGATAAACCAGGCTCACCAGCTCAAGCTCTTTGGCGTGGGCGGCCGGGGCGAGGATGTTCAAGGTGTCTTGCAGCAAGTCGCGCAGGTTGAACGGAATATGGTCGAGCACCAGTTTGCCGGCCTCGATTTTCGAGAAGTCGAGAATCTCGTTGATGATCCCCAGCAGGCTGTCGGCCGACTTTTCTATGGTGCCCAGGTAATCGAGCTGGCGCGGCGTCAGTTCGCTTTTTTGCAGCAGATGCGTGAAGCCGAGAATGCCGTTGAGCGGCGTGCGGATTTCATGACTCATGTTGGCCAGGAACTCGGATTTGATCCGGCTCGCCTCCAGGGCTTCTTTGCGCGCCAGGTCCAGTTCGATGTTCTGGATTTCGATGGTTTCCAGGTTCTGGCGCACGTCTTCGGTGGCCTGGTCGACGCTGTTTTGCAATTCTTCCTGCGCGTTCTGCAGGGTCCCGGCCATGCGGTTGATGCCGGACGCCAGTTCATCCAGTTCCTGGCTGCCGAGGGGCGGCAGGCGGGTTTCCAGATGACCGTCCTTGAGTTGCGCCACGGCCTGTTTGATCTGGCTCAATGGCCGGTTGATGGTCTGGCCCATGCGTAACGCCAGCAGCGCCGCACCGGCCAGGCCCCCGCCGATCAGTAGCAGGCTGGCGAACAGGCTGCGGTAACCGCGCAGCAACATGCCGTTGTGGGACAGTTCGAGCTCGACCCAGCCCAGCAGGCGGTCGGCTTCATCGGGGATCAGGTCGCCGGCCAGGTTGCGGTGTTTGCCGAACACCGGCAGCAGGTAACGCGTGGCGTCATTGCCGCTGCGGCGCAGCAGTTGTGAACCGTTGCCCAGCGGCGCCTGATTGAGCATCGTCGGGCCGGCATGGGCCAGGGGCGTGCGGTCGGGGGCGAGGAAGGTCACCGCGCGCACGTCGGTCTGTTCCAGGGACTGGGTGGCGATGCGCTCCAGCAGCTCGTTGTCTTTGCGACCCATGGCAGGGGCCACCAATGGCGCCAGCTGTTCGGCGATCATTTCGCCGCGCTGCATGAGTTGGGCTTGCAGGTCCGATTGCTGCATCCAGGTGAAATAGCCGCCCAGGACCAGCGCCATCAGGGTGGTTGGCAACAGGGTCAGTAACAGCACGCGGCCTTTGATTCCCAGTTTCTTGAGCACGCATCTCTCCTGCATCCAGCTATTTATTGACCTGCACATGCGTCCGGCATGCGCCACCTGCGCAGTGTAGCGATTTGCATGCGGGCAATCTTCGTAAAATTGATGTCGTCATTCGTCGGTCAGTTCAATGCTTTGGTCCAGGGAGGCGAACCTTGGGTTGCCCCTGGAGAGGCAATCTTGAATAATCAGCAATTGAGAATTATTTGCAGATACTCATGACTCCCATCGCGATTGACCATCCTCGCATCCTCTCTATCGAAGACGATCCAGTGCTCGGTGCTTATGTTCATGAGCATCTGGGGCACTGCGGTTTTCAGGTGACCTGGTGCCAGAACGGGCAGGAAGGCCTGGCGATTGCGCGCCAGCAGGCTTTCGACTTGGTGTTGATGGATATCCTGTTGCCGGGGCTCGATGGCCTGGCAGTGCTGACCCAATTGCGCCAGAGCCATTCCACGCCGGTGGTGCTGATGTCGGCGCTGGGCGCCGAGGCGGACCGCATCAGTGGCTTTCGCCTCGGCGCCGACGATTACCTGCCCAAGCCCTTCAGCATGGCCGAGCTGCGGGTGCGCATCGAAGCGATCCTGCGGCGGGTGGCGCTCGACCGTCGGCTTACGCCGGCACCTATTACCCCGGTGCTGGACAGCCTGCGTTTCGACGATGAACTGGGGGAGGTCTTTTGGGGCGAATACGCGGCCGGCCTGACCCGCAGCGAATACCGCTTGCTGGACACGCTGAACCGCAACGGCGATGAAGTGTTGAGCAAGGCGTTCCTTTATCAGCAGGTGTTGCAGCGCCGTTATGCGCCCCATGACCGCAGCCTGGATATGCATATCAGTCAGATTCGCCGCAAGCTCAAGGCCATCGGCTACACCGAGCGTGAAGTGCGCACGGTGTGGGGCAAAGGGTACGTATTGAGTGCGGTCGATGAAGTGGTCTGACGTGTCGGGCCGCACGGTGGCCCGGCAACAGCAACTGCTGCGCGATCTGTCTCACGAATTGCGCACGCCGCTCAGCCGGTTGCGGGTGGCCTGCGAGAGCGAGCAGGATCTGGAGCAATTGCGCGAGCGCATCAGCCGGGAAGTCGACGGCATGCAGCGCCTGGTCGAGGATACGCTGCAACTGGCCTGGCTCGGCACCGAGAACACGCCGTTGCCCGATGAGGCAATCCAGGTCCAGGCCTTGTGGGAAATACTCACGGAAAACGCTTGCTATGAAAGTGGCTGGCCGGCGAGTCAGTTGCATTGTGCGGTGGATGCCTCCTGTTGGGTGCGCGGCCATCTCAATACCCTGGCCCAGGCGCTGGAAAACATCCTGCGCAATGCCATTCGTCATTCACCGAAGGGAGCTGTCGTGACGCTCGATGGCAGGCGCGATGGCGACTTCTGGCATCTGTGGCTGGAGGACGAGGGCGGTGGGGTGGCTGACGAGGATCTTGAGCGGATCTTCTCGCCGTTCATCCGGCTCGACGGTTCACGGCCGGGGGAGGGTGGGTTCGGGTTGGGGTTGAGCATTGCGAGGAATGCGGTGCAGCGGCAGGGCGGGCGGCTTTGGGCGGAGAATGCAGGGCGGGGCTTACGGCTGAATATGCTGTTATTGGCTGATCTCCATGGCGACAATGATGACGCCCCCGCTCCCACAATTGATATGTGTCGACCACAAATTGCGTGATCAACCCCGGCCGCGAAGAGGCTTGCTGATTTTGCCGGAGCGTTCCCGTTATTTTGTACGACCTTTCTTAAAGGGTATCGCCGACACCTTAAGCCTGACTTGACGGAATAGACTCGCGTTTTTCCTCGTCCTCCAGGAGTTCGGTATGAATGCATCCAGCGTCCCCGGCAACGCACACGACGACCGTTTCAATGAAGTGCTTGCGCTGATTCAAAATGCCAAACAGCAGGCCATGCAGGCGGTGAATACCCAGTTGATCGAGCTGTATTGGCAGGTCGGTGCTTACATCAGCCGCAAGCTGGAACAGGCTGAGTGGGGCGATTCTGTGGTCAGCCAACTGGCTGAGCATCTGGCTCAGACTCAACCGGGGTTGCGCGGGTTTACCCGGTCGAACTTGTTTCGCATGCGCCAGTTCTATGAGACTTATCACGCTGAAGAGAAAGTCGCACCACTGGTGCGACAATTGTCCTGGTCGCATAACCTGATCATTTTCAGCCAGAGTAAACGGCCGGAAGAGCGGGAGTTCTACGTGCGTTTGGCAGTTCAGGAAAAATGGTCGAAGCGCGAACTAGAGCGTCAGTTCAAAACCGCACTGTTTGAACGAAGCGTGACCCAACCAGCAAAAATCTCAGCAGTGCTGAGACAAGCCCACCCGGCAGCGCTTGAGATATTCCGCGACGCCTACATGCTCGAGTTTCTCGACCTGCCGGGTGGCCATGCCGAAACTGATCTGCATAAAGGGTTGATGGCGCGCCTCAAAGAATTCCTGAGCGAGCTTGGCCGCGATTTCTGCTTTGTCGGTTCCGAGTATCCGCTTCAAGTGGGTGGGTGTGATTTTTCCCTGGACCTGCTGTTCTTCCACCGTGGCCTTAATTGTCTTGTAGCCATTGAGCTTAAGGTCGGTCGTTTTAAGCCGGAGTATTTGGGCAAGCTGAACTTCTATTTGGAAGCGCTGGATCGCAAGGAGCGCAAACCCCACGAAAACCCGGCCATCGGTGTGTTGCTCTGCGCCAGTAAGGATGACGAAGTGGTCGAATACGCCCTTAACCGCAGCCTGTCGCCAGCGTTGATCGCTGAATACCAGGTCCAGCTTCCGGACAAACAGCTGCTGCAGGCCAAATTGCATGAGTTTTATGCATTGAATATTGCACAAGGAGAAGAGGAGTGAACTGCTTATTCCCATAAGCCATAAGCCCCTTACTTTGCGTGATATGGCCTGCGCACGTTTGCCGGTATGATAGGCGCCCCCGCAGTCCGGATTGCGAATACGCCATGACCTTGCAGTACCCAACCATCGCCGATTGCGTCGGCAACACTCCGCTGGTCCGTTTGCAGCGCCTGCCTGGCGTCACCAGCAACACGCTTTTGCTCAAGCTCGAAGGGAACAACCCGGCGGGTTCGGTCAAGGATCGTCCGGCGCTGTCGATGATCACCCGCGCCGAATTGCGCGGGCAGATCCACGTCGGCGACACGCTGATCGAAGCGACTTCGGGTAACACCGGGATTGCCCTGGCCATGGCCGCCGCGATCAAGGGTTACAAGATGATCCTGATCATGCCGGACAACTCCAGCGCCGAGCGTAAAGCCGCGATGACGGCCTATGGCGCCGAGCTGATTCTGGTCAGCCAGGAAGAAGGCATGGAAGGCGCGCGCGACCTCGCCCAGCGAATGGAAGCCGAAGGCCGTGGCAAGGTGCTCGATCAGTTCGCCAACGGTGACAACCCCGAGGCGCACTACACCACCACTGGTCCGGAAATCTGGCGTCAGACCCAGGGCACCATCACCCATTTCGTCAGCTCGATGGGCACCACCGGCACCATCATGGGTGTCTCGCGCTACCTGAAAGAACAGAACGAGAACGTGCAGATCATCGGTCTGCAACCCATGGAAGGCTCGGCAATTCCAGGCATCCGCCGCTGGCCGCAGGAATACCTGCCAAAGATTTATCAGGCCGATCGCGTGGACCGGATCGTCGACATGGCGCAAAGCGAGGCCGAAGACGTGACCCGTCGTCTGGCGCGCGAAGAAGGCATCTTCTGCGGCGTGTCTTCGGGCGGTGCCGTGGCGGCGATGCTGCGCCTGTCCAAAGAAGTTGAAAGCGCGGTGATCGTTGCGATCATCTGTGACCGTGGCGACCGTTACTTGTCGACCGGCATTTTCGACGCGCCCAACTGATGGCCAAGCAAGAGAGAGGCCTGCGCTTCCAGCCCACGGGTGGCAGCAAGGCCCCGCAAGTCCCAACCGGCAAAAAGCAGCGCTTGAACATCGAGCGCCTGGCTAATGACGGTCGCGGTATCGCGTTTTTTGAAGGTCGCACCTGGTTCGTCATCGGCGCCTTGGCCGGTGAAGAAGTCGAGGCGCGGGTCTTGGGTGCCCACGGTAAAGTGGTCGAGGCGCGTACCGAACGGGTGTTCCAGGCCAGCGAATTGCGTCGCCCGGCACCGTGCGCCCATGCCGGTCGCTGCGGTGGTTGCAGCGTGCAGCATCTGCCCCATAACGAACAACTCGCCCTGAAACAGCGCATGCTCGCCGAGCAATTGTCGCGGGTCGCCGGCGTCGAACCCGAAGAGTGGGCTGCGCCATTGAGCGGTCCGGAATTCGGCTACCGGCGTCGTGCCCGGGTGGCGGTGCGTTGGGACATGAAGGCGAAAAAGCTCGAAGTCGGTTTCCGCGCAGCCGGTAGCCAGGACATCGTCGCCATCAACGAGTGCCCGGTGCTGGTACAGCCCTTGCAGCCGATCATGACCCGTTTGCCGGACATGTTGCGGCGCTTGAGCAAACCTCAGGCACTGGGGCATGTGGAATTGTTCAGCGGTTCGTCGTTGGCGGTCTTGCTGCGGCACATGGCGCCGTTGTCCGAAGCCGACATGACGATCCTCAAGGAATTCTGCGCGCTCCATGAGGCTCAGTTGTGGTTGCATGGCGACGGCGAGCCGCAACCGGTCGTGGCCGATCAGTCCTTGGGCTATCGCCTTGAACAGTGGGATTTGAACCTGGCGTATCGGCCTGGAGATTTCATCCAGGTCAACGCCGGGGTCAACGAAGCGATGGTCGCTCAGGCGCTGGAATGGTTGGCGCCGAAAGCCGATGAGCGGGTTCTGGATCTGTTCTGTGGGTTGGGCAATTTTGCCTTGCCGCTGGCCAGGACCGTTCGTGAAGTGGTGGCGGTGGAAGGTGTGCAGGCCATGGTCGAGCGAGCCGCCGCGAACGCCGCTAGTAATAATTTGCATAACGCGAAATTTTTTCAGGCCGATTTATCCCAGCCTTTGGCTGATGCCGAATGGGCCAGCGAAGGCTTTTGTGCGGTACTCTTGGACCCACCTCGCGACGGTGCTTTCGAGGTGGTGCGCAAGCTGGCGTCCCTGGGTGCCGAACGATTGGTTTATGTGTCGTGCAACCCTGCAACTCTGGCGCGCGATACGGTCGAATTGATCAAGCAGGGCTACCGGTTAAAACGTGCCGGGATTCTCGATATGTTTCCTCAAACGGCGCATGTCGAGGCCATGGCGTTATTTGAAGCGAGCTAGGATGGCTCGTCTGGTCCGACTGACCGTCCGTGCGGCCACGCACCAGCCCGACGGGGCGCCCGGACAATGAAGGTCAGCGATTTGACGCATTGAATCTGCGTCGTAGGGAAGGTAAAGCAAGATGGTACAGGTGAGAGCACACCAGCCGATCAACACTGACGGCAGTATCAATCTCGAGGCTTGGCTCGATCACGCGGTCAGTATCGATACGGCACTGAATCGCGAAGCCTTGAAAGAAGCCTGCGAGTTCGCTCGCGAGGCCGAACAACAAGCCAATGCGGCGAAAAACCTGTGGTCCGAAGGGACCTCGAGTTTCCGCACCGGCCTTGAGATCGCCGAGATTCTCGCCGACCTCAAACTCGATCAGGATTCGTTGGTCGCGGCGGTCCTGTACCGCGGCGTGCGCGAAGGCCAGATCCAGTTGCCGGCGGTCAGCCAGCGCTTCGGCCCGGTGGTCGCCAAACTGATTGACGGCGTGCAACGCATGGCGGCGATCAGCGACAGCCTGAGTCCGCGTAAATCCATGGTGATGGGCACCCAGGGCCAGGTGGAAAACCTGCGCAAGATGCTCGTGGCCATGGTTGACGACGTGCGCGTTGCGCTGATCAAACTGGCCGAACGCACCTGTGCGATCCGCGCGGTGAAAACCGCTGATGACGAGAAGCGCAACCGCGTCGCCCGTGAAGTCTTCGACATCTACGCGCCGCTGGCTCACCGCCTCGGTATCGGTCACATCAAGTGGGAGCTGGAGGACTTATCCTTCCGTTACCTCGAGCCCGACCAGTACAAGCAGATCGCCAAGCTGCTCCATGAGCGACGGCTGGATCGCGAGCGCTTCATCAGCGATGTGATGACCCAGCTCAAGAACGAGTTGCAGGCCACCGGCGTCGAGGCCGACATCAGCGGCCGGGCCAAACACATCTATTCGATCTGGCGCAAAATGCAGCGCAAGGGTCTGGAGTTCAGCCAGATCTACGACGTGCGCGCCGTTCGCGTGCTGGTGCCGGAAATGCGCGACTGCTACACCGCGCTGGGCATTGTCCACACCCTGTGGCGGCACATCCCGAAAGAGTTCGACGACTACATCGCCAACCCGAAAGAGAACGGCTACCGCTCGCTGCACACCGCGGTAATCGGCCCTGAAGGCAAGGTGCTGGAAGTGCAGATCCGCACCCACGCCATGCATGAAGAAGCCGAGTTGGGTGTTTGCGCGCACTGGCGTTACAAGGGCACCGACGTCAAGTCCGGCTCGAACCACTACGAAGAGAAAATCTCCTGGCTGCGTCAGGTTCTCGAGTGGCACGAAGAGCTGGGCGATATCGGCGGTCTGGCCGAACAGCTGCGGGTCGATATCGAGCCGGACCGGGTTTATATCTTCACTCCCGACGGCCACGCCATCGACTTGCCGAAAGGCGCGACACCGCTGGACTTCGCCTACCGCGTGCACACCGAAATCGGTCACAACTGCCGCGGCGCCAAGATCAACGGGCGCATCGTACCGCTCAACTACAGCCTGCAAACCGGTGAACAGGTCGAGATCATCACCAGCAAGCACGGCACCCCGAGCCGCGACTGGCTGAACCCGAACCTGGGTTACATCACCACGTCGCGGGCGCGGGCGAAGATCGTTCACTGGTTCAAGTTGCAGGCACGCGATCAGAACGTCGCAGCCGGTAAAACCTTGCTTGAGCGCGAACTCAATCGCCTCGGTCTGCCGCAAGTGGATTTCGACAAGCTGGCCGAAAAGGCCAACATGAAGACCGCCGAGGACATGTTCGCTGCGTTGGGCGCGGGCGATTTGCGCCTGGCTCAACTGATGAACCTGGCGCAGCAACTGGTCGAGCCGGAACGCGGCAACGAACAGCTGGAACTGATCCCGCGCAAAGCCACCGGCTACAAACCGGGCAAGCGCGGCGATATCCAGATCCAGGGCGTCGGCAACCTGATGACCCAGATGGCCGGCTGCTGCCAACCGCTGCCGGGGGACGCCATCGTCGGTTACATCACCCAGGGCCGTGGCGTGAGCATCCACCGTCAGGACTGCGCCTCGGTGCTGCAACTGGCCGGGCGCGAGCCGGAGCGGATCATCCAGGTCAGCTGGGGGCCGGTGCCGGTGCTCACCTATCCGGTGGACATCATCATTCGCGCCTACGACCGTTCCGGTCTGCTGCGTGACGTGTCGCAGGTGCTGCTCAACGAGCGGATCAACGTGCTGGCGGTCAACACCCGCTCGAACAAAGAGGACAACACTGCGCTGATGTCCCTGACCATTGAGATTCCGGGGCTGGATGCGCTTGGGCGGTTGCTGGGGCGGATTTCCCAGTTGCCGAACATCATCGAAACCCGGCGTAACCGCACGCCGTGATGATGTTCATGTCTGGCACCGATCCACTGTGGGAGCGGGCTTGCTCGCGAAGAGGGAGTATCAGTCGACATCAATGTTGCCCGACACACCGCTTTCGCGAGCAAGCCCGCTCCCACAAGGGGTTTGCAGTGAGAGTGATTGATGTACAGCCTTGAAGACCTGCTGCACCTGATGAACCGTCTGCGCGACCCGCAATACGGCTGCCCGTGGGACATCAAGCAAACCTACGCCACCATCGTCCCGCACACCCTGGAAGAAGCCTACGAAGTCGCCGACGCCATCGAGCGGGGTGATTTCGATCACTTGCAGGGTGAGTTGGGCGACTTGTTGTTCCAGGTGGTTTATTACAGCCAACTGGCTCGGGAAGAAGGGCGCTTCGAGTTCGCGGGGGTGGTCGACAGCATCACGCGCAAGTTGATCCGCCGCCATCCTCACGTATTCCCCACCGGTGATCTGTACGCGCCGCTGGACGTCCCGCGTCTGAATGAAGAGCAGGTCAAGCAACGCTGGGAAGAGATCAAGGCTGAAGAACGTGCCGAGAAGTCTTCGGCGCCCGAGCAGTTGTCCTTGCTCGATGACGTACCCGCGGCACTGCCTGCGTTGTCCCGTTCGGCAAAACTGCAGAAGCGCGCAGGGCAGGTCGGTTTCGACTGGCCTGACGCCTTGCCGGTGCTCGACAAGGTTCGCGAAGAGCTCGATGAAGTGCTCGAAGCCATGGCCGACAATGACTCGGTGGCGATTGCCGATGAAGTCGGCGACCTGCTGTTTTCCGTGGTCAATCTGGCGCGTCACCTCAAGGTCGATCCGGAAACCGCACTGCGTGGCGCGAACACAAAATTTGAAAGACGCTTCCGATTTATCGAACAGGCATTGCGCGACACCCACCGTCCCATAGAAGATTGCACCCTCGAAGAGTTGGACGCCTTGTGGGGCGAAGCCAAACGTCAGGAAAAGAATTTGCCCAGCTGCGGCTGAGCTGTTGCCTAAGTGAGTAAGCACCATGAGCCTTTCCCTTCGCGACCAGTTGCTCAAAGCAGGGCTGGTCAACCAAAAGCAGGCCAAACAGGTCGGCAAAGAAAAACAGAAACAACAGCGTCTGGCCCACAAAGGCCAGATCGAACTCGATGACTCCCAGCAGCGTGCGGCTCAGGAAGCCATGGCCGAGAAGGTCAAGCGCGATCAGGAGCTCAACCGTCAGCAGCAGGAGAAGGCCGAGCAGAAGGCCCGCGCCGCACAGGTCAAGCAATTGATCGAGGTTTCGCGCCTGCCCAAGCTGAACACCGAGGACTACTACAACTTCGTCGACGACAAAAAGGTCAAGCGCATCTCCGTCAACACCCTGATGCGCAACAAGCTCAGCAGCGGTTCCCTGGCGATCGTGCATCACGCTGGCGGTTACGAAGTGATCCCTCGTGAAGCGGCCCTGAAGATTCAGGAGCGCGATCCACAGCGCATCGTGCAGCTGAATGTGAAGACAGAAGAAGTCAGTGCCGAAGACGATCCGTACGCGGCCTATCAGATTCCTGACGATCTGATGTGGTAAGGCGTTAACGGCTGCAATAACGACAAACCCCGCTCATGGCGGGGTTTGTCATTTTCAATGTGGTGGTTATGCAGAACGCGCTTCGCGTTGCTGCTCCAGTGTTTCCAGTTCGGCCTTGTATTGGTGGGCTTCGGTCTCGGAGTGGAACATCCCGACCAGCAGGTCTTGTTGATGTACATCCCAGATGCGGATACCGGCGGCGATGCCTTCATGGGACATATGTGAATCGTCGCGTTCAGTTACTTTTACAGTCATCTGCTAGCTCCAATCTCTGTTATCTGCAGCAAGGCGTGTGCAGGCCTTTGTTATAGAGTTTGTTAGCTAGCTAAGTAAACGGCTGAATTCGGTAACGGACTTTTTCAAAAACGGAGAAAGTGCTGCAGCCCGCGAAATACGCGACATTCAGTCGCAGGCTGTTGAGTTCCATGACAAATGTTTCATGTTTTCGAGGAGGAAAACACAGGCTGAACCTGATATCTGTAGGAGCCAGGCTTGCCGGCGAAAGCGTCCTTGAATACGCCTTCGCCGGCAAGCCTGGCTCCTACAAAGAGCGATTCCCGGAGCCAATTTACAAGCAAAAAAACGCCCCGAACCAGTCGGGGCGTTTTTATGTGTGGCGTAAGCGGGGTATTACTTACCCTGCCAGCGCTTCAGTACCAGCGTGGCGTTGGTGCCACCGAAGCCGAAGCTGTTGCTCATCACGGTGTTGATGGTGGCGTCTTCACGAGTCTTGGTCAGGATTGGCATGTCTGCCACTTCCGGGTCCAGTTCGTCGATGTTGGCGGAACCCGCCATGAAGTTGCCTTCCATCATCAGCATGCAGTAGATCGCTTCGTGAACGCCGGCGGCGCCCAGGGAGTGACCCGACAGGCTCTTGGTGGAGCTGATGGCCGGAGCGTTGTCGCCGAACACTTCACGCACACCTTTCATTTCCATCACGTCGCCGACCGGAGTCGAGGTGCCGTGGGTGTTCAGGTAGTCGATCGGTGCGTCGACGGTGGACATAGCCATCTGCATGCAGCGGATGGCACCTTCGCCGCTTGGGGCGACCATGTCGTAGCCATCGGAAGTCGCGCCGTAGCCAACGATTTCCGCATAGATCTTCGCGCCGCGGGCCAGAGCATGTTCCAGCTCTTCGACCACGACCATGCCGCCACCGCCGGCGATGACGAAACCGTCACGCTTGGCATCGTAGGCACGGGAAGCTTTTTCCGGGGTTTCGTTGTACTGGCTGGACAGGGCGCCCATGGCGTCGAACAGGAACGACTGGCTCCAATGCTCTTCTTCACCGCCGCCGGCGAATACGATGTCCTGCTTGCCCATCTGGATCTGTTCCATGGCGGTACCGATGCAGTGAGCACTGGTGGCGCAGGCAGAAGCGATGGAGTAGTTCAGGCCCTTGATCTTGAACGGGGTGGCCAGGCAGGCGGAAACAGTGCTGCTCATGGTCCGCGTTACGCGGTATGGGCCGACGCGCTTGACGCCTTTTTCGCGCAGGATGTCCAGCGCTTCCATCTGGTTCAGCGTGGAGGCACCACCGGAACCGGCGATCAGGCCGGTACGCGGGTTGGAAACTTGCTCTTCGGTCAGACCGGAGTCTGCGATGGCATCTTTCATGGCCAGGTAGGCGTAAGCCGCCGCGTGGCCGACGAAGCGATAGATCTTGCGATCGATCAGCTCTTCGAGGGGAAGGTCAATGGAGCCGGAAACCTGGCTACGCAGACCCATTTCGGCATATTCCGGATTGAACCGGATGCCAGGGCGGCTTGCACGCAGGTTAGCGGAGACGGTCTCTTTGTCATTGCCCAGGCACGAAACGATGCCCAGACCAGTGATAACGACGCGGCGCATGCGGATAACCCTTAGAAATTGTCAGTGGAGGTGAAAACGCCGACCCGAAGGCCTTCGGCGGTATAGATTTCGCGGCCGTCGACAGTCACGGAACCATCGGCGATGGCCATGTTCAGCTTGCCTTTGAGGACGCGTTTGATATGGATGTTATAGGTGACTTTCTTGGCGGTCGGCAGTACCTGGCCAAAGAATTTCACTTCGCCCGAGCCCAGGGCACGACCGCGGCCTGGCAGACCTTGCCAGCCAAGGAAGAAACCGACCAGTTGCCACATGGCGTCGAGGCCCAGGCAGCCCGGCATCACCGGATCACCTTCGAAGTGGCAGGCGAAGAACCACAGGTCTGGAGTGATATCCAGCTCGGCGACCAATTCACCTTTGCCGTACTTGCCACCCTCTTCGGAGATCAGGGTGATGCGATCGACCATCAGCATGTTCGGGGCGGGCAGTTGCGCGTTACCTGGGCCGAACAGCTCACCACGACTGCAGCGCAGCAGGTCTTCCCGGGTAAAGGCGTTTTGTTTGGTCATGCGAGCTCCTCAATAGTCCATGCGGCAGGGGGGCGAATCTTCCCGGCCGATCGAAGCGTTCATGCCTCGAGTCAGCAGCCTACTCATAGACTATTGCGTTGTAGTGAAAGTCACAGCACCAAGGACATGAATGTACACTTGTGCACTGAAATTATTATTCAAGCCCCTTTTAGGACTTGTTCGGGTGCCTAAGACTGCCGCACTTTCGTCTTTCACGCCAGTCGCAGATAGCCGAAAGGCCTGCACTACTGCACCCATCGCTGCAGAATTTGCTGCAGATCAGTGCGTTTGAAGGGCTTGGCCAGGTAATCGTTCATTCCTGCGGACAAACAGGCTTCACGGTCGCCCTGCAAGGCGTTGGCCGTCAGGGCAATGATCGGCACGTCAGCGCAGCCGGGCAGTCGGCGAATCTGTCGGGTGGCCTCGTAGCCGTCAATGACCGGCAGTCGGCAATCCATCAGAATTGCTTCGAAAATCAGGCTTTCGGCACTGCGCACCGCTTGTGCACCGTCGGTGACGACGCTGACAGTAAAGCCCAGACTGCGCAACATTGCTTCGACGACGGTGCGGTTGACCGGGTTGTCTTCCACCAGCAACACATTGCGACCTTCGCCGTGGCCATTGCCGGTATGTACTCGCGGCGTCAGCACCGGCAACGACTGCTTATACAGCGCCAAAGGAATTTCCAGGGTGAACACCGAGCCAACGCCTTCTTCGCTCTGAGCACGCAAGGTGCCGCCCATTCGTTCTGCCAGGGTGCGGGCAATCGGTAGCCCCAGCCCGGTGCCGCCGTAACGTCTTGAAATAGAACTGTCGGCCTGCTGGAACGCGTTGAACATCAATTCCAGGCTTTCAGCCGGGATGCCAATCCCGCTGTCGCGCACGGTGCAGGTGAACCACAGCAATTCGTGATCCAGCGACTGCCACTGCGGTTCGATCGTGACGCGACCCCGTTCGGTGAACTTCAGCGCATTGCCGACCAGGTTGACCAGTATCTGCCTGATCCGCGTCGGGTCGCCCTGAACCTGCAGGGCGCGCATGTCCTCGGGGATCTGCAGTTGCAGGTCAAGCCCGCGTTGCACTGCGCTGTGCTGGAACGACTGGGCGCAACTGGTGATCAGGTCCGCGAGGTTGAACGCAATGTGCTCCAGCTCCAGTTCCGAACGTTCGATGCGCGAGAAATCGAGAATATCGTTGATCACTTTGAGCAGATGCTCCGTTGATTCCGAGGCCAGCGCCGCGTATTCGATCTGCTCCTCGGTCATCTCGGTGGTTTCCAGCAGTTGCAGCATGCCCAGCACGCCATTCATCGGCGTGCGCAGCTCATGGCTCATCATGGCCAGGAAATCGGATTTGGCGTTGTTGGCCTTTTCCGCTTCCTCGCGGGTCCGGATCAATTGCGCCATGGCCTGATGTTGTTCGCGGCTGGCCTGTTCAAGGCCCTGGGCAAGGTTATTGATGTGTTGCGACAGGGCGCCCAGTTCGGTGTCGTCGACAATCGGCAGGGGCGTTTTGAAGTCGCCTTTCTGGATCGCCTTGACCGCATTACCGATGTCGTGGATCGGTTGCGACAGGCTGCTGGCCAGGCGCCGAGCCAGCAGAAAGGTAAACAGAAGGGCGAATAGGGCCAGGATCCCGGCCTTGAACAGGATTTCCTGCTGGCGCTGGTTGAAGGCGTCGTTGGACAGGCCGACGATCACCCGCCCCAGATAGTCCTCGCCCGGTTTCGTGGGAGTGGAGCGGCTGTTCTGGAAGAAGTCATTGTTGAGCGCGATGCGTTGCAGCCGAACCGGTGCCTGGAACACTTCGACCTGATGCGAGCGGTGGTGGCTTTCCGACGGTTGTTCGACATACACCAGAATCCGGTTGGTGCTGTCCTGCACTTCCAGAAAGCGCACATTGGGTGTGGCCAGGGTCGCTTTGAGCAAACTTTCGAGCACGTCGTTATTGCCAGAGATCACCCCGTATTCGGTGGCCGGCGCCAGTTGGTTGGCGATCAACTGACCGGTGTGGTCGAGTTCCTGGCGCAGGTCCTGGATTCGCACGAAAGTGAAGAAACTGATCAGTAACAACGTCAACAGCAGCGCCGGGCCGAGGCTGATGATCTGGGTACGGGTATTGATGTCCCAACCGCGACGGAAGGTCATGGGCGGTGTTCTCCTTCGGCCAGCTGTGTTGCGACTGAGGCTTCATTCATCGGTTCAATGCTTAATGAGCGAGCCACTTGCGGGTTGCTCAAGACCTTGAAGTGCTGCGGATAAAGGGTGCGCGGCCAGGTGCTGGAGGGGCGGTCGAGCAGTTCGTCGAGAATCTTCAGCCAATCGCTCTGGTCGCTGTAGGTGCTGGCGAGGCTGCCGGCCCTGACGAAGGCGGCGTTGGGACCGATCAGCGGCAACTGCCGTGCATAGCTGCTGAGCAGCAGGTTTTTCACGGTTTTCGGGTTATACAAATCAGGATCATCCAGGCCCAGCAGTACATCACTGTTTTTCAGCAGGGCCTGCAACGGGCGGCTGTCATTGGTGTTGTCCCAACGCTCTGTGACCACTTCAAGGCCCAGGGGCAGGGCAGCCTGATGCAGTTCCTTCAACAGGAATTCGCTGTGGCTGTCGAAAAGCACGCCGACCCGTCGGGCCTCGGGCAGGACGAGTCGGGTCAGGCGCAATTGTCGATCCAGCGGCGGATCGCTCCAGAGCAGGCTCAGGTGCGGGGGCAAAACATCGCCAAAGCGTTGGTGGGCTTGTAAGCGGCTGATGCGCAGCACCAGCGTCGCCGGACCCTGAGGGGCTTGCAGGCGCCAATCGAGACTTTGCAGGTCGAGCAGAATCAGGCGGGTGCCAGTGGGCAGCTGATCTGGCGCCGGAAGGCTGGTGACCGGCTGGAAACGCACATTGTCGGTGGGGCGCAACTCGCTCAGGGCCTGAACGAAAGACTCCACGCCGGGGCTGTCCTCGGCGCCGGTCAGCAGAATGTCGGCGGCCCGGGCCGGCAGAATGCACAGCAACCCGGTAAACAGCAGGCACAGCCCGGCCAGCAGGCGGCCAAGGGTTGGCGTCTTCCGTGGCAGGCGATGCTGCATCTTAAAACTCCAGCTCCGCGCTGAAGTAGAGCACCCGGCGCTCGTCGTAGTTGTTGTCGACGAAGGTGGTGGGCTGATTGTCGAGGCGTTGCTGGAGGATCCCGGCCAGTTCCAGATTGGCCTTGCCCAGGCCGATGCGTTTGGCGATGCGGGTGTCGACCCGTTCGAAGCGATAGCCGTTGAGGGCGTCGGCGCCATAGTAGAAGAGCGCGCTGTTCCAGCCCAGGCCCCAGTTGCGCAGCCAGCCGGCGGAGCCGCTGTTGCGCGCCGTCTGTTGTGCATCCAGCGGGTTGCTCGCCTCGGCATCGACATAGGCGTAGGTCAGGCGCAGACGGTCGGCGCTGCTGACGCGCCAGTCCAGCTGGGTTTCAGTCCCGGAGAATCGAGAGCTGTTCGAGTTGCTGGCAATGTACTGATTGTTGCGCAGCGGTTCGCTGATCATGCCGTTGATTTCGTCGTAGAACAGCTTCACATCGACCATCAGCCCCCACTCTGTGAAGAAGCCGTTGTAGCCCAGTTCCCGGGAGCGCATGCGTTCCTGTTCGAGGTCGCCCGGGCCACGGGTCCTGACGAAATAGCGGGCGCTGCTCTGGCCGTAGGCACTGGGTTGCAGGTTGGTCACCTGGTAGCTCCAGTTGACGCTGTTCTCGAACATGTCCGGTGAGCGGACGGCTTCCGAATACACCGCGCGCAAACCGTGGCGCGGGTTGATCAGATAGTTGACCGCCACCCGCGGGGTCAGTGAACTGCCGGTCAATTGCGTGTCTTCGAACATCGCCCCGCCTTGCAGCAACCAGTGCTCGGTGGCGCGCCACTCGAGTTGGCCGAACGCCCGCCAGGTGGTGTCGTCGAGCGTGCCATTGAAGTAGGTCTCGGAATCAGCCCGGTCGTAACGATAGTTCATGCCGCTGACCAGCCGCAGCGTGTCGGACAGGCTGAGGGTGTCTTGCAGTTCGAGGTCGTAGCGCGACTCTCGGGCACTCTGGTCGATGTCGCCGCACAGCGTTTTGTTCGCGCCGTTTCGCCATTGCGCCAGAACCTGATTGGCCAGGTCTTGTTCTGCCGCTGTACCGGGGGGCGCGCCGGTGAAACGAGCAATGTTGCGCGCCAGGCGTTCGGTGTAATTGGGATTGAGCTGCCAAAGTTGAGTCAGCTGCGGGCTGAACGAGATCTCGGCATCGCAGGCACGCCAGGTCTGCTGACGATCCCAGTGTTGCGCCGAGCCTTGAATATAAAGGCTGTGATCGGGGTTGATGTCCAGGTTCCAGCGCAGCGAGCCGGCATAGTCTTTGGCAATGACGTCGGAATTGTTCCCGGCGGCAGTAATCCCCGAGAATACCGGGCGATAGGTATAGGGCCGTTGATTGGTTCCGTCCTTGGCGTTCAGTTGCCAATCGATGCTCTGGTTCTCATTCAGCGTCTGGCTGACGGCGAGGCTGAAGCGGTTCAAGCGACGGCTGTCGCGGTAATCGGCACCGGTGCGGTCCGAGTCGAAGCCATCGTCTTGTTGGCCGGAGAGCGATAAACGCAAGTCGCCGCTGTCCCAGCCCATACCCTGGCTGGCGTAGAAATCATTGATGCCGCGTTGGCCACGGGTGACTTTCAGCCGTGTGCCGTGGCTGTCCACCGGTTTGCGGGTGATGATATTGACCACCGCCATCAGCGCATTGGCGCCGTAGCTGACGGTGTTCGGGCCACGGAAAACCTCGATGCGCTCGATGTCTTCCATGGCCACCGGAATATCACTCCAATCCACCGTGGCCAAGCCTGCACGGTACACCGAGCGGCCGTCGATCAGCACTTGCATGCGCCGCGCTTCGCTGGCGTTGGTGCCGTGGTAGTTCACCGCCGCCTGATTGCCGCTGATATTGCCGACCATCATTCCTGGCACCAGCCGCAGCAACTCGCTGATGTCCCGCGCACCGCTGGCGTTGATCAGTTCGCTGTCGATCACCGTCATGCTGCCCGGCACGGCCGCCGGCGACTGCTTCAGGCGCGTCGCGGTCAGCACTTGCGGCAACGGATCGTTGTCCAGGAACAAGTCGTCGGCCAGCAATGGCGAGCTGAACATCAGCGCCAGCACCAGTGGCGAGCGAGGAGAGGGAGAGCCAAAAGACACGGCACGGCCTTGATAGCGGTTGATTGGCGCGCATGTTAACCGAGAGCAAAGACTTTTCCAGTCACGTTGCAGGCATTTTCCTCGGTTTTCTCGGTCTTCTTCCTACAAGTGCCGGTAATTGATGTCGGGGCTGGCCGCCACTGGGCCGCTCCGTATAATGCGGGCATCGCCACTGGTATGGATTAACGGATTGCATATGACTGAACAGCGCCCAATTGCGGTCCTGGGAGGCGGAAGTTTTGGTACCGCCGTGGCTAATCTGCTGGCCGAGAACGGGCATCAGGTGCGGCTGTGGATGCGTGACCCCGAGCAGGCCGAGGCCATTCGGGTCAATCGCGAGAACCCGCGTTACCTCAAAGGCATCAAAATTCTTCCGGCGGTGGAGGCGGTCACAGAGCTGCAAGCCACGCTGGAGGCCTGCGACCTGTGCTTCGTCGCGCTGCCCTCCAGCGCGCTGCGCTCGGTGCTGGCGCCTTACGCTCAGCTTTTGAGCGGCAAAATGCTGGTGAGCCTGACCAAAGGCATCGAAGCCCATACGTTCAAGCTGATGAGCCAGATTCTTGAAGACATCGCCCCGCAAGCGCGCATCGGCGTGCTGTCCGGGCCGAACCTGGCCCGTGAGATCGCCGAACACGCGCTGACCGCCACGGTGGTCGCCAGCGAAGACGAAGACCTTTGCCAGCAGGTCCAGGCCGCGCTGCATGGCCGGACCTTTCGCGTGTACGCCAGCGCCGACCGCTTTGGCGTGGAGTTGGGCGGGGCGCTGAAAAACGTCTACGCCATCATCGCCGGCATGGCGGTGGCGCTGGGCATGGGGGAAAACACCAAGAGCATGCTGATTACCCGGGCACTGGCGGAAATGACCCGCTTCGCGGTGAGTCAGGGTGCCAACCCGATGACGTTCCTGGGGCTGGCGGGCGTCGGTGATTTGATCGTCACCTGCTCATCGCCCAAAAGCCGCAATTACCAGGTCGGGTTTGCCCTCGGCCAGGGCTTGAGCCTGGAGGACGCGGTGACGCGTCTGGGCGAAGTGGCCGAAGGCGTGAACACCCTCAAGGTGCTCAAGGCCAAGGCTCAGGAAGTAGGCGTGTACATGCCGCTGGTCGCCGGATTGCATGCGATTCTGTTCGAAGGGCGCACGCTGAATCAGGTGATCGAGTTGTTGATGCGTGGCGAACCGAAAACCGACGTGGACTTTATTTCCCCCAGTGGTTTCTAAGCACTTAACCGATACGAGCAGGGAACGAGGCAGACATGAACGATCCGAAAGTAGAAGGCAAGTACGAATCCATCCTGCTGCGGGTGCTGTGGATGATTGTCTATGTGCTGGTCTGGCAAGTGGCGCAATTGATCCTCGGCGCAGTGGTGCTGGTGCAGCTGATCTATCGTTTGATATATGGCGCACCGAGCGCCAGCCTGATGAATTTCGGTGACAGCCTGAGTCAGTTTCTGGCGCAGATCGGTCGTTTTGGCAGCTTTCATAGCGACCAGAAGCCTTGGCCGTTCGCCGACTGGCCAGCGCCGCGTACACCGGAGGGTGAAGCCCCGCACGTTGTGGCGCCGGCACCGCATCCGGCCCGAGATGAGGAACCGAAACTATGAAACTCTGGGTATTGCGTCATGGTGAAGCTGAGCCTCACGGTACTCGCCCGGACTCCGAGCGGGCACTGACCGACAAGGGGCGCAAAGAGGTGAAGCGCATCGCGGCCAAATTGAAGGGCAAACACCTGACTGCCATTTATGCCAGCCCTTACCTGCGAGCACAGGAGACCGCAATGCTGGTGCGCAAGGAGCTGGGGTTTGCACCGGAGATTCGCACCGTCGAGTGGCTGACGCCCGACAATAATCCGCAAGCGGTGGCGGAGCAGTTGGTGTCCGTGGATCATGCGCTGCTGGTCAGCCACAACCCGCTGGTCGGCAACCTGCTGGGTTATTTGCAGCATGGCCATGTGCAGGAACCGGAGAGAGTCTGCACTGCCGGGCTGGCGGAGCTTGAGGGCGATGAACTGCTGGTTGGGGCAATGAAGCTCAACGGCATCAAACACCCGTAACCTGCTTTTTGTGGGAGCGTGGCTTGCCCGCGATGCAGACACCACGGTGTATCAGTGAAACCGCGTTGATGCCATCGCGGGCAAGCCACGCTCCCACAGAGTCGGCGGCATTCTTGGTTTTTGCGTGAAATAGTCAACCAAGCACTTGCTTGGTTGACTACGCTTGCTCCAGATCAGAAATAAGGGAGCAAGTCGCATGTCCGCTGCTTTTCGTTTGCCACTGGACGTCTTCTACGAGCGCGAAGCCCGTCATCCGCGCCAGCGCTTTCTGGTCCAGCCGACCGGAGGCGGCCAGGTCGAAACGCTGACCTGGGCCGATGTCGGCCATCAGGCGCGCTGCGCTGCCCACTGGCTGCGGGCTCGCGAATTGCCGCAAGGCAGTCACATCGCATTGATCTCGAAAAACTGCGCTCACTGGATCATCGCCGACCTCGCGATCTGGATGGCCGGGCATGTTTCGGTGCCGCTGTACCCCAATCTGACCGCCGAATCCGTGGCCCAGGTGCTCGATCATTCTGAAGCCGCACTGGCGTTCATCGGCAAGCTGGATGACTGGCCGGGCATGTCCGTCGGGATTAGGCCTGACCTGCCGACCATCAGCCTGCCGCTGTGCCCGGTGGGCACTTTCGATTTCAGCTGGGCCGACCTGCAACGCAGCTCACCGATTCAGGACGACCCCAAACCCGCCGCCGATCAACTGGCGACCATCATTTACACCTCCGGCACCACGGGCCAGCCAAAAGGCGTGATGCACAGTTTCGGCACTCTGGGATTTGCCACCACCCATGGCACCCGGTTGTTTGGCCTGAATGAGTCGGATCGCCTGCTGTCTTACCTGCCGCTGTGCCACGTCGCCGAGCGGATGTTCGTCGAGCTGGCAGCGATCTACACCGGGCAAACAGTGTTTTTCGCCGAGAGCCTCGACACCTTCCTCACCGATTTGCAGCGTGCCCGACCGACCGCGCTGTTCGGCGTGCCACGCATCTGGACCAAATTCCAGATGGGCGTGTACAGCAAGATCCCGGCAAAACGCCTCGACTTCCTGCTCGGCCTGCCTTTCATCGGTAAACGGGTAGGGCACAAAGTCCTCGCCGGGCTGGGGCTGGACGCCTTGCGCATTGCCTTGTCCGGCGCGGCGCCAGTGCCACAGGCTTTGTTGAGCTGGTATCGAAAGCTGGGGCTGGACGTGCTGGAGGTTTACGGCATGACCGAAAGCTGCGGTTACTCCCATATCGGCCTGCCCGGTCAAAACAAACCCGGCTGGATCGGCAAGCCCTGCCCGGAGGTCGAGGTGCGTATCGAGCCGTCCGGCGAAGTGCTGGTGCGCAGTGGCGCGACCATGCTCGGCTATTTCAAGGAGCCTTTGAAAACCGCCGAAACCCTCACCGAGGACGGTTTCCTGCGCACCGGTGACAAAGGCGAGGAAGACGCCGAGGGCAACCTGCGCCTGACCGGGCGCCTGAAGGAAATCTTCAAGACCAGCAAAGGCAAATACGTGGCCCCGGCGCCAATCGAGAATCGTCTGGCGGTGCATTCGCGGATCGAACAAGTGTGCGTGGTCGGCGATGGCTTGAGCGCGCCACTGGGGTTGTGCGTGTTGTCGGCGGTCGGTCAGCAGGACGCCAGCGGGACGGCGAGGGCGGGTTTGCATTCAAGCCTGGAACAACTGCTGGAGGAGGTCAACGGCGTCCTCGACAGGCATGAACGCTTGCATCGGCTGGTGGTGGTCAAGGACAGTTGGGCGGTGGAAAACGGCTTCCTGACACCGACCCTGAAGATCAAGCGCAACATGATCGAAGCGGCTTACGGTGCGCGCTTCGAAGAATGGAGCGCGCGCAGCGAGGCGGTGCTGTGGCAGGATTGAGTCACGAACAACACCAACAAAGGAACGCAACGATGACTCTGTGGCGCACCACTCCCAACATCGAGCAGTTGAACGCTATCCAGAAAAACACCATCGGCGAAGTGCTGGATATTCGCTTCGAAGCTTTCGATGACGAGTCGCTGACCGCGAGCATGGTCATCGACCACCGTACGCACCAGCCTTATGGCTTGCTGCACGGCGGCGCTTCGGTGGTGCTGGCCGAAACCGTTGGCTCGATGGCCAGTTTCCTGTGCATCGACGCCAGCAAGTTTTATTGCGTGGGCCTGGAAATCAACGCCAACCATTTGCGCGGTCTGCGCAGCGGGCGGGTGACGGCGGTGGCCAAGGCGATTCACATCGGGCGCACCACCCATGTCTGGGATATTCGCTTGACCAGTGATGAGGGCAAGGCCAGTTGTGTGTCGCGGCTGACCATGGCGGTGGTGCCGTTGGGGGAGAATCCGCCGGCGCGATGAGTTTCGGCATGCTCTGTGTAGCAAGGCGAGGGGGCATTCTTGCTCCCCCGCCATAGCCCTGACCCGACTGTCATCATTCCTGTCAGTTACGGTCATTGCTGTAGGACGCCGTCTTACGGACAATCAACGTCTGTTTTTCGCACATGGATCTGCCGGTATGTCGCAACAGATATTTTTCGCCCACGCCAATGGCTTTCCTTCGGGGACCTACAGCAAGTTGTTCGCGGCGCTGGCGCCCGAGTACCAGGTGGCGCATCTGGAGCAGCACGCCCATGACCCGCGTTTTCCGGCGGACGACAACTGGAACAATTTGGTGGATGAGCTGATTCATCACCTCCAGCAGCAGCCGGAGCCGGTCTGGGGCGTCGGCCACTCTTTCGGCGGCGTGCTGCACCTGCACGCCGCGTTGCGTTGCCCTGAGTTGTATCGCGGTGTGGTCATGCTCGATTCACCAGTGCTGACCC
Organism: Pseudomonas sp. DF5; assembly: GCF_058148225.1. NCBI lineage: Bacteria > Pseudomonadati > Pseudomonadota > Gammaproteobacteria > Pseudomonadales > Pseudomonadaceae > Pseudomonas > Pseudomonas sp. DF5. Next base: position 71,476 of record NZ_JBYVYM010000025.1, read on the forward strand.
GCACCGATCAATGGGTAATCCGTGCCGCCAAACGCTTCGGATTCATCGATCGCCTGACCCCGGCCGGTCGCACGTTGGGGCGACGGGAAGAGTTCGCCGATCTGGAAGCGGCCCGCCTGTATTTCGCCGGTAAAACCCTGTTTCGTGGCTTCGACCCGGAATGCTTCGAAGCCTATCTTCAACATGGTTTGCAAAAGGTCGGCGACAAGCTGCGCCTGCGCTTCGACCCGGCCACGGAAATCAGCATCTACCGTGGCGTACCGCACACCAGCCCTGGCCGCGCGCGGCAGTTGAAAGTGCCGCTGGCAGTGGTTCGCGGGCACAAGAGCCGCGTGGTGATGCGTCATCACGCCCGATCCGTCGGGCGCATGCCTCTGGGCGAGTCCTTGACCCTGCCCGGTGGCCACATGTTTCCCCTCGAACGTCCACAAGACACGGCCACACTGCTGAAGAACCTGTTCAGTCGCTGGGACAGTCGCCGCCAACAGGATTGCGCATGAGCAGCGTTGTTGAAGAAGTTCGCCTGAGCCTGCCGCATATCGAGTTGGCGGCGCACCTGTTCGGTCCCGAGGACGGTTTGCCGGTGATTGCCTTGCACGGCTGGCTGGACAACGCCAACAGCTTTGCCCGGTTGGCGCCGAAGCTCAACGGCTTGCGCATCATCGCGCTGGACATGGCCGGGCACGGTCACTCGGGGCATCGGCCGAACGGCGCCGGTTACGCGCTGTGGGACTACGCCCACGACGTGCTGCAAGTGGCCGAGCAGTTGGGATGGAAACGTTTTGCGCTGCTGGGGCATTCCCTGGGGGCGATCGTCTCGCTGGTGCTGGCCGGGTCGTTGCCGGAGCGGGTGACTCACCTGGCGTTGATCGACGGCATCATTCCTCCTACAGACAAAGGCGAAAACGCTGCCGAACGCATGGGCATGGCCCTGCAAGCGCAGCTGGATCTGCGGGAAAAACGCAAACCGGTCTACAACACCCTCGACCGGGCCATCGAAGCGCGCATGAAAGGCTTGGTGGCGGTCAGTCGCGAAGCTGCTGAACTGCTGGCCCAGCGCGGCTTGATGCCGGTGCCGGGCGGTTATACTTGGCGCACCGACAGCCGCCTGACGCTGCCATCGCCGCTGCGTCTGACCACTGAGCAGGCGATGGCTTTCGTCCAGCGCGTCAGTTGTCCTGCACACTTGGTGGTCGCGGCTGACGGCATGCTCGCCAAACATCCCGAGTTGCTGGAACGTCTACCCTTTAGCCATGAACAGTTGCCTGGCGGCCATCACTTGCACCTCAATGACGAACCCGGTGCCGGTCTTGTCGCAGACTGTTTCAATCGGTTCTTCGCCGTTCCTTGACTTGCGTCGGGCAACTGTCGAGGCTGGGCGGGTTGAAATGGGAGACAACCATGATAGATCTGTACACCGCAGCGACCCCGAATGGCCACAAGGTCTCTATCGTGCTCGAGGAACTCGGCCTGCCCTACACGGTGCATGCCTTGAGTTTCGACAAAAAGGAACAGAAGTCCGAGGAGTTCCTCAAGATCAACCCCAATGGCCGGATTCCGGCGATTGTCGACCGCGCCAATGGCGATTTCGCCGTGTTCGAGTCCGGCGCGATTCTGATTTACCTCGCCGAGATGACCGGCAAACTGCTGCCCCAGGATCCGAAAGGGCGCTCGGTGGTGTTGCAGTGGCTGATGTTCCAGATGGGCGGCATCGGCCCGATGCAGGGCCAGGCCAACGTGTTTTTCCGCTATTTCCCGGAAAAGCTCCAGGGCGCCATCGATCGCTATCAACATGAAACCCGACGCTTGTATGAAGTGCTCGACACGCGTCTGCAAGCCGTGGAGTTCCTGGCGGGCGAGTACAGCATTGCTGATATCGCGACCTTTCCGTGGGTCCGTGGCCATGACTGGTCCGGTGTCTCGGTGGACGGCTTGCCGGCCTTGCAGCGCTGGATAGCCGCCCTCGAGGCGCGCCCTGCGGTGCAGCGCGGTTTGCGGGTGCCGGAGCGCATCGATGATGCCAGTGTCATCAAGGGTGCCCAGGCCATGTTGATCCGATGAGCCTGTCCATGCGTTCACTCACTCTGCTGGCGCTATGCAGTTTCAGTCCCTGGTTATTGGCTGCTGACATTCCTGGCAGTCAGGACCTGCCTATCGTGCCGCGCATGACCGATGCGCAGATCGTCGACTATCGCCCGACGGTGGAACTCGAGCGGATTTACCCGCTGGGTTCGATCCGCAAGATCAGCGGCCAATTGCGTTTCGACGGCCAGGTCACCGCTCGCGGTCAAACCACCTCGGTCACCTATGAATTGCCACCGGAGCATTCCTCCACCGATGCCTTCACCGCCGCCCGCGAAGCCTTGCAGAAGCAGGGCGCCGAGCTGTTGTTCTGGTGTCAGGCCCGGGATTGTGGCGAAAGCAGCCTGTGGGCCAATGAAGTCTTCGGTAACGCCAAGCTCTATGGCGCCGATAATCAGCAGGCTTATTTGCTGCTGCGTCTGGCGGCCCCTCAAGACAACACGCTGGTGGCGCTTTACAGCATCACTCGTGGTAATCGCAGGGCTTATCTGCACGTCGAACAGTTCGATGCCTCGGCGCCGCTGGGTGATTTGTTGCCGACGTCCGCGACGTTGCTGCGCCAGCTCAAAAGCACCGGGAAACTCGATTTCCCCAAACTCGACGGCGACCCTGACGACACCTGGCTGCGTTTGATTTCCCGAGGCCTGAACCTGGACACCACACTGCGAGTCAGCATTTCCGGAGCCAGTGCCGAAGCCTGGCGCCAGGCGCTGATCGGCCAGGGCGTGCGCACGGCGCGGATGGAAACCGGCAGCGTCGAAGGCTCTGGCCTGCACTTCGAACTGTTGCGATAAGCTTCATTTGGCAAATGCGTTCTGCGCATTTGCCTACTCTTTACGGACTGACTTTTTTCGGGATCTTACATGGTCAATAACGATCGGCTGTTGGTGCAGATCCTGCTGCTGGTACTGTTTGGCGCGAGTTTATGGGTAATGGCGCCGTTCTGGTCGGCACTGTTCTGGGGCGCGGTGCTGGCGTTTGCCAGTTGGCCGTTGATGCGTCTGTTGACTCGTTGGCTCAATGGTCGTGAATCCCTGGCGGCGCTGTTACTGACCCTCGGCTGGATGCTGCTGGTGGCGGTGCCGCTGGTGTGGCTGGGGTTCAACCTGGCGGATCACGTGCGCGATGCCACGGCGTTCATCAAGGATGTGCAGGTCGATGGTCTGCCTGAAGCGCCGGCCTGGGTTGGCGGTATTCCTTTGGTCGGCGAGCGGCTGGTAGGAATCTGGAACAGCATCGATCAGCAGGGGGCGGCGATGATGTTGGCGATCAAGCCATATCTGGGTCAGGTCGGTAACTGGTTGCTGGCACGCAGTGCGCAGATTGGCGGCGGGATCCTCGAGTTGACGCTGAGTATCGTGTTTGTGTTCTTTTTCTACCGGGACGGGCCGCGTTTGGCGGTGTTTGTCCATGGGTTGCTGGAGCGGCTGATTGGCGACCGCGCCGGGTATTACATCGAACTGGTAGCGGGCACCGTGCAACGGGTGGTCAACGGGGTGATCGGTACAGCGGCGGCGCAGGCGGTACTGGCGTTGATCGGCTTCCTGATTGCCGGCGTGCCTGGGGCGCTGGTACTGGGGATCGTGACGTTCTTGCTGAGCCTGATTCCGATGGGGCCGCCGTTGGTGTGGATTCCGGCCACGGCGTGGCTGGCCTGGAAGGGTGAGTATGGAATGGCGGTGTTCCTCGGGATTTGGGGGATGTTCATCATCAGCGGGGTCGACAATGTGCTTAAGCCGTACCTGATCAGCCGGGGCGGGAATTTACCGTTGGTAATTGTGCTGCTTGGGGTGTTTGGCGGGTTGATTGCGTTCGGGTTTATCGGTCTGTTCATCGGCCCGACGTTATTGGCCGTGGCTTACAGTCTGCTGACCGATTGGAGCAAGAGTCAGGCTCGGGTTGAGGATCGCCGGCCCTAATTTTGCTGGGGTTTAGGGCCTAATCGCGAGCAGGCTCGCTCCCACACTTATTTTGTGGCCGACACAAACCTATTTGGGAGCGAGCCTGCTCGCGAAGCTTTTTGACTTAAGTGGTCACGTTCAGGTGTTTGCCCACGGTCGCCACGTTGTCGAGCGAATACTGTTTGCTCAGGTTGGCGATCATTTTGTTCAGGGCTTCGGTCACGTTGAACTGATTGGTCGAGCTGTCGGAATTCTGCTCGCGGCCGGCTTGCAGGGCGGCTTTCAGTTCATCGCTGCTGACGCCACCACTGCTGTCGCTATCGAGTACCTTGAGCAACGCGGCGCTGTTGTCGGTAGAAGTCGACGAAGTGCTGTCGCTGGCCTGTAACGCGCTGCTCAGTTCCGTGGCGGTGACACTGCCATCGCTGTCGGTGTCGAGTTGGCTGAACAGCTCTTCGCTGGACATCTGCTGCGGCGGCGGTGGCGGCGGGGTCAGGCTGGCGGCGAGTTCGTCCTGGCTGACGGTACCGTCTTCATTCTTGTCCAGGGCCGAGAAGATTTCCGAGCTGTCGGCCGTGCTGCCGGTGCTGCTCAGTCCGTTGCTCAGCTCATCGCTGCTGATTGCGCCGTCGCCGTCTGTGTCCAGAGCGCTGATCAGCGCATCGGCCAGCTCGGTGTTCGGTGCCTGATCGTGCGACGGTGGCGGCGGAGGGGCCATCGCGGCCATTTCCTCGCTGCTCAGGCTGCCGCTTTCGTCGCTGTCCAGGTCGCTGAAGTTCTTGCTCAGGCTGACCAGCAGACCATCGTCGGTTTTCTGCGACAAGGCGCTCTTGAGCTCATCCTGATCCACCGCGCCGTCGCTGTTATTGTCGAGTTTGGCGAGCAGTTCTTTCTGGAATTGCTGGCTGCGGGCGCTGTTGGTGACGGTGTTGCTGCTGGTGCCGGTATAGCTCGTGTAGCTGCTGACACTACCGATCATTGTGCTCACTCCTTGGAATGGGAAACCGGTGGGTGCACCGGTTCATGCAGCCTCAAGGGGCAAGTTGTCGTGGGTATGTGGGATTTGTACCGTCCGGTACACAAACACAGGTATCAGACTAGCCTGCGATCCTGTGGGGGGCGGGCTTGCTCGCGAAAGCGGTGTGCCAGGTGACATCAATGCTGACTGTGCCGTCGTCTTCGCGAGCAAGCCCGCTTGTGTATGGCTCAGGCGCGGGGCAGGCGGATGACAGCGGTCAGGCCTCCGCCGGGGGTTTCTTCCAGGCTCAACTGCCCACCCAGACGTTCCGCGGCTTCCCGGGCGATGGTCATGCCCAGGCCAACACCGCCGGAGTTGCGATTGCGCGAACCTTCGAGGCGGAAGAACGGTTCAAACACCGCTTCACGTTTGTCCGCTGCGATACCCGGGCCATGGTCGATGACCCGGATCACCAGCGCCTCGCAGCTGTCCTCAAGCGTGATCAGCGCGTCCCCGGCATAACGCAAGGCGTTGTCCAGCAAGTTGTTGATGCACGAGCGCAAGGCCATCGGCTGTACTTCCAGCGGCGTGCAATGGCCGCTGCTCTCAACGTCAGCACCTTGATCCTGGGCGTTTTCGCTCAGGGACTCCACCAGAGCCTGCACGTCCATCCATTGTGGCGCCTCGCTGGTGCGCTGTTCGTGCAGGTAGGTAAGGGTGGAATCGAGCATGCCGATCATGTCGTCCAGATCCTGACGCATCTGGCCTTGCAACTTGTCGTCGTCGATCTGTTCCAGCCGCAGCTTGAGCCGCGACAGCGGTGTACGCAGGTCATGGGACACCGCGCCGAGCATGCGCGAGCGTTGTTGTATTTGTTCAAGAATGCGTTTCTGCATCAGGTTGAAGGTGTGCGCCGCTTGCCGCGCTTCCCGTGGGCCGGACTCATCCAGCGGCGGACTGTCGAGATTTTCACTCAGGCGCCCGGCGGCGTCGCTCAGCCGCTGAATCGGGCGGGTCAAGAGCTTGGCGCCGTACCAGGCGGCGATGATCAGCGAGACAAACTGAAAGGTCAGTGGCACCAGTGGCCCGCCGAACCACGGCCGCGGCGGTCGATTGCCGAAACGCGGATCCATCGGTGGAGGTGGTCCGTCCATGCGCTCGGAAAACTCCGAAGGCGGAGGGGGAGGCGGGGGCGGCCCGTAATGCCTGAACCATAAAAAAGCTAACAAATGCGCCAGTACGATCGCCACCAGCAGCATGCCAAACAGGCGGCCGAACAGCGTATCGAAGCGCGCACGCATCAGCCGATGTCTCGTGCGTCGAACAGATAACCCTCACCGCGAACGGTCTTGATCAACTGCGGGGCTTTCGGGTCGTCGCCCAGTTTCTGACGCAGGCGTGACACCAATAGATCGATGCTGCGATCAAACGCTTCGATCGAGCGACCGCGCGCGGCGTCCAGCAGTTGTTCGCGGCTGAGAACCCGGCGCGGACGTTCGATGAACACCCAAAGCAAGCGGAATTCGGCGTTGGACAGCGGCACCACCAGGCCATCGGCGGAGATCAGCTGACGCAATACGCTGTTTAATCGCCAGTTGTCGAAGCGAATATTCGCACGCTGTTCTGAACGGTCGTCGCGCACCCGACGCAGAATGGTCTGAATTCGTGCGACCAGTTCCCGTGGCTCGAACGGCTTGGCCATGTAGTCGTCGGCGCCCAGTTCCAGGCCGATGATCCGGTCGGTGGGTTCGCAACGGGCGGTGAGCATCAGGATCGGAATGTCCGATTCGGCGCGCAGCCAGCGGCACAGCGACAAGCCGTCTTCGCCTGGGAGCATCAGATCGAGTACCACCACGTCGAAATGTTCGGCTTGCAGCGCCTGACGCATGGCGGCGCCATCGGAGACGCCACTGGCGTGGATATTGAATCGGGCCAGGTAGTCGATCATCAGTTCGCGGATCGGGACGTCATCGTCGACGATCAGGGCGCGAATGCTCCAGCGTTTGTCATCGGCCGGCGCTTTTTGATCGTCGTTCAGAGGTGCTGGGGAGTTGTGCATGCGTGCGTTCATCTGCCAGGTAGGCTGCCAACCACAAAGATAGGCTGCGAGGTTGTGGCTTCAGCATAGGCGTCCGGCCGTGAGGCGGGAAGTGCTGTAGGATTTGTTGCGGCTGACGAGGGTAGCGTTGAAGGGTGTTGTGGGCGTGTCGTGTGTGTATCGGGCTCGACACAATTGCCGCAGCAGCTAGTCTTGCCTGAGCCGCGACGACGAATTACCGATCATCGGGTCCCGCAGTGGCGTTGGTTCCGCTACAATGCGCGCCGATTTCGACTTGCCTGAGAGCCCACTCATGTCCGCCTGCCAGACGCCTATCATCGTCGCCCTGGATTTCCCCACCCGTGACGCCGCACTGAAGCTGGCGGATCAACTGGACCCGAAACTGTGCCGGGTCAAAGTCGGTAAAGAACTGTTTACCAGTTGCGCTTCGGAAATCGTCGGCACCTTGCGCGACAAGGGCTTCGAAGTGTTCCTGGACCTCAAGTTCCACGACATTCCGAACACCACCGCCATGGCCGTCAAGGCGGCTGCGGAGATGGGCGTGTGGATGGTCAACGTGCACTGCTCCGGCGGCTTGCGCATGATGGCTGCCTGCCGTGAAGTGCTCGATCAGCGCAGCGGCCCGAAACCGCTGTTGATCGGCGTGACCGTGCTGACCAGCATGGAACGTGAGGATCTGGCGGGTATCGGCCTGGACATCGAGCCGCAGGAGCAGGTGCTGCGCCTGGCCGCGCTGGCGGAAAAAGCCGGGATGGATGGTCTGGTTTGCTCGGCCCAGGAAGCCCAGGCCTTGAAAGCCGCTCACCCATCGCTGCAACTGGTAACCCCGGGGATTCGTCCGGCGGGCAGCGCCCTGGACGATCAGCGTCGCATCCTGACTCCGCGTCAGGCGCTGGATGCCGGTTCCGATTACCTGGTGATCGGCCGTCCGATCAGCCAGGCGGCGGATCCGGCCAAGGCGTTGGCGGCGGTCGTCGCAGAAATCGCTTAAGCGGCGATTCGCGGGCAAGCCTCGCTCCTGTAGGAGCGAGCGGTGCGGCGATCCGACTTGCCCGCGAAGCTTTTATACCTTCAACACCAACTTCCCGAAATTCTCGCCGCTGAACAACTTCATCAGCGTCTCCGGGAATGTTTCCAGTCCCTCGACGATGTCTTCCTTGCTCTTGAGCTGCCCCTTGGCCATCCAGCCGGCCATTTCCTGCCCGGCGGCGGCGAACTGTGCGGCGTAATCCATCACCACGAAGCCTTCCATCCGCGCGCGGTTGACCAGCAAGGCCAGGTAGTTGGCCGGGCCTTTGACCGCTTCCTTGTTGTTGTACTGGCTGATGGCACCGCAAATCACCACCCGTGCCTTCATGTTCAGGCGGCTCAGCACGGCGTCGAGAATATCGCCGCCGACGTTATCGAAATACACGTCGACGCCTTTCGGGCATTCACGCTTGAGGCCGGCGATCACGTCTTCGTTCTTGTAATCGATGGCACCGTCGAAACCCAACTCATCGATCAGGAACTTGCACTTGTCCGCGCCGCCGGCGATGCCGACCACCCGGCAACCTTTGATCTTGGCGATTTGCCCGGCAATGCTGCCCACCGCACCGGCCGCGCCCGACAGCACCACGGTGTCGCCGGCTTTCGGTGCGCCGACATCAAGCAGGGCGAAGTAGGCGGTCATTCCGGTCATGCCCAGCGCGGATAAATAACGCGGCAGCGGCGCCAGTTTCGGATCGACCTTGTAGAAACCTCGCGGTTCGCCAAGGAAGTAATCCTGCACACCCAAGGCACCGTTGACGTAGTCCCCGACGGCAAAGCCCGGATTGTTCGAGGCGATGACTTTGCCTACGCCCAATGCGCGCATGACTTCGCCAATGCCGACCGGCGGGATGTAGGACTTGCCTTCGTTCATCCAGCCACGCATGGCCGGGTCCAGGGACAGGTATTCGTTCTTGACCAGGATCTGACCTGCCGCCGGCTCGCCGACCGGTACTTCTTGATAGGTGAACGTCTCCCGGGTAGCTGGCCCCACGGGACGTTTGGCGAGCAGGAACTGGCGATTGATCTGGGTAGTCATGACAGGCACTCAAGGTGAATGAAGTCTTGTTGATAGACCTTCATGGGCGATGCTGCAAGGTTGGCTGACGCGGCGAATGCACATCGATCCAGTGCAGTGATAGTCAGGGCAGCTGTTCTATCACTGTCACTCATGGGCGTCCAACCGGCCTTCTGATAGTGCTGCCGTGCCATCGACCCCTGTGGCTAGACTGGGAACTCGCAATCCCCACATTCTTGCCTTCGAGGACATAACAATGAGCATGACGTTTTCTGGCCAGGTCGCCGTTGTGACGGGCGCGGCCAACGGGATTGGCCGCGCCACCGCTTTGGCGTTCGCCGCCGAGGGTTTGAAAGTGGTGGTGGCCGATCTGGACGTGGCCGGTGGTGAAGGCACTGTGGCGCTGATTCGCGCCGCTGGCGGTGAAGCGACATTCGTGCGCTGCAATGTCACTGTGGAAAGCGATGTAAAAAATCTGATGGACGAGGTCGTGAATGCCTACGGCCGTCTCGACTACGCCTTCAACAATGCCGGCATCGAAATCGAGAAAGGCAAACTGGCCGAGGGCACGCTTGATGAGTTCGACGCGATCATGGGCGTCAACGTCAAAGGCGTCTGGCTGTGCATGAAGTACCAATTGCCATTGCTGCTGGCCCAGGGCGGTGGTGCGATCGTCAATACCGCTTCGGTCGCCGGCCTGGGGGCTGCGCCAAAGATGAGTATCTATGCCGCCTCGAAACACGCGGTGATTGGCCTGACCAAGTCTGCGGCCATCGAATACGCGAAGAAAAAGATCCGCGTGAATGCGGTGTGCCCGGCGGTGATCGACACCGACATGTTCCGTCGCGCCTATGAGGCGGACCCGAAAAAGGGCGAGTTCGCCAATGCCATGCACCCGGTCGGGCGTATAGGTAAAGTCGAGGAGATTGCCAGCGCGGTGTTGTACCTGTGCAGCGACGGCGCGGCGTTCACCACCGGTCATTCGCTGGCGGTGGATGGTGGGGTCACGGCGTTTTAATCAGGCATTTCGATATACCTGCTTTTGTGGCGAGGGAGCTTGCTCACGCTGGGCTGCGTAGCGGCCCCAAAAATCTGACAACCATTGCCGGTTTTTGTGAGTGCTACGCACTGGAGCGCCAGCCCGGTCAAGCGGGAGCAAGCTCCCTCGCCACAGGTTTCTCAGCATTACGCACACTGCCATCGGTTCCGTGAAAGCACTGGGCATTGTGTTTCAAATGGTTAGAACCGACGGTTTTGGCGGTTTTGTCGCACATCTTGTCGAGCGCTCCTGTGATTAACTGTTTCCCGCAAAACAGACAGGAGTTTGCTTGCTCATGGAGTTGAGAATCGATCGACAGGCATTGGTGCCGGTCGTGCAGCAAATCGTCGACGCATTGGCCGACTGGCTCCGTCGCGGCGAAGTGCCGCCGGGTACACGTTTGCCTTCCGTGCGGCAGATTGCGCGGATTAATCTGCTCAGCCAATCCAGTGTCGTCGAGGCCTGTGAGCGGTTAGTGGCTCAAGGGGTGCTGGCGACACGTAGCGGGGCGGGTTTCTTTGTCGCGGCAACGGCGCTGGCCGCTCACGGGCAGCCGGATTCCTTCTGGTTCGAGGGCGTTGAGGCGCAGCAGAGTGGCGTTGCGGGCGAATTGAAGCTGGGTTGCGGCGGATTACCCGAAAGCTGGCGCGAGACGGACGACCTGAGCTATGCAATACGCCAGGTCAGCCGCACCGACATGGCTGCTTTGTTCAACTACAGCACCCCGCTGGGCCTGCTTGCCCTGCGCCAACAGATCCTCAAGCGGCTGAAGCAGCTGGATATCTCGGTGGATGAAAATCGAATCCTGACCACGGCGGGTGCCAGTCATGGACTCGACTTGATCGTGCGCGCGTTGTTCAAGCCGGGCGATTGCGTGGTGGTGGAGAGCCCCGGTTATTCAATGCTGTTCGATTTGCTCAGGCTGCACGGGGTCCGCATGATCGAGGTGCCACGAACCCCTCGCGGTCCAGACATCGAAGCACTCCAGACATTGTTGCTGAAGTACAAACCCCGAGGCTTGTTCATCAACAGCTTCTATCACAACCCGACCGGTAGCAGTTTGACCCCGGACGTCGCTCAGCAGGTGTTGCAACTGGCCAGAAGCCATGGCGTGCTGGTGATAGAAGACGACGTCTATGCGGATTTGCACAGCGGCCCCGGTACGCGTCTTGCGGCACTGGGTATCGATGACAACGTGATCTACGTCGGCAGCTATTCCAAAACCCTCAGCAGTTCGTTGCGGGTCGGCTTTGTCGTGGCGGGTGCCGACGTCATTTCGCGACTGGCCGAGGTCAAGATGATCAGCAGCATGGGCGTCTCGCGGTTTTGCGAGTCGGTGCTGGCGTGTCTATTGGCCAGTGGCGCCTATCGCAAAATGGTCCAGCGCCAGCGTCAGCGTTTAAGCACCGACAGGGAAGCAGCCTTGCAGGTGCTCGAGGATGCGCAATGGGAGGTTTTCGGCAAACCCGCAGGTGGCCTGTTCATCTGGGCGCGCTCGCGCAAGTCCGACGCCGTTCAGGTGCGGGTTCAGGCGCGGCGCTTCGGCATCCTGCTGTCATGCGCAACGGCATTCAGCCCCACCGGCCAGGCCCAAGACTGGCAGCGCATCAACGTTGCCTATGCCTGCGATCCTCGCGCTCGGGCATTTTTTCAAGCTACCGCTCGGGATCGACCTCAAGCATTCTGAAAACGACGCGGGCGTAGCTTTTTGCCATTATTCCGACGCCAGAGACTTGTGTTGGCACAAGCCCGTTGCGAATCTGCATCAACAGACAATGGCAGGGGGCTACGCGCAATGATTTCGGCCGTGCAAGGACGTTTTGCCAACCTCGGTATGGCGAAAAAACTGGGTGTCGGGTTTGTACTGGTGCTGCTGTTGACAGCCCTGGTGGCTGCCATCGGCGTATGGTCCCTGCAAACCATCAGTCATCGCTTCGACGGGCTCAAGCAGATGTCGTCGCTCAACAGCGGTTTGCTCAAGGTGCGTTTGCTCGAGCAGGACTACGCCTTGCGCGGCGACCCGAAAACCGTGGACGCCTTGCATTCGGGGGTGGACGCGCTGATCGCTCTGGCGACCGAACTCAAGGCACAGTCTGCGGCTAACGTGCCGGTGATGAATGACGTCGAACAGTCTCTGGGTGCCTATCGCAAGGCTTTTGACGAGTTCGTCTCGCTGAGTCAGGCCAAGGACCTGGCGTTGGAAATGGCCAGTTGGTCGGTGTCCAGCGTGGCCAATAACCTGGATGTGCTGCAGGCCGGGCTTAGCGATGATGGCGCCTATGCCTTGAAGGAGTCCGAGGGCAAGGACGGCGCGCAATTCATCGACCAGGCGAATCAGGTCAGTCAGGTCTCGCGGCTGATGCTGCAGGCCATGAACGAAGCGCGTGTACGCCTGGATCAGAGCCGCAAAGGCGACGACAGTGCCGGGCAGGGCAAGATCGAACAGGCCGATCAGGCGCTGACCCAGGCCGAACAGTTGAAAGCCACGGTCAAGGATGAGGGCTACCAGACGGTCCTCAATGAAGTGTCCGGTCATATCGGCAGTTTCAGTGAAAAACTCGCCGAGTACACCGGCCTGTTGGCACAGGAAAAGACCGTTTCCGAACAACTCCACCAGCGCGCCGCGCAAGTGGTGGAACGGGTGGATCAGGCCTACGTCGCCCAAGATCACTCGATGCAGGCAGAGCTGAAAAAGAACTCGTTGTTGATCATCGGCTCCTCGGCACTGGCCTTGCTGGTCGGGCTGATTGCTGCGTGGGTGATTACCCGGTTGATCGTCGCACCGTTGCGCAGCGTGATCCGCGTCGCCCAGCAGATCGCCGCGGGCGATTTGAGTGCGACGATTGAGGTGACCCGCCGTGACGAGATCGGCCAGTTGATGCAAGCCATGCAGCAAATGGGCGCTGGGCTCAGCAGCATCGTCAGTGGTTTACAGGCCGGTATCGAACAGCTGGCAAGCTCTGCGCAATCGCTGTCGGCGGTGACCGAGCAGACCAACCTTGAAGTCAGCAGCCAGAAAGAAGAAACCGAGCAGGTCGCCACCGCGATGAACCAGATGACCGCCACGGTGCACGACGTTGCACGTAATGCGGAGGAGGCCGCCCAGGCGGCACAGACGGCTGACGGCAAGGTCGAAAGCGGTCAGCAGGTGGTGCGTCAGAGCATGGCGCGGATCGAGCAACTGGCGGACTCGGCCACCTCGGCCAGCTCCAGCATCGAAAGCCTCAGTGCGGAAATCCAGAATATCGGCACGGTGCTCAGCGTGATCAAAAGCGTGGCCGAGCAGACCAACCTGTTGGCGCTCAATGCGGCCATCGAAGCGGCGCGGGCGGGTGAGCAGGGCAGGGGCTTTGCGGTGGTGGCCGATGAAGTTCGGGCGCTGGCCAGGCGAACCCAGCAATCTACCGAGGAAATCGAGCGTCTGGTCAGTGCCTTGCGCTCGGCGGCGCAGTCGTCGGTGCAGCAGATTCAGAGCAGTGGTGAGTTGGTGAAACTGGCGGTGAGCGATGCGTTGCAGACCGAAAGTGCATTGGGGAGTATTGCGGCGGCGGTGTCGCTGATTCAGCAGATGAACCAGCAGATTGCGGCGGCTGCGGAGGAGCAGAGCTCGGTGGCCGAGGAGATCAATCGCAGCGTCACGAGCATTCGCGCCAGTGCGGATCAGTCTTCATTGGCGATGCAGGGCAATGCGGCGTCGAGTATTGAACTGGCACAGTTGGGGAGTGAGTTGAGGGGGATGGTGGGGCATTTCAAGCTGTAGCAGCTGCCGAAGGCTCGGGCTGCGTCCGGATAGTCTATTGATTCTGGCGGCCCTCAATCCCAACGCAAAAAAAAGCCACCTGACCCGGTGGCTTTTCAGTATTTGCATGATCAGTCGTAGATCACTTTCTTCTTCCAGTCGGCATCCGCCTCGACGTCTTTGAGCCCTTCAGTCAGTTGGTTCACTTCGCCTTCAACCGGGGCGATCTTGTCCATGACTTGGTCGTTGGCGCGGGCCAGGAGTTTTTCCAGGTACTCGAGTTGTTCGCTGTAGGCCTGTGGCTCCGGTTGTTTGCGCAGGTATTGCACGCCGCGCTCGAAGGCCAGACGGGCCTGGCCCGGCTGATTCTGTTGCAGTGAATGCTGACCGAGGTTGTTGAAGAATTCGATGTGCAGCAGGACCAGGATATGGCGCACTTCGCGGATCCAGCGCTTGGCTTCGTTGGCCGGCAGGAAACCGTCCTGTGCGGCGCGGGTGATCTGGCCATGCATGGCTTCCAGCAGGAAGCGTACGTCTTTGGCCTTGGCTTCGGTCTGGATCGGTGCCGGCGGGTTGTTGACAGGGATCGATTCGCCCTGGGCGACCAAGGCACTCAACTCGGTAATCCGTGGCTTGAGCGTGGCGCTGGTTTTTTCCAGGTTGAGCAGGCGCTGGCAGACGTTCAATTCCAGGCGGGTCAACAGCAGCTTGAGTGCCGGTGTCATGAACTGACCGGGAAAAGTCTCGGTGATTTCGCCGCAGCGACGCAGGCGGTCATTGAGTTCAACCTTGGTGCGGGCTTTTTCCAGCTTATTGTTTTCCACCACATGGTTCATGTAGCCAATGGCGATCAATAGTGCGATCCCGGCTACGACTAGCAGGGTGATCATGAGTGGTGTCACCGGTAAGACCTCTTTATGGGGTTCGCGTGCGAGTCGAGTGTAGTTTGCTTGGCATATGGGCGCATAGCGTTGCTCGACGAGTGAATCGGCTATGGCTCTTTGCTTATATCGGCCGCAATGCTGCTTCTATAAGTAAATAGCGTGCGAGGTGCACATTGCCATCATCTCGGCATGGACTATAGCGTCTTGGTGGATGCCAGAATATAGGCGCCAAAGGTCAGGCGACACAAAAGCCTGAATCGCTGCCAAAGCAGGGCGAAGTCATTGATTTAAATAAATTTATATCTGGGGGTTGACGACCCCTCAATCCATCCATAGAATGCGCGCCACTTACAGCGTAAAGCACACAGCGAAACGCGGTAGGGAGTGAATGTTGTACGTGTGTCCCCTTCGTCTAGTGGCCTAGGACACCGCCCTTTCACGGCGGTAACAGGGGTTCGAGTCCCCTAGGGGACGCCAATGCGGGAATAGCTCAGTTGGTAGAGCACGACCTTGCCAAGGTCGGGGTCGCGAGTTCGAGTCTCGTTTCCCGCTCCAATTTTAAACAGCGTTGCTTTCGGGCAAGGCTGAGTGAAACCAGAACCAAGTCTTCGGATGCGGATCTGGGCACCGAAACACACACCATGTGTTCCGGGCAGCGTGTCCCCTTCGTCTAGTGGCCTAGGACACCGCCCTTTCACGGCGGTAACAGGGGTTCGAGTCCCCTAGGGGACGCCATTTGCGGGAATAGCTCAGTTGGTAGAGCACGACCTTGCCAAGGTCGGGGTCGCGAGTTCGAGTCTCGTTTCCCGCTCCAAATTCAAAAAAACGCCGCTCATTGAGCGGCGTTTTTTTATGCGCGTAAAAAACCTGCCTCAACTTCCAAGGCTCTGCACCAGGCTTTCAAGTGCTTCAATGGTTGTATCTTCCAGTGGCGGTTGCGCTGCTACCGCTCTAAGTTGGCTGGCCAAACGGTATTCGCTGGGCGTGCAGTTGACGAACTGCTTGAAGGCGCGGGCGAAGTAGGAAGGATCCTTGAAACCGGCCTCATAGCCGATGCTGGTAATCGGCATCTGGCTGTTGTCGAGCAGTTGTTTGGCGAAGCTCATGCGTTTGTCCAGGATGTAATCGGTAAAGCCGACGCCATTGGCTTCCTTGAACAGGCGACTGAAGCGAAAAGTCGTCATGCCGCAGCGCTTGGCCAAATCCCTCTGATCGATGCTGTCTCGAAAGTGCTGGTCGATGTACAGCATGATATGGCTCAGCGCCTGGTGTTTTTGGTGCCCGGAGGTCAGGCGGATGCTATCTGGCAGAGTGGGCGAGTGGTCGATCAGCAATGTCTTGTCCTGACCGGCATTGCGGCGCAACTCGCAGAGCTGCATCAGTGCCGTCAGGTAGCGCTTCCTTTCGGCGTTGGTGAGCGGGAGCACCATGTATTCCCAGACACTGGAGCGCATGGCCCAGACAGCCAGTTCTTCTGAGTGCTGCACGGTGAACATGGTAATCGGGATGGTAGGGGTGGTGCGTTTGATCTCCAGCAACAACCTCAAGCCGGGGGTGTCGGGGCGATCGAAATGGATGCAGATCATGTCTGCCTGTTCTCCGTGTGGCAGCACGGAATTTTTTGCCAGTTTGCAGTCGCAGGAGTCCTCGAACTGCGCGATGAGTTCCTTCGTGGAACGATCGTGAGTCAGATCGAACCAAAGCAGCGATGGCCTTCTGGTCATGTTGGA
Source organism: Pseudomonas sp. DF5 (assembly GCF_058148225.1). NCBI lineage: Bacteria > Pseudomonadati > Pseudomonadota > Gammaproteobacteria > Pseudomonadales > Pseudomonadaceae > Pseudomonas > Pseudomonas sp. DF5. The sequence goes on from NZ_JBYVYM010000025.1 coordinate 87,915, forward strand.
CGTCATGTCTCTACTCTGGGGTTCTTCGTGCCTCTCTTCGCTGAGTAGTATTGCTAACGTGCTATCACTTTGCAGATTAAATGCTGATAAGAAAGACGAGTTTTAGTTCTATCTGCTCTATGCGTTATCTGGAAATCAGTCCCGGGCAACTTCCTGTTGGTGTGTCGTCTATGCATCAGGTATCAACCGCTCGTCGCTTGTAAATCGAAGTCAGTGGTTTCCGCGAGCCCTCTCTTGTTTTACCCCTCCTGTTACTTCTGCAAAGGCCAATAACCGTATTTGGCCGCACCCGCAAAAAAGTCCTAGTGATGTGCAAAATCTTCCTAACGCCCATGCCTTCCCCCTGACTAGTGTTGCATCCAGGCAGTGCAGAACGTACTGCCTTCCGGAAAAAACAACATTCGAGTGAGGTGGGCAAAATGATCATTCAAGCAATCAAGGCTTCGGTCGTGAAGTTCGTCAAAGACGAAGACGGCCTGACCATTGTGGAGTATGCGGTGGCGGGTGGGTTGATTACGGTAGGTGTTGTCGTGGCGTTCACTACCCTTGGACAAAATGTGAATGTCCAAATCAAGGCGCTTTGCAATGCCCTTAAAGGTAATGGTGGTACAGCTTGTTAATAACGATGACTCCCGGTGGGGGGACGCGGAGATGTCCATTGAGTAGTTCGTGCCTCTATTTTGCTGGTAGGGCTGTCGGACATCTTTCTAAATGGTCTTCGCGTCGTCTCTGCCTATATATGTTTCGAGCAGTATGACCGCTAGAGAGGTGAGCAAAATGCAAGCGTTCAAGACTTCGGTACTGAAGTTCATCAAAGACGAGGATGGCCTGACCATTGTGGAGTATGCGGTAGCGGGAGGGTTGATTACGGTAGGTGTTGTCGTGGCGTTCACTACCCTTGGGCAAAATGTGAATGTTCAAATCAAGGCGCTGTGCAATGCCCTTATCGCTAACGGCGGTACTGCTTGCTGATAACGATAATTCCACTAGGGGAGACGCGCCATGTCCATGGAATTGCTGGTGTCGACTGTTTTACTGCTAGGACTTCTGGGCGTCGCGGTGGTGAGCGATCTGCTTCGCCACCGTATCCCCAACATGCTGGTTTTGTTGGGCCTTGTCTTGGGCTTGGCCAGTCAGACTTATTCAGGTGGTTTCAGTGGATTGGGTGACGGCCTGTTGGGCATCCTGATCTGTTTTGCACTGTTTCTGCCTATGTATGCCTTTGGTGGCATGGCCGCCGGTGACGTCAAGTTAATGGCCATGGTCGGCAGTTTTCTACCGTTTCATTTCGCGTTGTGGGCTGCCATGTTCAGCTTGATTGCGGGAGGAGGGTGCGGTTTGTTGATCGTGCTGGTTCGCGGTCAATTGCTTCAGACCCTGGGGCGCTATTGGCTGATTCTGAGGGCGCATGCCTATCTGGCGCCGACTTCAGATGAAGTAGCCGGCAAGCCTTTCCCCTATTCGATTGCAATATTGATAGGCACTTTGAACAGCGTCTACTGGCAGCTCGTTGCCGGTGGATTGGGAGGTTAGTCATGCACGTCATCGTCGATAGTGATGCCTACACCAGCGATCGGAGCGCGGTGCAACGACTGGCTCCTCAGCCCTGCACAATCCGCGAAACCGGTTTGACCGATAGTTTCCTCGGCGAGTTGGTATGCAAGCATTTGTATGATGCCGGCGTGCTGGACATGCCACGGCTGGTGGAGCGCCTGGCGCTGACCGGCGCCGTACTTGAAGAGGTCCTGGCGTTTCTGCGCAAGGACGGCCGTGTCGAAGTCCTTGGCCAGATGGGACAATCGGGTGGACAGCTGCGTTATGGTCTGACCGAACGTGGTCGCAGTGCCGCCCGCGATGCCCTGTCGCGCAGCGGCTATATCGGTGCTGCACCTTTCCCGGTGAGCACTTACCGCTCCCTGATCAAAATCCAGACCATTCACCACGGTCGCATCAACGCCAACGATATGCATCGGGCTCTGGCGGGCGTCGTGCTCACGGAGGGGATGCTCGATCAACTGGGTGTGGCACTGAACTCCGGGCGCGCAATCATGATTTATGGCCCGGCGGGTACCGGCAAGACCTATGTCAGCAGTCGGCTGATTCGTCTGTTCGCCGAGGCCATCTGGGTACCTCATGCCATCGTGATCAACGAATCGGTGATCGAGATTTATGACCCGCAGGTACATCAGCGTCTGGATGACAACGGTCAACAGAACAACCTGATGCTCAACGAAGGGATCGATCGTCGACTACTGTGCTGCAAACGCCCGGTCGTCATTACGGGCGGCGAGTTGAGCATGGAACAGCTGGACGTTCGCTATGACCCCTTCACCCGTCAGTACCAGGCCGCCTTGCAGCTCAAGGCCAGTAATGGCCTGTTCATCATCGATGACATGGGACGCCAGCGCATGGCACCCGCCGAGTTGTTCAATCGCTGGATCGTCCCGATGGAAGAGAAACGCGATTTCCTCAACCTGGGCGGCGGCCGGCATTGCGAGCTGCCATTCGATCTGATTCTGGTGTTCTCCACCAACCTCAATCCCCTGGAACTGGCTGACGAGGCCTTCTTGCGGCGGATTGGCTACAAGCTGCAGTTCGGTTACCTGAAGCCTGAGGAGTACGAAAAGATCTGGCGTCAGGAAAGCGAGCGTCTGGGCATTCCTTTCGACCCGCTGTTGCTGCGTTATGTACTGCAAAGGCTTTATGCAAGTGAAGGCATGCCCCTGGTGCCTTGCCATCCCCGTGATCTCCTGAACATGGCCCTCGATCGTCAGCGTTATATCGGCGGTTCCGGGGCACTGTCACCGCAAGAGTTGGAATGGGCCTGGCACAACTATTTCGTCCAGCTCGACTTTCTTTGATACGGAGATACTGACATGAGCTCTCGTACTCTTCCCCTGATAGGCGTTTCCCTGGTCATGGGCCTTGGTGCTGCATGGATGGCCGACTCCTGGCTGAGCGCCCGGCTCAATGCCACGCCGGATGACCATCTTCGAAGCGTGGTGGTTGCCACGGTAGAGATTCCATTCGGGCAGATGGTCGAGGCCCAACAGGTCACGACCGTGCGCATGCCCATGGATACGATCCCGGACGATGCTCTGGATTCCAGCGACAAGGCCGTGGGCAAGATCGCAACGTTCGACATCTTGCGTGGCGACGTCATGCGCGGCGCACGCCTGAGCGAGCACCTGGGCGGCAGTACCCTGGCCTCTCTGATTGCCACAGACAAACGTGCCATATCGGTACGCGTGGATGACGTGGTGGGTGTCGGTGGATTCCTTCTGCCAGGTAACCGGGTCGATGTACTGGCGACCAAACGCACGGATGGCGCCGGCAATAACGCTGTGTCCAAGACCATCCTCGAGAATTTGCGGGTGTTGGCGGTGGACCAGACAGCGGGTACCGACAAGACCCAACCGGTGGTGGTGCGCGCAGTGACGCTGGAGATGACGACCGCAGAGGCTGAAACCCTGGTCACGGCGCAAACGGAAGGGAAATTGCAATTGGCCCTGCGCAATCCGCTGAACTCCGAGAAAAAAATCGTGACCGCTGCACCTGTCGCGCCGGCCCCCATGATTGTGGCCGCCGCCCCGGTGCAAAAACGCGTGGTGCAACGTGGCGACGGTGGCGGGGCTGTCACCATCATTCGCGGGATCCAGACCAGTGTAGTGAAAGTTCGTTGACAGGGCGGTAAGGGTGCCTGGGCACCAAAGTAATGGCGGAGCCGATCCGGTTCAGTATCGGCAAACGAGGGCTTGATGATGAATCTTCGTATTCAGCAGCCGTTCACTGCGACGCCAAGGCGCCAGGAAGGATCGGTGAGCGTATTGATGGTAATCGCGTTGGCGGCGATGGCGATGATGGCGGCATTGGCGTTGGACGGCGGACACATGTTGCTGAACAAAACGCGCCTGCAGAATGCGGTAGACGCCGCCGCCCTGAGTGGTGCCAAAACTCTGCTTCAGGTGGAAGGTAGTACCAATATGGCCAGCGCGACACGAACTGCCGCGCTCTATACGCTGGCGCAAAATGCCAATGCCGCGGGCAACAATGAATTGGCAACGGCTATTGGTGGCAACCCAGGCACATTTGCGGCGGTAGAACTGGCGAAAACCGTCTATGGACCATTCTCCTATCCAGGGCCTTCGGATGCCAAATACGTTCGGGTATCGGTAGCGGGGTATAGCCTGACGGGGTTTTTCTGGAACTTCGCCCAGTCATTCGGCGTCGTGGGGAACAAAGCAGTAGCGGCGATCGCCACTGCTGGACCCAGCCCTGCCAGTCCTTGTGATCTCGCACCTTTGATGGTTTGTGGCGACCCGACTAAATATGACCCGGCCGCTGGCATGTTCTGGGGCTTCCAGTTTGGCGATTTGCAGGTACTGAAGACGGCTGCCGGCAATTCATCCCCCATTGGCCCAGGCAACTTTCAGTTGCTCGACTTTGGCTCGGGCGGCAGCACAGTCAGGGATGACCTGGCTGGAGGCGGCGAGGTCTGCCGCAACGTAGGGCAAAACGTCCAGACTGCTCCTGGTAACAAGGTCGGCCCTACCTCTCAAGGATTCAATACGCGCTTCGGCATCTACAACGGCCCGGTCAGTGCCTCGGACTATCCGCCAGACCTGGTGACTACGTCGAGCAACCCCGCAATCACTGACGACGGCACAGGCCCGAAATACCAGGGGCAAACCATCACATCGAGCAACGGTAATCTGACAGCGGGCGGCAACGCGATATTTGACTACAACGACTGGCGTGCGAGCACTGCCGCGTGTGTGGCCGGGTCCGGCAGTGGCTGTCAGAGCGGTGGGGTGTTCGAGCGCCGGATGCTGAAAATCGTCGTGGGCGACTGCACCGGTAAACAGGGCGGTACCACCTCGGTCCCCGTTCTAGGTTTTGGTTGCTATTTCGTGGTGCAGCCTATGAGTAACGGCGGCACGGAATCGCAGATCTTCGGACAGTTTGTGAAGGAGTGTGAAGGCGACAACGTAGCCGGCCCCTCGCCGTCCACCGATTCCGGCCCGCAGATCATTCAGCTCTACAAAACCTATATTGGCAGCGGCACTGGCACTCCGAGCACAGACTCGTAGGAGGCGTCATGAGACTTCGCGCATTTAAACGAGCACAGGCACAACAGGGCGTGGCACTGGTGGAGTTCACCCTGGTCCTGCCGGTGTTGCTGCTACTGTTGCTGGCCTTCGGCGAGTTCGGCCGCATGCTCTATCAGTACAACGTCTTGCTGCAGGCCAGCCGTGATGCCGACCGCTTTGTCGCCAGTAAGGCCTGGAACTCGACGCTTGGTGCTGTCTCTCTGAGCGATACGCTGCTGACCCAAACGAAAAACGTCGCGGTCTATGGTGTGCCTGCAAATACCGGGACCGCGGTGGTGTCAGGGTTGACGACCGCAAACGTCGCGGTCGCCGCAGTGGGCATCGACCATGTGCGAGTCACCATCACCTACAACTTCTGCCCGGTGATTGGCAGCGGCAGTTGTGCCGGCTCGATTCCGGGATTTTTTGGCAGTCCGATTGCGCTGAGCATTCCGCTAGTCGCCACCACTGTCATGAGGGCACTGTGATGAATCGCAAACACATGCGCGGTCTGTATATCGTGGAATTCGCCGTCATCGGCATGCTGGTGTTCACGCTGTTGTTCGGCGTGCTGGAGATGGGCCGGCTGTACTTCACGGTCAATGCGCTGGATGAAGCCGCACGGCGTGGTGCACGCCTGGCGGCAGTGTGCAACATCAGCGATCCGGTGGTGTTGCGGCGGGCGATCTTCAATGCCGCGACCGACGCTGGTACGAGCCAGCTGATCACGAGTCTGGCCACCACTAACCTGACGCTGACCTATCTGGATGTTAACGGTGCTGTGGTGGCCAATCCCGGCGACCTGGTCAGCGCCACTGGTTTTCGTGCCATCCGTTATGTCCAGTTGAGTCTGCAAGGCTTCGTTTTCAATCTGTTTATTCCCGGGTTCGGCGTGCCCATTACCTTGCCTGCATTCAAGGCAACTTTGCCACGCGAAAGCCTCGGGCGTCATTCCGATTCCGGGGAGATCACACCATGCTGAATACCAAGGACACTCCGCTCTCCACCTCGACCGGCAAGACCGGGCTCCGGTTGCTGATCAGCAGTCGTGATGCCAACTCGTTGCGCGATCTGCAGAGCGTCTGCCAGCGCATGCCCAGCCTGGAGGTGAGCACTCGCCTGGTGAGCAATGGGCATGTCGACCCGCTCTACGGTCTGGACCGCATGCCCGATCTGTTGCTACTGCGCGTTAGCCACCTGTGGCGCGAGGAGCTATCGGCACTGTTACAGCGTCCGGCCCATGAGCGTCCACCGATGTTGGTGTGCGGCCTGCTGAGCGAGCAGGAAGGCATGCGTCTGGCGATGCAGGCCGGCGCCCGAGACGTGCTGCCGGAGCCTATCGCCGAGACAGAACTGGTTGCTGCTTTGAATCGCCTAGTCATGGAGGTTCGCACCGGCAGCGGGTCAGAAGGCAAATTGATCGCTGTGATGAGTGCGAAGGGTGGCTCCGGCGGAACCTTGCTGGCCTGTAACCTGGCTCAACAACTCAGCGTCAAGGGCGGCAGTACCCTGCTGCTGGACATGGACCTGCAATTCGGCAGCGTGACGCATTACCTGGATGTGGCACAGACGCACAGCCATCTCGAGGTGTTGCATCAGATCGACGGCATGGACAGCGTCGCGCTACGCGGTTTTTGCAGCCACTTCAGCCCTACCTTGCATGTACTGGGTGGTCGGGCCGGTGAGCTGTGCCTGCCGCAGGATGCCCAACCCGAGCAACTCGACACCCTGTTGCAACTGGCCCGCGTCAGCTATGACTGGGTGGTGATCGACCTGCCGCGACAAATCGACCACCTCACCGGCTCCGTGCTGGAACAGGTGGATCGGGTCTACGTGGTGGTGCAGCAGAGCGTCAGTCATCTGCGCGATGCCAGCTCCCTGGTGCGGATTCTTCGCGACGACCTGGGCGTGCGCGGCGATCAGTTGCAGATCGTGGTCAACCGCTATGACAAGGCCGCAGCGATCAGCCTCAAGGATATTGGCGAGGCACTGCGCTGCACCAATCTGTCGAAATTACCCAACGACTTCAACCTGGTCAGCCAGAGTCAGAACACTGGCGTGCCGTTGGGGCTGCATGCGCCGAGGGCCGCGATTACTACTGCCCTGCGCGACATGACCGAGGACCTGGTCGGTCAACAGGTGGCCGGGAACAAAGGCTTACTCAAACGCGCCTTCAACCGTTTTTTCGGGGGATGACCCATGATCAGCGACTTTCGTAACCGCTTGCGCAAACAGTCCGGTAAACCCGCCTCATCGCCAGTTACTCCGTTGGGCGACGACCTGCTGGATCCGGCAGAGGAAATAATGGCGTGGGAGCGTGCAGCGCCGGACGTTCTTTACGAAACCAGAAGCCAGGTCACTCCGGTGGAAGCTGAGTGGCGGGAAAAAATCTACCAGCAGTTGCTCAAGGTCATGGACCTGTCCTTGCTGGACTCCCTTGAGCAGGCCGAGGCTGCGCGGCAGATTCGTGATATTTGCCAGCGCCTGCTCGATGAACATTCAGCACCGGTGAGTTCTTCCAGCCGCCAGTTGATCATCAAGCAGATCACCGATGAGGTGCTTGGCTTGGGTCCATTGGAACCGTTGCTGGCCGATCACAGCGTGTCCGACATTCTGGTCAACGGCCATGCCTCGGTCTATGTCGAGCGCTTCGGCAAACTGCAAAGGACTGATGTGCGTTTTCGCGATGATCAGCATTTGCTGAACATCATCGACCGCATTGTGTCCAGTCTGGGGCGGCGTATCGACGAGTCTTCACCGTTGGTGGACGCCCGGCTCAAGGACGGTTCGCGGGTCAACGCGATTATCCCGCCGTTGGCCATCGACGGCCCGAGCATGTCGATTCGCCGCTTTGCGGTGGACCTGCTCAATACCGACAGCCTGATCCAGGTGGGAACGTTGACCCCGGCCATTGCCCTGTTGCTTAAGGCGATTGTCCGTGGGCGTTTGAACGTGCTGATTTCCGGCGGTACCGGCAGCGGCAAGACCACCATGCTCAATGTGTTGTCCAGTTTCATTCCGCAGAACGAGCGGATCGTCACCATCGAAGACTCGGCCGAACTGCAACTGCAGCAGCCCCACGTGGTGCGCCTGGAAACCCGACCTTCGAATATCGAGGGGCGTGGCGAGGTGAGCCAGCGGGAGTTGGTGCGCAACAGTTTGCGGATGCGCCCGGACCGCATTGTGATCGGCGAAGTGCGTGGCGCAGAGGCGCTGGACATGCTGACGGCCATGAACACCGGTCACGACGGTTCGTTGACCACGATCCACGCCAACACCGCGCGCGATGCGCTGGGGCGAGTCGAGAACATGGTGTCGATGAGCGGGGCGACCTTCCCGATCAAGGCCATGCGGCAGCAGATCGCCTCGGCCATCGATGTGGTGATCCAGCTGGAACGTCAGGAGGACGGCAAGCGTCGGCTGGTCAGCGTGCAAGAGATCAACGGCATGGAGGGCGAGATCATCACCATGACCGAAATTTTCTCCTTTGCGCGCCAGGGCATGGGTGAAAACGGTGAAGTGCTCGGCGATTATCGCCCCAGCGGCATGATCCCGGCCTTCCGCGATGTGCTGGCCAAGCGCGGCATCGAATTGCCGCTGACGATGTTCAGGCCTGAATGGATGGAGGCACGGCAGTCATGAGCCATATTCCTGGTGAATTCATTCTGATGTTCCTGGGTATGGTGTTTATCGCCGTGTTCCTCCTGTCCCAGGGCGTGGTAGTGCCGGTGTTCGGTGAGGCCGGCAAGATGCGCAAGCGCATCCGTGGTCGCTTGCACGTACTGGAGAAAGCCAACAATCTGCCCAACATGCAGACGGTGTTGCGACAGAAATATCTGACGCGTTTGTCGCCGCTGGAGGCCATGCTCGAGCAATTGCCCTTTATGGCGAACCTGACACAGGTAATCGAGCAGGCGGGTCATGAATATCGTGCTTATCGGGTGCTGTTGCTCGGGTTGTTCCTGGGCGCCTGCGCGGGCGTCTCGATCTGGATGGTATCGACTGTCTGGTGGATGGCACTGCTGGCGGGCTTCGGGGTGTTCTGGGTACCCCTGCTGAAAATTTTTCGTGACCGTGGCAAACGTTTCGCTGAGTTTGAGGAAGGTCTGCCGGATGCACTGGATGCCATGTGCCGAGCCTTGCGCGCCGGGCACCCTTTCAATGAGACCCTGCGCCTGGTCGCCGAGGAACACAAGGGACCGGTCGCTCATGAGTTCGGTATGACCTTCGCCGATATCAACTACGGCAATGATGTACGTCGGGCCATGCTCGGCTTGCTGGAGAGAATGCCGAGCATGACGGTGATGATGTTAGTGACATCGATCCTTATTCACCGTGAGACGGGTGGCAATCTGACCGAGGTGCTGGAGCGCCTGAGTCGCCTGATCCGTGGGCGCTTTCGCTTCCAGCGCAAGGTCAAGACCCTGTCGGCCGAAGGGCGGATGTCGGCCTGGATACTGGTGGCCATTCCCTTTGTGCTGGCCATTGCGATAGTTATCACAAGCCCCACCTACCTGCCTGTGCTACTCAATGATCCCATGGGACATAAGCTGATCATCGGGGCTTTTTGCGCCATGTTGATCGGAATTTTCTGGATACGCAAAATCATCCGGATTCAGGTTTAAGCGGTATTCGCTACCGGGAGGTACAGGTTATGGATTTTTTACTCGGGTTGTTCAGTCGGGTCACGGGGAACGAGGAGGTGGCGCGCCTGTTGTTCCTTGGCGCGATCAGTCTCAGTACAGTGCTTGCAGTCGTTGCAGTGATCTTCTTGATGCTAGGTCTTCAGGACCCGGTGCGGCGCCGTCTGGCGCTGATCAAGCGTGGTCATTTAGGCAACACGACTGGCCAGGACGCTCCAGGTAACCTGCAACTGTTGCTGGAGCGGGTCGGCCAGCGTTTTGCCTCGGCCGAGTCGGCTCAGGCGTCCGCCACTCAGACCATGTTGACGCACGCGGGGTACCGTTCCTCTTCAGCTGTGCAGATGTACTGGGCAGTGCGCTTGCTGTTACCCCTGGTGTTGGTCGGCATTACGTTGTTGCTGCTGCCGATGATTCCCAAGGTTTCGCTGAGCATTGGTCTGTTGTTGGTGCTCATGGTGGCTGGTATGGGATGGCTGCTGCCAGCGCTGTATGTCGGCAACCGCAAGCAGGCGCGTCAAGGTCGGCTGCGTGCCGCGTTTCCGGATGCGCTGGATCTGATGGTGGTTTGTGTGGAGTCGGGCCTGGCCCTGCCTACGACCATTGAACGGGTGGCTGAAGAGATGTCAGTCAGTCAGGTTGAGCTAGCTGAAGAGCTGGCTCTGGTCAATGCGCAAATCCGCGCGGGCATTTCCAGTACCGAGGCGCTCAAGCAACTGGCTTTGCGTACTGGCCTGGATGACGTGCAAGGGTTGGTTAGCCTGTTGGCGCAAAGTATTCGCTTCGGTACCAGCGTAGCCGACACCCTGCGCATCTATGCCGATGAGTTCCGTGACCGGCGTACACAAGCCGCCGAAGAGATGGGGGCAAAAGTCGGTACCAAGTTGGTATTTCCGCTGATTTTCTGCTTGTGGCCGAGCTTCTTTCTGGTCGCCATCGGCCCTGCGCTGATCGGCGTGTTCAGAGCATTCGGGTGAGGTAAACGTGCAGAGGCTGTCGAGCACGATGGCCTCTACCCGAGCTTGATCTTTACTTTCCCTCTGAAGGTCTATATGTCCCCTGGAGCGAGGCTTGCCCGCGAAAGCGTTCTGTCTGCCACGTAGATATGACGGCTTCTTCGCGGGCAAGCCTCGCTCATGCGGGGGGATTCGGTTAGAACTGGGAAATGTGTAGATGCTAATACTTTCCGGCAGACGTAATTAAGCCTGGCTTTTTAACCAGGCTACTCTGGACGATGCCAGAGGTTGATCATCCATTGACGTGCCTCATTTGCTGGTGGACATTTCCCCCGCAGCTTTCTGCTCAAAGAACATCGGGATCGGGTAGGTGAAGCTGTTCAGCCAACGCTGGAAGGCCAGGTCACGCTCGGTGACCGATGCAGTTTGCCGAAAAGGGGAGGCAACCACACCACGGATCTGTAGCTGCATCCACTGTTCGGTGCCTTTTTGCGGCGCCGAGGAGGGGCCCGGCTCAATAGCCCAGGCACTGGTGGACAGGCAAACCATGCACACAATCAACAGCCTTTTGGTATTCATCTCGACTCCTCGTACGTTCTACTTGATCGCAGCACCGGCTGAGGCATCGGCTACCTCAGCCTTGCGATTCCCCTCCGAAGCCACCGCTTTTTTAGCAGAGGCCTTGAGTTTTTCCGCGCGGTTTTGAGCCTCTGCGACTTGCTGGGGACTCAAGCTGGCGCGGTTTGCGAGTTCGGCAGCCGCCTTCCAGTTATCCTGATAGATCAGCAGCGTCACCATGTTGAGTGCCGCCAGTGAATCCGCCTGCTTGAGCTCCATGGCTGTCATGAACTCGAAGCGTGCTTCAGGGATCCGTCGCTGATTGAGGTAGACGACCCCTAGGTCATTGCGCATCTTGTCGTCGGTGGGGGACATCTTCACCGCTCGCTCAAGGTGAGTGGCAGCGGTGGCGTTATCATTTTTTGCCGCAGCCAACTGGCCCAGGCCATGTTCCCCTTCAGGGGCCAGACAGGTGCCGAGCAAGCTTTGATACAACGGCTCCGCATCTTTACGCCCCATCAAGCGAAGCACCCGAGCCTTGCGCAGGCGAGCCTGGACCAGGTCATCGGGCAAGCTTTCCAGGTTCGCCAGGCTGGCATACAAACGGCCCTCATTGACCATGTTGTCCGCCAGATTCAGGGCCAGCTCTTGCTCCGAACTGGGCTTGGCACAGACAGCCGTTCGCGAAGACAGGCCATTGGTGGCACAACCTGCGAGCATCAATGTCGCCGTTATTGCAATGATTGCTTTCATCGAGTGTCCTCTGGCTACAACACGTTGAACGCCTGGCCAATGGCAATACAGCTGGCCCGCCAAGCGCTCAAGGTCACCGTTAAGAGTGAGGGCGAAAGCCCGGTTCAGCGTCTGGCTCCGGCTCATTGCGAAAGCCCGCTGCGACTGTCGAAATCGCCATTTTCAAGGAAGAACATGCGGTAGAAGTTCGGGTCGTAATTACGCAGCTGTTCGCCAGGCAATGATGGCAGTTGTGCATTGGCCGCCAGAGGCTGGACCAGGTGTGGGGTGACGATCATCAGCAGCTCGCGCTCTTCACGGTTGATGGTGTTATCGCGAAAAAACGCGCCCAGAATCGGGATATCGCCAAGCCCCGGGAATTTGTTCACCTGGGAGTTGTTGCGGGTACTGATCAGGCCGCTGATGACGAAGCTTTCGCCGTCGGCCAGGGAGATGCTGGTGTCGGTACGGCGTATGGTCAGCGCCGGAACTATCGTGCCGGCGATGCTCACGGCGTTGGTGAAGTCCAGTTCACTGACTTCTGGCGCCACCTTCAGGGCAATACGGTTTTTCTCGATGATGGTTGGCGTCAGGGTCAGGCGGATACCGAACTCCTTGTACTCGATGGAGATGTTATTGCTGCTCGAACTGGGCACCGGAATCGGTACTTCACCGCCGGCCAGGAAGCTCGCACTTTGCCCGCTGAGCGCCACCAGGCTTGGCCGCGCCAGGGTATAGGCGAAGCCGCTGCCTTCCAGCGCGTTGATCGCCACCAGGGTACTGCCGGTCGCAAAAGAGAGGTTGAAATTATCGTTGTTCACCGGCAATGACGGCGTAACGATGCCGCCGATGGTAGGTAAGGTTCTCGGCGAGCCGAACAGGAAGTTGCCGCGGGTGCCGAAAATAGACGCTGAGGCTTCCTTGAGTTTGGTCCGGCTGACTTCAACGAAGCGAATATCGGTTTGCACCTGGCTTGGCAGCAGCGGGTCTTCGGTAGGTCCGGTCGACACGCTGGTCAGCGCCGAGGTGGCCCGGCCCTTGACGAACACCATGCTTTGGCGTGGTTCTTTCGAACAGGTGGTCCAGACCATCAGGCTGGTGGCTCCCGGTGTCAGACCAGTGAGCAGGAAGGCGTTGGGGTTTTTGCCGCTGGGTTGCACGTCGGCAATTTTCGGGTCACCCACGGCCAGTTGCGTCACCGGAACCGGTGTGCGCAGTTCACTCTGAAGCCCCTGACCGACCTCGAACGTTGTCGGCATACTGTCCATCTGCGAACAGTTGGCCGCCGCGGCCTGAGCCGCGTCCACGCTGAGGCCCATCCAGAACAGGCCATGGATAATTCGCTTGAAAGCGGGCACGGTACGATAGCTCATTAAGTGCATCCTCGCTGAATAGGCCATCTTCAAGGCTAACTGGGTTGCCTCGGATCACTACAAGGGGCCTGAGTCGACCCTCAACCTCGCCAGGGCACTAATCACTAATGTCTCCGGCAATATTCCTTGGTGCTGCTATATACACGCGGGTGCAATGCGCTGGTCTTTAGTGAACAGCGAGCGACCTTCGCTAAAACGGTTTTGAATGATCCGGTTACCAGGGCTGCCTACCAGAGCGAAATGCCCCGGCCCGACAGCAATAGCGGCTATAGACAGTACTGTCCGCCGAGCTGACTCCCCTGAAAAGAAACCGGCAATCAAGACACAAAGCCGGAAAAAACTTGCCAGGACCATAGTGAGGTAACTCCTTTTGCCAATCCGCTATTTGATCGCTGAACCTGATCTGGAAATTCCAAACCGTTATGACTTCTTCTTGTTTGAAAGGTAGTTCAACCAAGGCAAAGCGCCACGCTTTGTGCGAAAACTTTCCGTGCAAAGGAGGGAGATAGGCAGGTTGCGGGTGATGGAGCACTACATGATGTGGTTCGAAGGGAATACTTGGCCGCCCACCGACCTCAAGCGACAGGCTCATTAGTCCTGCTTCTTGACCTGCGAGAACCAGACCACGCCGATGCCCCGGATAGTCGCCGTATTGCGGGAAAACTGGCCCTCAGCGTTGCAGCGCATCCCGCGAAATTCATGCCCAAATCGGTGCGACAGCAGGTCGAGGCTTTTGCAATCGACGAAAATCTGGTTGTCCGAAAGCACTAACGCCTTAATTGCAATCCCTGCGTCACGCATGTCGCGGGTTAGGCCGTTAAAGGCCGCCAACCTGGCGGGGAACTCCTCGGTAAGGATACTCAGCGGTCGACGCGCCGAGGAGGGCGATCTGGCGATGACGGGGTCGACATCGCTCAAATGCTCAGGCCACGCTGTAGTGGACTGACAGCGCTCCCTTTTTCTGCGAAAGGGACATGATCGTGATTGTGCCCAAGTCCTTCAGGCTCCGTACATGAGTGCCACCGCAGCCGTAGGTGGGCAGTTCACCGAAGCCGACTTGCCGGGCACCTTCGCGCAACAACGTCTGGCGCGGCAGGTCACGGGTAATCCAATGCCTGATGCCGTGTTGAATCGTCTGGGCATCGACCTCTTGGGCACTGTCGCCCGGTTTGAACTGGACACGTCCTTCGTCCGGCCAGTGATGAGCCTTGGTCGGTATCCAGCCCAAAGCCTGGACGAAGTGGCCAATCAGGTGCCCCGCCGAATGCATGCGCGTATTGAATCGGCGGCGTTGCTCGTCGACCTGAATCCGGGTCATACCGAGTTTTACCGGGTGGTCGACAAAGTGGATGATGCGGTCCTGATCCTGAACCACACGAAGCACCTGGCTCTCGCCGATCCAGCCGGTATCCCAGGGTTGCCCGCCGCCTTGGGGGTGAAACAGGGTGGCGTGCAGCACCACGGCGAATTCGTTCTCGTAGGGCGTGCAATCGAGGACTTCCACATTAGCGTTGAGGTCATCACTGTGGAAAAAGAGGCGCAACGTCATGTTTCATGCCCTTATTAAAGTTTCTGTTTTTATTATATGAATCGTGGAATCGCGTGATAATCCGTTCCAACCTCAAAGGACTATTGCGCTATGAGCATAAATCTTCCCCTGCCATTGCTCGGTGAAATGGCGATTTTCGTCAAGGTCGTCGAGACCGGCAGCTTCTCCGAAGCGGCGCGTCAGTTGGGGTCTTCACCCTCGGCGGTAAGTCGCAGCATTTCGCGGCTGGAGAAGTCGCTCGCCATGCGTTTGTTGCAACGAACCACGCGCAAGCTACGCCTGAGCGACGGAGGCGAAGAGGTGTTCAAACGATGCCAGGAGATGGTCAGCGCGGCGAAGTCGGTGATGGAAATCAGCGGTCAATTCACCTATGAAGCAGAAGGGCTGGTGCGTGTCAGCGTGCCCAAGGCCGTTGGGCGATTCGTCATTCATCCGCATATGCCGGAATTTCTGCGGCGCTATCCAAAAGTGGATGTGCAATTGTTACTCGAGGACCGTCAGGTGGATTTGATCGACGACAACGTCGACCTGGCAATCCGTATCACCGATCGGCCACCCGTGGGGCTGGTGGGGCGTCAATTGCTGACCATCGATCATCTACTCTGCGCAACGCCGCAGTATCTGGCCAAGCGCGGTACGCCGACTCATCCTCATGACCTGCTCAATCACAGCTGCATCTATCTGGGGGAAACCCCGAGCGATGCGCGCTGGAAGTTCAAGAAGGGCAGCAAAGCCGTGACCGTCAGCGTGCGCGGACGTTACGCCGCCAATCACACGGGCGTGCGATTGGACGCGGTATTGCAACACATCGGGATCGGTAGCCTGCCTTACTTCACCGCTCGTTATGCGCTGGAACAGGGGCTGATAGTGCAGGTATTGCCGGACTGGACCTTTCTGGCGTCCTACCACGGAGGCGCCTGGTTGCTGCATTCGCCCACCCGCTATCTGCCGCCCAAATTACGGGTGTTTATCGACTATCTGGTGGAATGCCTGGAGAAGGAGCCGACCTTGAGCAAGCCGGGCAAGCCAAGTGCGTTGGGCAAGGGCGCGGCAGCGTATGAGTTGCCCGAGAGTGATGGGTTGCTTTGAAAAGATCTTCCCGACCAATAAAAAAGGCCCGCATGAATAACCATGCGGGCCTTTTGCATTACCGGGCGGGGATCAGTGCTTGCTGTCCTGGTTCGACATCGCCAGCAGCTGTTTTTCCTGATTCCAATCGAACGGTTCATCGTTCTGTTCGGCTTCGAAGCGACGTTCTTCCAGCGCCTGGTACAGGTCGATTTCATCATCGGGCATGTAATGCAGGCAGTCACCGGCGAAGTACCACAGCAGGTCGCGCGGCACCAGGTGGGCGATTTGCGGGTAGCGGGTGATGATCTGGCACAGGATGTCCTGGCCCAGGTATTGGCTTTCGATCGGGTCGACCGGCAGCAATGCACGCAGTTCGTCGAAGCGCTCCAGGAACAAGGCATGGCTTTCTTCGGGAACCTGTTCGGCCTCACCTACGGCGACCAGGATACTGCGCAGGTGGTCGAGCAAGACGAGATGATCGGCAACGACATTGGACACGAGATAAGTCCTCAAGAGCAAAACGGGCGCAGGAGTATAAAGCCCCCGCGCCCGTTTTTCACAGGGTAAAGCGCCCCATGATGGTAAGGCGACACATGGTCTTCTGGATCAGCGGACCTTGCCCTTGCCCAGCACCAGCACCTGTTTGTCGAAATCATCGACGTCGATCACCTTGCGCTGCGCCACTTCGACCTCGCGCAAGGTCTGGGCTTCAGCCGGTTGCAAGACGCCAGCTTCCAGCGCGGCATCGATGACAGATTCCCCGACAGTGGGTTTGACCTGGCGACTTCTCAGCGCCGTGTTGAGTTTTTTCTGTAGCGGTTTGGCGGCGTTCAGCAAGTCGCAGGCGTGCTGCAGGGCGCCGACCGGGTCCTCTGTCGATTGCGGGCGATAGCAGCCTCCCAATAGCTCCTCAAGGGTTGGATCGCCCTTGGCGCGTCCGAGAACGGCTGCGACTTTGGCCGCCAGTCTGTCCGAAGGGCCTCTGTGTCGGCGACCGAACGGGAACACCAGCACCCGCAGCAGGCAGCCGAGTACCTTGTTCGGGAAGTTGGTCAGCAGTTCGTCCAGCGCACGTTCGGACTGGCCGAGGCTCTCTTCCATGGCCCAGGCGAACAGCGGGCGCATATGCTCCGGCGAATCGAGATCGTGATACCGCTTGAGCGCGGCGGAGGCCAGATACAGGTAGCTGAGCACATCGCCCAGACGTGCGGACAACCTTTCGCGGCGTTTCAGTTCGCCGCCCAGCAACATCATGCACTGGTCCGCCAGCATGGCAAAAGCCGCTGCCTGACGGTTGAGGGCGCGGACATAGCCTTGGCTGAGCCTGTCCCCTGGTGCATGTTCGAAATGCCCCAGGCCAAGATTCAGCACCAGGGTACTGGCGGCGTTGCTCACGGCAAAACCAATGTGTTTGAGCAGCAGGGCGTCGAATTCGATCAGCGCCTGTTGTTTGTCTTCGCGATGGACCAGGGCCATTTCCTTGAGTACGAACGGATGACAGCGAATAGCGCCCTGACCGAAGATCATCAGGTTGCGCGTCAGGATGTTCGCACCTTCGACCGTGACGGAAATGGGCGCACCTTGCCAGCTACGCGCCAGGTAGTTGTTCGGGCCCATGATGATGGCCTTGCCGCCGTGGACATCCATGGCGTGGCTGATGCACTCGCGACCGCGTTCGGAGAGGTGGTATTTGATGATCGCGGAGGGCACCGACGGTTTTTCACCGAGGTCGACGGCGTTGGCGGTGAGCATCCGTGCGCTGTCCATCAACCAGGTACTGCCGCCGATCCGTGCCAGTGCTTCCTGAATCCCTTCGAAGGCTGACAGTGGTGCGTTGAATTGCTCGCGAACCTGCGCATATTGGCCCGTCACCAGGCTGCTGAACTTGCCCGCGGCGGTGCCGATGGCAGGCAGTGAAATGGAACGCCCGACCGACAGGCAGTTCATCAGCATCATCCAGCCTTCGCCGAGCATTTCCTGACCGCCGATGATGAAATCCAGCGGTATGAACACATCCTTGCCTGCGTTCGGGCCGTTCATGAAGGCGGCGCCCAGCGGCAGGTGACGGCGGCCGATCTCCACGCCGGGGGTCTGGGTTGGAATCAGTGCGAGACTGATCCCCAGGTCGACTTTGTCACCCAGTAAACGATCCGGGTCATAGGCCTTGAAGGCCAGGCCGATCAAGGTCGCCACCGGACCGAGGGTGATGTAGCGTTTTTCCCAGTTCAGGCGCAGGCCGAGGGTTTCCTGGCCTTCCCATTCACCTTTGCAAATCACCCCGGTGTCGGTCATGCCGCCGACGTTGGAGCCCGCCATCGGGCCTGTCAGGGCAAAGCAGGGAATATCGTCGCCGCGGGCCAGTCGTGGCAGGTAATGATTGCGTTGTTCTTCGGTGCCGTAATGCAGCAGCAGTTCCGCCGGGCCGAGGGAGTTGGGCACCATCACGGTGGAAGCGAGGTCGCCGCTGCGAGTCCCCAGTTTCATCGCAATCTGGGAGTGGGCATACGCCGAAAAGCCTTTGCCACCGTATTCCTTGGGGATGATCAAGGCAAAAAAGCCATGCTGCTTGATGTGATCCCAGGCCTTGGGTGGCAGGTCCATCAACTGGCTGATCTGCCAGTCGCTGACCATGGCACAGAGCTCTTCAGTCGGGCCATCGATGAATGCCTGTTCCTCTTCGCTCAGCTGCGCTTTGGGGTAGGCCAGCAGCTTGTTCCAGTCCGGGCGACCGCTGAACAGCTCGCCGTCCCACCAGACCGTGCCGGCTTCAATGGCTTCACGCTCGGTTTGCGACATGGGCGGCAGGTTTTTTTGAAACCAGTTGAATATGGGCGCCGTGAACATTTTTCGTCGCATGTCTGGCAGCAACAGGGGGACGGCCACGGCCGCGAGCAACACCCAGAAAATCAGCAGCAGCCAGACAGGGGCATGGCTCGCATGTCTGAAGATGCCCATCGCCAGCAGATAGACAGCGATGATGCCCAAGGCGGGCAGAGGTGCGGTGCGGCGATGTGCCAGCCAGGCAATCCCGACCACCAGAACCAGTATCCACAACAGCAGCATAATTAATTCTCCTGAAGCCAGGGGCAAAACCACTCTCAGAGCTTAGACGGCATCCATAAAAGTGGGGGACAGAGCGAAAAGTCTGAGCTTGTAGGAATCAACGGTTGAAATTCGTAGGTTGTTTCATGGAGAACTGCTGAAGTCTTTCGTCAACAGCGCAGTAAGCGCTGATATTTGGCCGAAACGTCGTTATCTCTGTGCTGAAGGTGTCGCTAGACTCGTGGCTTCCCTCAGGAGATTGCTCCCATGCACGCGTATCTGAGCCCCGGCCGCTTTATCGACAGTGACCATCCCTCGGTGGTGGCGTTCACCGAAAAACATCGTGGCGCCCGGCGCGATCCGCTCGGTCAGGCAATCAATCTCTATTACGCGGTGCGCGAAGCCGTGCGCTACAACCCCTATACCTTCAGTCGTGATCCAGACACCTTGCGCGGCAGCTATGCACTGGCGGCCGGGGAGAGTTATTGCGTGCCCAAAGCCACGCTGCTGGCAGGTTGCGCTCGGCATTGCGGGATCCCGGCGCGTATCGGTCTGGCGGATGTGCGCAATCATCTGTCGACGCCGCGTCTGCTCGAACTGCTCAAGAGCGATGTGTTCGCCATGCACGGCTACACCGAGCTTTATTTGAACGAGCGTTGGGTTAAAGCCACGCCGGCTTTCAATCAACAATTGTGCGAGCTGTTCAATGTCGCGCCGCTGGAATTCGACGGGATCAACGACAGCGTGTTCCATCCCTTCAACCGTGACGGCGAGCAGCTGATGGAGTACCTGGTCGATCACGGCCAGTTCACCGATGTGCCTGAAGCGTTCTTTTTCGAGCACTTGGAAAAGTGCTATCCGCATCTGTTTGGCGAGCGGCTGCCGCTGCAACTGGGTGACATGCAGAGCGATTTGAGTCGCGCCTGATCCGGCGTATGCTGCCTGCGCATTTATCCAACAAGGAGGCGGTCATGCTGAAGATCTGGGGTCGGAAAAATTCGTCGAATGTCAGAAAACCGTTGTGGGCCGCCGAAGAGCTGGGCCTGGCCTATGAAGCCATCGATGCCGGCGGTGCCTTTGGTGTGGTCGACACGCCTGAGTACCGGGCGATGAATCCTAACGGTCGCGTGCCGGTGATCGAAGACGACGGCTTCGTGCTGTGGGAATCCAACACCATCGTGCGTTACCTGATGGCCCGCCATGCCAGCGGCACGGCGTGGTATCCGACGGACCTGCAGGCCCGTGCCTCGGCGGAAAAGTGGATGGACTGGACCACCTCAAGTTTTGCTGCGCCGTTTCGCACGGTGTTCTGGGGCGTGTTGCGCACCCCGCAAGAGCAGCAGGACTGGCCGGCAATCAAGGCCGCGATCAAGGAATGCGACGATCTGCTGTCGATGGCCGATCAAGCGCTGGCGGCTAAACCCTACCTGTCGGGCGATGAGATCGGCATGGGCGACATTCCCCTGGGCAGCTTCATTTATGCCTGGTTCGAGATGCCGATCGAGCGCGCGCCGCAGCCTCATCTCGAAGCCTGGTATGCGCGGTTGAAGCAGCGTCCGGCGTATCGCAAAGCCGTCATGACCGCGTTGACTTAATACTCACTATCGACACGCTTGACTGTACTTGTGTGACGGCGACAAGCACCATTGCGCTCATGCGCCGCGGTTGCATTGATCGCCGCCCGCCCTTATTTATTCCTTTCTTCCCTTCTTGGTGTGTAAATCCGATATGAGTTCCGCTCTGTCCATCCGGCAGCTAACCAAAACCTACGGCAACGGTTTCCAGGCCTTGAGTGGTATCGATCTGGACGTCGCCGAAGGTGACTTTTTCGCCTTGCTCGGCCCGAACGGCGCCGGCAAATCCACGACCATCGGCATTATCTCGACCCTGGTGAACAAGACCAGCGGAACGGTGAATGTGTTCGGTCACGACCTGGACAAGGAACCGGCGGCGCTCAAGCGCTGCATTGGTGTGGTGCCCCAGGAATTCAACTTCAACCAGTTTGAAAAGACCTTCGACATTGTCGTGACCCAGGCCGGTTACTACGGCATTCCAGCGAAAATTGCCAAGGAACGCGCCGAGCAATACCTGACGCAACTGGGCCTGTGGGACAAGCGTGATGTGCCGTCGCGCTCCCTGTCGGGTGGCATGAAGCGCCGACTGATGATCGCCCGGGCGCTGGTCCACGAACCACGCCTGCTGATCCTCGACGAGCCGACGGCGGGGGTGGACATCGAATTGCGTCGCTCGATGTGGACCTTCCTCACCGAGCTGAACAAGAAAGGCATCACCATCATCCTCACCACCCACTACCTGGAGGAGGCTGAGCAGTTGTGCCGCAACATCGGCATCATCGACCACGGCACCATTGTCGAGAACACCAGCATGAAGCAGTTGCTCAGCCAACTGCATGTCGAGACGTTCCTGCTGGACTTGAAGAACACGTTGCAAGTGGCGCCACAGTTGCTCGGGTACCCGGCCAAACTGATCGACAGTCATACCCTGGAAGTCCAGGTCGACAAGGCCATGGGCATTACCGCGCTGTTCACCCAATTGGCGCAGCAGAACATCGAAGTGTTGAGCCTGCGTAACAAAACCAATCGCCTCGAGGAGTTGTTCGTGTCCCTGGTGGAGAAAAATCTGTCGAAGGTGGCGGTATGAGTTCTGAGCTGCAACCCAACCTCGTTGCCCTCAATACCATCGTTTACCGTGAGGTCAAACGCTTCACCCGAATCTGGCCGCAGACTCTGCTGCCGCCGGCCATCACCATGGTTCTGTACTTCGTGATCTTCGGCAATCTGATCGGGCGTCAGATCGGCGGCATGGGTGGTTTCACCTACATGGAGTACATCGTGCCGGGGCTGATCATGATGTCGGTGATCACCAACTCCTACGGCAACGTGGTATCGAGTTTCTTTGGCAGCAAGTTCCAGCGCTCCATCGAAGAGTTGATGGTGTCACCGGTGTCACCGCATACGATTCTGATCGGCTACACCCTGGGCGGCGTGCTGCGCGGGTTGATGGTCGGGCTCATCGTGACGCTGCTGTCGCTGTTCTTCACCACGCTACAGGTGCATCACTTGGGCGTGACCGTTCTGGTGGTGCTGCTGACGGCGACGATCTTCTCGCTGCTGGGCTTCATCAACGCGGTATTTGCGCGCAATTTCGATGACATCTCGATCATCCCGACCTTCGTGCTGACACCGCTGACGTACCTGGGCGGGGTGTTCTACTCGATCAGCCTGTTGCCACCGTTCTGGCAGACCGTGTCGTTGGCCAACCCGGTGTTGCACATGGTCAACGCCTTCCGTTACGGCATCCTTGGTGTGTCGGACATCAAGATCAGCGTGGCGATCGCCTTCATGCTGGTAGCGACTGTTGTGCTGTACATCGGTTGTGCGCGGCTGCTGGTGAGTGGGCGTGGGATGCGTACCTGATCGAGCCCCTTCGCGGGCAACATGTTTTTTGATGGTGTACATATCCGTTTCTTTGGTAACGGCGGCTGGCGGTTTCGCTCTTACAGCGAGTCACTTTGAAAAGCCCAAAGTAACCAAAGGCTCTTGCCCCTTTCGTTCGGCCCTTCGCCTAGGCTCAGGGTGCCCTCGCTCCGGTCCTGCTCCGTGGGCCCGCCGCCATCGGCCATCCATGGCCGGGGGCGGC